>NZ_JBFACU010000004.1:292998-402312 GCF_040641015.1 Streptomyces sp. NPDC021356 | reverse complement strand
CGCCGCCCTCACAGCCCTCCAGGCTCGGGTTCAAGCCCTGAGTGGCGACCCCAGCAGCATGATCAAGACAACGTGTTAATGATCTGCAAGCCCTTAGGGCCCTTCTTATGGATCATCCATCCGCGACCCGGCTGCACGGATTTCGCGCTGCGCCTGAGCGAGACGACGCCGCAGGGCGACGTGGCTATGACGTCGTCAACCGGCCCCAGCGTGACGGCCCGAAATGGCCCCACTTTGTGAAGACCACCGACGGTATGAAGCAGTCCACCGCGGGGGCATGCACGAGTCCAGTGGACTTAGGGGTTTGTGGAGCCTTCCTTGGCGAACTGCTGGAGGAAGGCGTGAGCGGCCTCGTTGATCTCTTTGACGGGGTCGGGGCAGCTTTCGAAGTCGAACCACTCCCCGTGGGTGCGCCTGGCGTTGAATTGCTCATGCAGGTAGCGCTCAAGAGGGAACCCACCGCGAGCGCTCCAGAGAAGTTCCAGTTTGGTCGCGGAGCCTGACTGCAACGACTTGATCCGCATTGCTATGTCCTTCGCAACGCCGATCTTGACTGAGCCAGGGGTGCCGTCGGTCGATATGGCATACACCCACCGGTCATCGAAGCGAATCTTTTCGCGCACCGCACGAGGCGTGGGCTGCTCCATCAGTTCGATCATCTCCTCATACTCGCGATCCATCCGCTCTTTGATTGCGGCTGTCAGACGGTCCAGCTTGTCTCGGGCCTGCTCGGCAGTGATCGCTCCAGCTGTAATCAGATCGAGGAGTTCAATCACAGCCGGGACTTCGATGTCAGTGCCCCAGCTGGGAGCGTCCCTTCGCGTATCGCCGCCCATCCCAACCCCCACTGCAAGGTGACGTTCTCGATGCGGTGGCTGCCGAAGGTCAGCTGCACGGTGAAGGATTGGGCCACGAGGTGTCCTCTCAGACCAAGGGGTGGTGTGGTGCCGGGCGGGGCGATCGTCGCCGATGCCACTGACATTGGTGTTCGTGACGCTTAGGGTCTGTCCGGCGGATCTTGCACGCCGTCCTGGCGCAGGCGGTGGTTCTATGTCACCCACTCGCCGGTGACGCGTCCAAGGGCACTGCCGTCTCGGGCGCGACGCCGGCCGCCGCCAGCTCAGGGCTGTGATTCAGAAGTAGCCCACAGAACGGGCAGAGGAACGACTGGATACTTCCCACCCCCTCGTTCCGGTCGTCGTGCGGGCAGGTGTCCCACTCCCCTTCGCAGGAGCAGCCCCTGGGCTCCAGGTCACCGTAGACGTTGCCGCTGTATCCGCAGGCCGGGCAGTTATGCCACCAGCGGCGTGTGCCGGGTTTCGCCAGGGCGTCTTCCAGTAGACGCCCTGAAGCGCTGACTTCAGCCAGGATCGGCGCGATGGACAAGGCAGGGAAGTCGTTGTGAACGCGACGGATGGCGGCGCCCACGCTCGATGCGAGTACGACCTTCACCATCACTGCGGTCCGCGCCCGCTGCTCGATCTCGGAAGGGCTGGGCGGAGCTTCGAGCGGGAAGGTGTAGGGGACTATGTCGTAGGCGACGAGAAGCTCTCTCGCCGCGTCCCTTATCCGGTCCCCAGCGGAGTCGAGGGCGGTGAGCAGGGCTGCGCTCAAGGTTGGGCGGGCTACGGCTTCCTGGACGTCGGCGTGCCGCGCCTCAGCCCACCATGCAATGACCGACTGAGCCGTCCGGGCGGCTGTGGTGAGCTCGCTGAAGACCTTCTGGGCTTGGCGAAACGCTAGGTCCTCGGTCGCTCTTTCGATGGCCGGCCGGTCGCTCTGGCCCTTCTGGCTCGGCAGGTCGGCGACCTTGTCCAGGTTCGTGAAGACGGACTGGTACTCGCCCCAGAAGGTGGAGGAGTCGAGGCACAGTTCGGCGCGTACGGCTTCGATGACCTGGAGACCGAGTTTGACTACCTCGGCCGCAGACTCTTCGCTGTGGTGCGCGTAATGAGCAACGCCGTTGCGTGATGCGGCGACCGGATGAAAGCCGCGCTCGTCGAGGGGCATACGTCCGTCCATGAAGACTGTCGCGTCCCTGAACGCTTCCGTGATGCCGATGGTTCGAGCCTCGGCCAGCGGCTTGACTCCTGGCGCGTTTCCGAATCCGAGGGCATGGAAGCGGTGGGCCCGGTCGCCCTTCTCTGAGATGAGAAGCGGGTCGTGGCGGCACAAGAGGGCCTTGAGAATGTGTTCGCACCCGATGCCGCAATGCAGCACTGCGAAGGCTCGGTTTCCCGCGCGCCACGAATCCAAGCTGGCTCGGGCGAGCTGGCCCGCCATCTCGCTGAACCTCTCCTCGTTCACCTCTGGCCTCTCCCCACGCCTGACCCTGACCGCCACCACGCCCTAGTGCTGGACGGTGGCGCTTGGAGTAACAGAATCACGACTTCCGTGAGGTCGTGGGGCATTAAGCGTCACTCCCACGGCAGGCCGGGCCGGGAGGTCGGCGGTTTCCGGGCCACGCCGGAGCCCCATCACCCGTCGGTGGTCTTCACAAAGTGGGGCCATTTCGGGCCGTCACGCTGGGTCCGGTTGACGACGTCATAGCCAGCGACGCGCGACACCAGGACTCTCTCCCGGCTAACGGCCCGGTCCACATGTCCAGGACTGCATCCTGGAACGACGAGTGCTATGCCGTGGCCGCCAGTCTGCGCCACTTCCTTGAGCAACTTCGCGATGTCATAGGTCAGTTCGCCGCCACAGGGCACCCGGGAGTCTCTGAACTTCATGCACGGCCTGTCCACACACGTCTTCCGTGGCTTCGCGGAATCGCGGCCAGAGCCTTGAAAAACGGTTCTGACCGCGGCGCCGTGAACGATCTACTCGGAGGCGCGGGCCGATGAAGCACCGGTCGTAGCCGTCACGGAAGGCCGCGGTCCCAAGGCGGGACTACGTGTCGTCACCGTCCTCGGGGACGTCGACGCTGATACTCGCGAGATTCGCCTCTCGGTGCTTCGCACCGAAGCCATCCTCGGGGATCAGGTACTTGTCCGGTGGGAAGCCCCAGGGCAGGCACCAGGTCATGGCCTTGCCGCGCATCCCGTTGTCGCGCGTGATGACGGTGATCTGACGCGGTGCTATGGCCTGCTGCAGGTGGGCCGCGCGGGCCACGGCTTCGTCGTCGTTGTTCGGCAGGCGTCGGTGCCCAAGCTCGTCGCGTAGGACCTGGACCTCGGTGCCGTCGTGCAATTCGAAGCGACCTTCGGTGGACAGCCCCTTGAGAACGTCGCCCAGCAGCTCGTAGACCCCGCGCGCCCGTTTCCTGATCTTCTCGCTGCCCTCGGAGTAGGACTTGGTGTCGATCTCTTCCACCACCACGTGCGGGATCACCAGCGTCGCCGGGCCCTTCCCGCACACCCGAGACCACGGGATTTTGTCGAAGCGCTGACAGTGCAGCAGGGTGTTCGCGTCCACGACCAGCACACGCTGCCGGTAGCTGCGGTACTCCTCCACGGTCTGCCGCATCTGGTTCTGCAGTTCCATGAAGTACGTCGCCAGCTCGTCCAACTCCCAGTGCAGCAGCAGCGCGGTTCGGTAGGGCGTCAGGGGGCTGTGCACGATGTGGCTGTAGTGCCCGCCGCGCAGCCGCGCTGGCACCGCCGGGTCGGCGAAGACATCCGCCAGTTGCCGGGCGGTCGTCGCGGTCCACTCGGTGTACTGCCGTAGCGTCACCACCAGGTCGGGCCCGGCCAGCTTCGAGGGTTCCACACCCGCCAGCATCGGCTGGGCGAAGTTCGGGACGGAGTTGCGGACGTCGTTGAGGCCGCCCTGGACCAGGTCGTCCAGGAACCTGATCGCCTTCTCGCAGGTGACCCCGGGCCGCAGCAACATGGACGACTCCCTTGCTTCTCGGGCTGCCGCATCCTTGCGGGCGACTTCGCCAGCCACATCGTGGCAGCCGATCCCGGCAGACGGCCACCGAGATCCGCGAGCCTTGACAGCGATCAGGGCTGAGTTGGTTCGCTGGCCGAGCCTCTAGCCCCTCGCGCACCAAGGCTCTGCAGCGCGACGTCCTCTGCCGGCATGGTGTGAGTGCCAGTGAGGTCTTCGACCACGGCGAGGTCGAGTTCGGCGGCACGCTCCCACATGTACATCTGCTGCTCAGGGGTAAGGCCCAGCGCTTCGTCAGAAGCGATGAGTTGGAGAGCGGCGGCGGCTAGTCCTGGCGCAGCCGCAGCCGCAGCCACGGCCTGGCGCATGGCCTCGTCGGCGGCATCGGCCGCAGGCAGGTCCGCGGCGTAGCGCGCGGCCATCCCGTGGACCTCGACCGCCCGAGCGCTGATCCGCTCCAGGGCGGCGTTCACGCAGGCATCGCCTTGGTCGGCGCGCAGCACGGGGTCCACCCGGTGGTGGCCCGCGGTCGCGGCGGCCGGTCGCGGCGGTACGTGCTCGGGACCGGATTCCTGGGCGAGCTTGGGGTGGGTGGCTGCAGCGACCCTCGGTGAGCGGCTGCGCAACTTGTCCACGCGTTGGCGCACCCAGGCGTTGACGCGAGGGCGGGCGGTGGCGTAGCCGCGGGCCGCCGCGTCAAAAGCGAGGCCCCCCAACCACTGGACCACCTCGCGGGCGAGCAAGTCCGCGAGGTAACGGAGGAACTCGTCGTCGTGGGACCGGTGGTCGTAGCCGTCCTGGTAGCCAGCGGCGTACCGGTCGGGGGCGTCAAAGAGTTCGGCCTGGCCGATGAGCGAGTTGTCCCGGTCGTCGCGTACGTTGCCGCGCATCCCGTTGGAGGAGGCGCGGGAGCAGTCGAGGTGGGTGCCGGCGGGATACACGGCCACCACCAGCCTGTGGTTCGGCGGCCGTTCGTTGTCAGACATGGAAGCACTGTAGGAGGCGGCACTGACAGCACGGGGGCGAAGCCACCATCGCGTGAGTGACGCCGAAGGCGCCCTTGGCGGGGAGCCCCGGCTGGACACGGGGGCGGCGGGCGACTCCGCCACCTCAGAACACTGCAGTCTTCCGATCGGGAGCAAGAGCTCGGCAGGCCAAGCCAGAAGTCCAAGATCATTCACGAAATCGCGGCCAGAACCGAATTGTGGCATCGCTACACGCCGCTCGTTGCCGGACGCTGTCCGCAACCCGGAACCTGACCGGGGGCCAGGGCGTCGTGGCCACAATGCAGTTCAGCCGACTTATTGTAGGCCCCCGCTATAGGGGCTTGAGAGGCGACCGGGCTTCGCGGGCTGTACGAGGCGTCAATCCTGCGAGGGAACGCGACGGTTTGCCGCGACCGGTGCGCTCTCGCGGCGACGCCCCAGGAGCAGCACGAGGTAAGGCAAGTGCTGCCCCTTGTGGAGCCGTAGTCGCTTACGCAACAGTTGGCGGAACTCGGCGGTCACGGTGCTGCAGGTCCTGGTCGCACGGCAGTTGGGGCAGGCAATCATTGCTGCAGGCTTTTGCCGCCTTGTGCGTGATCGTCAAGAGATGCGCAACGCTGCCGTGTACTGGCCGGCGGTGCGGTCATAGATGACCAGGTCGGGGTGAACGTTGGCATCGTGGACACGGCCGAGCGTCACCGCAGCTGACACGGGGATAGCTGCCAGTATGTGCAGTCGTCGTAGGTTCTTGTGGTTGGCCTCCAGTTCGGAGAGCAGTTTCCGGAGCACCGAGGTGAACTCGTTGAGCGTGGGAACGGAATTGATTACGTCGACGGACGGGGTGACGTCGTACGGGCGAATCGTCCAGCGCGGAAGCAGGGCAAGCTGTTGGGGTTGCTCTTCTGCCTGGATCGATCCGGAGATGTTCAATATCAGCACTCCGTCAGAGGCGTCAGGGGCAGGAGAGAGAGGCGGCTCGGTGACGAAGCGCACCATCCGGTCCGTCGTGTCGGGCCAGGACCAGGATTCCGTGCTGCGGTGCCGTTGGTAGATGGAGACGGTGAATGTGTCGTCCAAGCGGGAGCCGAAATAGGCAAGCAGTGGCAAGCGCGCGAAGGCGAAGGCACTCACGTGGTGCACTGAGTCCTCACGCAGCGCTTCCGCCAGCTTGTGTTCCAGGACCCGATCGATTTGCTGCTGGCACTGTTCCCAGTACGCTGGCCCGCCGGCCTTCTCACCGGGTATGCGTCGTAGATCGATCTCGAAGCCGTCGCCGTGCAGGCTGAGGGGGAAGTCGGGGAATCGCTCTTCGGAGCGGATGACGGCCTCGGCGGCAGTGGGCTTGGTGAGTTCGACTTCCTGACCGCGGACCTGTCCGATCAGCCGGATTACCACGGTGCCGGTTTCCGGGTTAAGAGCGGTCAGCCGCCGGATCCACTCCTCCCGATCGCGCTTGATGCGCCGGAGCCGTTCGACCGTCATGACGTCGAGAGAGCCCTTGCGGTCGATTTCGTTATGCTCGCCACGGCACAGCAGCATGAGGTTGTCAGCCAGGTCGCGCTGGTCCTTCGGGAGGGGGTCCATGCCGCGCGGTGACTTCGGCGTTGCGTCCTGCCCCACGATGTGGGCGAGCTCTCCGAGGGGGAAGTCCTGATAGGTGAGTTTTCCCTCGAGAAGGTAGGTTCCGCAAAGTTCACATCGTCCGCCGGCGCGGACCCAGACCTTGAGCCGCTCGACGTCGGGGATGGACTTGCGTGCCACAGGTCGACTCCTCTTGGCGCAGGCGGGGGTTGAGTGTGTCGCGGGCCTTGGTTCGGGGACACCGGGTCTGTTGCTGTGGTGCCGTGCAGGGGAAGTAGGGGGTATGAGCGCTCGGTCTGGCCGCACCGGCCGGGCTAGGGGACATGGGGGACGTAGTGATGGTGCGGTCCGCTGCGGGCGTGTGGAAGAGCGACCAGGTGGGTTCCCGACTTCGACGCGGCCAGCTGCATGCCGAGAAACGTGGTGAGCGTGGCGGCGACGGCGGCGAGGTCGGCTGAGGATCCGTGGAAGGTGGGAACGGAGCAGCCGCGGGTCGGGATGAGTTCGTCGTCGGGCTCTCCTTCTTGCCACAGGGTGTGGTACAGCTCGAGTTGGTGGTCGTTGAGTACCGAGGGGCTGGCCAGGGAGTCCAAGCTGTGGGGGCCTTGGAGGGTTCCCGGTGCGCAGACGGTGAGGATGCCAAGTGTCCCGGTGCGTGTGTCTGTGGCGATCTGGGCGAGGGTTGCCTTGCGGTTGGGTGTGCGGGCGAGGACATCGAGGCATTGCCCGATGGCCATGCTGACCGTGGCGTCGATCACGAGGTCGGCCTGGTTCATGATCAGTTCGGCGTCCTCGGGGAGGAGGCCCTCGGCGATGTCGACGGTCAGGCGGTCGTCGATGTTACGCAGTCGGTCAGCCAGTGCGGCGGCCTTGGCCGCGCCGAGGTCGGTCTCGAGGAAGTTCTGCCGGACGAGCAGCCCGCCGGTGACGACGCTGGGGTCGCACAGCGTGATGCGTGCTGCTCCTGCGCGTGCGATGAACTCGGCGGTCCAGGATCCGATGCCTCCGCAGCCCCAGATGTGAATGTGCTTGTTCTGGTAGCTGTTGACGGGGCGGTTGTCGTCGCGGCGGGTTGTGACGGTATGCCGTTCGTCGGACACTCGGCACCACTCGGTCGGGAGGGCCGGGTTGACCGCGCTGGGGGTGAGAGTGCTCAGACAACCGGGCTGGCGCCTTGCGAGGCTGCGGAGTTCGTTGGCGGCGCTTGCGGGGATTCGGCCCGCGAGCAGATGGGGTGGGCCGCCGGCGGGGTGGGGCACGGCCAGGAGGAGGTATTGGGGTGTGTCTTCAGCGTTTCTCACCACGCTGGTCGCGAGGGAGGTCAGCACGGCCGGCGCGAACGGCCTGGCGGTGGGGGCACGGCTGGCGAGTGGCGCATCGATCTGCTGGAGGAGTTCGACGAGTGTGGTGCCGGCTCCCATTGGCAGGGGCGCGGGGAGGATGATGACCGGCAGGCGTGCCGTGGGAGGTTCTTGTGGAGTGAAGGTGAGGTCCAGGCGCTGAGCGGTCCTTGGGATCAGGTATGCGGCCTGGACGCACTTTCCGAGCACGGGTTCACGCACAACGATGGTGGGTGTTCCTGCGGACTGATGCAGGACCCCGCCGACCGCGTGATAAAGGGCGGTTGAGGCGTTGAACCGGTTGCCGGCGGCATCGCCGAGCCAGGCCCACAGGCGGTTTAGGCTGGAGCGGATGCCGCCTGCCGGGTTCCATTCTCGCGCCGGGTCCAGGTACAGGCACAGCCGGTGGCCCTGCAGGACGTGGGGGTAGCCGATGAACCGGGTGTGCGTGACGTCGACCTGCGGGGGGAGCAGCGGGGAGGACGGGACGCGGAGAACGAACCGCTCGCGCGGCTGAAGCCGAATCCCTCCCTCCACCGAGACGGTCCCCCTCGTGTCGATCTCGATCGTGATTGCCAGGGCGCCGTCGTCCGTACGGTCAGGCACTCCCACCACGCGCAGGGTGTCCGGCTGCTCGGCACCGATCGCGCGGAGATCCGCGAGCGCCTGTCTCTGCCACGGTGTGGGAGCGCCGAACCGCCCGGGTTTTCGCTTGCTCATCCAGCGCGCCCCGACCGCCCCGTCGTCGTCACGGCGGCCACGGACGCGGCCGAGGCGGGGAACTTCGCGCTGCTCTGCTGGGCGTCGGGCTCCTTGAAGCCCGTGCCGAACAGACCCTGCCACAGCTCGATGCTGGTCTCCTTGTCCGCATGGTGGTAGGCAGCCTCGATCTCCTCCGTGTGCACGCGGATCCGCTCGCGGAAGTAGGCGTAGGTGTCCTGGGTCCAGCGGTGGTCAAACGTGACGCCCGACCCGGAGGGGTCGGCGATGGACGGCTTGTTGGGGTTGGCCTGCAGGTAGGTGTTGAGGTCCTGGACCAGGTGGAGCAGGGTCGTGGGGACGTTGGCGTAGTAGCCCGGATCGATCAGCGCCTTGGTGTCGCTGACCTGGTTTCCGAGCAAAGTCGTGAGGATGATCGACCGGGTTCCGGTGAAGGAGTTCTTGTGGTCGCGCAGGTACTTCATCAGCCGGATGACCCTCCGCAGGTTCCCGCCGGTGATGTCGTCCTGATTGCGCATCCAGGCCGTGAAGCCCTCGGGGTCCGTCGCCTCCCAGCAGTTGTCGTCCCGGTTGACGATGACCTCGCGGCCGTCGCTGAGTTGGACGTACGGGACGATGTCCACGTGCATCAGGTTCTTGTATTCCAGACGCACGCAACGGCACTTGCGCGAGTGCGGCATCTCGCGGTAACGGCTGTGGCGGTCCAGTGCCGCGTAGACCTTGTCGATGTAGGTCTTGGGGCTGCCGTGCCAGTCCGGGTTCTCCTCCATCAGAAGGAGGAAGTCGGCATCGAACTCCTTGTCGCCGACCGGGTTGATGATGGTTCTCTGCGCCCACGAACCCTGAGGGATCTTGTCGAGGACGAGGTGTCCGATCTCCTCGTCTGCCTTGAGGGCTCGGTAGACACTGTCCACTCGGTTGTCGAGCATGTCGAGCTTGAACCGGCTCAGGTTGACCGTGTCCGTGAGGAGCGTGGTGAAACAGGTGGTGAGCTGCACTGGCGCCATCCCGTAAATCGTCTTCACCGAAGATGATGACACCGTAGCGTGGGGGTACGACAGCGACGGTGACACGGCTGGCCAGCCTGCCTTCAGAGCGGGGTAGTGAAAGGGCGCGCTTGGAACGACGAAGCTCCGCCGGAAGCGGAGCCTCGTCGAAGCTGGCTTAGGGCGTGGGGCGGCATCCGGCGCGGGCATCGTTATACTCCGGATCTCCGCTTTCGAGGACGCGGAGTAGAGACGCCGTGACAACACGCGTCCTACGGCCGATGCGTAGCACACGGCACGGAAACTGCCCGTTGCGGATCAGGTCGTATCCCTTGGCCCGTGAGAATCCCAGTGCCTTTGAGGCGTCCTCCACGCTCCCCGTCCCGTCCCAGGTGGCGCGGATGTGAGCGGGGCTATAGCGAGGGCCCAGAGTCCCTTCGATCTGCGTGTGCATTCCGATTACTTTCGTCTTGGCGGGTAGCCCGTGCCGGGCCTACGGACACCGCATGCGCCGGTCATCGCGGTGACCGTCAATACTCCGCGTTATCGCCGGTTTGGCTAACCGGCGATTTGGGGCTATGTTGCCTCGCTCGCCGTGGAGGGGCTCACTATGACAGCGTGAGGCACGATGCCGGAGAGGAGTCGGCAGAGTCCAGCACTTCACTGCATTGCCCAGCACTGTGACGAACGGTTACCGCGGATGAGTTGGGTGTTGCATGGGTCGCAGTTCGCCCCGTTGCACCACTGTAGGTCAATTGGGGTCTGGCTCTTCGGGGTCAGGCCCCTTAATTTTCACCGTGCTGGATAGGTACTGGATTTCCTGACCCCTCGTCACCTGCCGTCAACTCCGGATCTCCGGTGCTGTGCTGGATTCGTGCTGGACGCTGACGAATCACGGGTACCACCGGGCTGCGTGCTGCGCGCCGGGGCAGCTGACCCAGTCGATCGGGCATCCGGCACACCTTCTTCACGTGACTCGCGCCGGTTGCGGAAACAAATCTCTGCCCGTCCGACGTTGTCGATCTCCTATGCGATAACGGGGGTGGTCGGCTTGAAGTTGTTCCGGACGGACGCATCGAAATGTGGCGTGAGCGAGGTCATGCCGCGTCTTGCTGAGGTCGAGGCAGATGTGCAGGGTCTCGTCGAGGCGCACATGGAGACGCTGCTAGGCGTCCGTTTCCTGGCGAGTGAGTACGGCACCGGGCCGGTCCACAAGGGCCGGATCGATTCGCTCGGGCTGGACGAGAACGGATCGCCGGTCATCGTCGAGTACAAGCGCGGCATCGACGCCGGCGTCATCAACCAGGGCCTGTTCTACCTGGCGTGGCTAATGGACCACCGTGCCGAGTTCGAGCACCTGGTCCTCGACCGGCTCGGGATGAGGGCCGCGTCCCAGGTCTTGTGGAGCAGCCCTCGCCTGATCTGTATCGCCGGCGACTTCACGCGTTACGACGTGCATGCCGTGCACGAGCACCGGCGGTCGATCGACCTGGTTCGCTACCGACTGTTCGGGAGCGACCTGCTCGGGCTTGAGACCGTGGCGTCCGGGAGCGGCGGCATGCAGGCGGCACGCCGAGCCCGCCGCCAGGCGGTTGCCCGGGCGACAGCTGGCATCCAGGACGCGTCGATGGTTGAGCTGGCGAGCGCGGTCGATGAGGCATTGCTCGGGCTCGGGGACGGTGTGAACCGCGTCGAGCGCAAAACGTACCGGGCGTACCAGCGGCTGCGGAACTTCGCCTGCCTCTGTCCGCCGCAGCGGAGCAAGCTGCTGGTCTACCTGAAGGTTGATCCGAAGGACGTCGACCTTGTCCCGGGATTCACCCGGGATGTTTCCGGTCTCGGTCACCATGGGACGGGTGATCTGGAGGTGCAGTTGCGTACGCCGAGGGATGTGGAGCGGGCGCAAAACCTGTTCCTGGCGAGCTACGCGGCAGCGTGATCGCTGGCGGGTTCCTCGGTCGTGCCTGCTCGTGTGGGCGGTCCGGGCTCGTCGGGTGATGCCTTTCGACGTAGGGACAGGACGTGGTGGCGGACTACCAATGATGTGCGGGATCGGCGACCCCGCGCTATGTTGCGCCGCCCCACGCTTACATGCTCGATGAACGTCTTGGCTCACCGCGCAAATGGCTCAGCGGCGGAGAGTCCTCGTGCCGTGCGTCGGGCCGGCGAGCGCTACTGGCAGCCGAAGGCTCCTGTCTGCGCCGACCGCTGGGCTGGCGCACTACTTCGTCGCGATGACGTAGACGCTGCCCCACTGGCGCTTCGGGTTGGCAATGGTGGGGTCGAACGTCCAGGGTTCGACGGTGGTGAAGCCGGTTTCGGTGAAGAGCTGGACAAGCTTGTCGTGGTCGTAGGCCCACAGGTGCGGGGTGTACGTGGGGTCGTCGTCCTGGTCTCGGAAGACGAGATTGACGAGGTCGAGGCGGGTGTTGATGTCGCTGAGGCCGTCGCGCTTGGCATACCAGCGCCGGATCATCTCGTCGGAGTCTTCCAGGGCATTGGGGTACTCGCTCAGGGCGAAGGCGGCGTCGGGGACACCAGTGACGATCCGGCCGCCCTGTACAAGGACTCGGTGCGCCTCTCGGACATAGTGCTTCGCGGAGCGTGGGTAGTCGATGTGCTCCAGGAAGTGCTCGGAGAAGATCTCCTCGGCGCTGTCGTCCTGAAGGGGTATGCCTTCGCGGATGTCCCAGAGGAGGTCGGCCGGCGGGACGAGGTCGATGTTGAAGAAGCCGTCGACGCGGTGGGCCCCTCCACCGATCTGGACCTTGGCGGGCTTGTCGTCGATGCGGCCGTGGGGCCAGGCGTGGCGGCTGGCGTGGTGGTAGCGGTGGAGTTCGATCTCCTTGGCGGCGGCCCGGAGGGCGCGGGCGAGGCCGTGGGTGGTGGCGGGGTCGGCGAGGACGGTTTCGATCTGCTCGCTGAGAAGGTCGACGGAAGGTACACCGAAGGGACTCATCACGGGGCTCCTGTGCGAGAGTGCTTGTGATGGGTGGACCCGCTGGTGGCTCAGGCGGCGCTAGGAGCGGGGGACCACTGGTTGTTGCGCATGAGGGTGTACTTGATGTCCACCAGTCGCGGGGCGATGGTCAGCGAGAGCTCCTCGGCCGGGTGCAGGTGGCCGGCCTCGTCTTGCTCGGCGCGCCAGACGCGGTAGTCGAGGTTGGGGTAGGCCGGATTGATGCCGACCTCACCTTTGGGCATCGTGCCGTTGAACGGGGCGACGATGTCCATGTGGTTCCAGTAGTTCCAGGCTTGCAGCGCCTTGTGCTGGTCGAAGTAAAAGTAGAAGTCGGGGTAGCGGCCGAATGTGCGCAACTCCCGGTGGATGAGATGACCCAGCAGAGGGCCGAGCTGGGTGGCCAGAGAGTCGAACTCCCAGCGCGTGTGGTGCCAGTCTTCGGGGACGTCGCCGGGTGCGAAGAGGCGGGCTGCGGCGAGATAGCTGATCCGCTCGACCAAGTACGCGCTCGCGTGTCTGGCATCGATGGTCGGATCGACTCGGTGGATGAGCGCGGAGAGCTGCTTCGGGCGGGGCCGGAACCTCGTCAGGTCGAACTTGCCGGCCATGGCGGGGAAGGCGGCGAACAGCATCTCCTTGTATAGCCAGTTGTTCAGCTCACCGAGTTCGGCCAGGCGTCGGGTCTGGTGCGAGACCGAGTGGAGCATCAGGTATTCGGCGACCGCTTCGAAATACAGGTAGCCGAGGATCGGCAGGCGGGGGATCGTCTCGTCAAGCAGCTTGAGGAACGGATCGGCGCCCACCCTGGTGCCCTGGTAGGCGACGGCGGCAGCGGTAGCGAGGAACGCGGCCGAGTTTTTGACCCGGCTGACGACGGTCTCGCGCAGCTGGTGTCGTTCGTTCTTGCTCAGCAGATATTCGAGGTGGCTGTAGATCTGCAGGTGGATGAGGCCCAGCCGCAGGTAGTCCACGCCGGCGAGCCCGCGGTACACCTGAGGCGGGGTGTCGATCTCGAAGATCAGCGGGGTGGGGACGCGGCCGGTGACGCCGAGCTTGGCCAGGAAGGTCGGCGCTTCCTTGGTCAGGACGTAGGCGCCCAGGTTGTGCATGCGGAAGCCCTGGTCGGTCGCGGTGAGAGGCGCGCAGTAGATGCTTCCGACGAGGCAACCGCCCGAGGGGTAGAGCACCCCCTGCCGGCTGATCTCCTCCAGAGCGTGGGTGACGTGCAGCAGGTGCAGCTTGCCGTTGCCGCTCAGGGCCTCGAAGAGGGCGTTCCGCCGCAACAGGTGGCCGTTCGGAGTGTCCTCGACGAGCCGTCTGTCCCAGCCTGCGGCCTGAGTGGCGAGCGGGTCGGTGTCGTCGGAGGGACTGGGGATGAGAGTGGAGTCGAAGAAGGCGTGGGCGTCGGCCCACAGGTGGTAAGCGTCGAGGAAGTCCACGGCTAGACCAGGCCCTTCTCGGCGAGCGCGTAGCGGACGGCTGTGGAGCCGCTGGCCCCGGCGAGGTGGGCCCGCTCGGAGACGAGGACCAGGTTGAAGGCGAGGCCGCGTAGCTGGTCGAAGGCGGGCTCGCGGACGTACCGGGCGTCCGGCCACCACTTCAGCTTCGGCAGACGGTAGCGGTCCAGGGCATCGGCGGCCTTGACCACGTCGGTGATGCGCTCGGCCCGGGCGTGGTCGGCCTTGTCGTCCGCGGTGAACGCTTCGTACGGGATGTCGTGCAGGCGGATGGCGGTGCACGCCTGCACGATCCGTCGGGGTGTCGCGGTGAGGCCGAAGTGGCCCCAGACGGTGTCGGCGTTCGCAGCGAGCCAGATGGCCGCGCGGGCGCCGTGTCCGCAGTCGTCCTGGTCGTGGCGCCGCTGGCAGTCGTGGATGGCGGCGGCGATGATCGCGGTGGTGGCGTCGCCGTCGCCGAGGTCGTTCGCTTCGGCGAGGAGGGCGGCGAGCGCCGCCGTCCTCATTGCGTGCCGGACTCCGTGGAGGGAGGTGTACAGGCGAGGGTCTGCCCACCATCGGGTGGGCAGACCGCCGTGCGCGAGCAGCTCCTTCGACTGCGGGCGCAAGGCTGGCTGTGGCGCCGGCGGGAGGTCGGGCCTGTGGTCGCTGATCCACGCGACAGTGGCGTGATCCATGTGCTGGTGGAGCGGGAGCTGCCCCTGGGCGGCCAGGTCGATCAGACTTGCGGTCAACGGGGTCGTGCTCATTCGTGCCCACCCCCTTGGTGGTTTCCGCGGTGATGTTCCCTACCGGATCGGCGCGGCCTGCTCCTCGCGCTCCTTGCGCTCCTTCTCGGCGGCCTCGAAGGCTGCGGTGAAGTCGGTCAGCTCCTGCTCCGTCATCAAGGTCACGCCGAGTGCCGTGGCGACGTCCGTGATCTTGGCCTCAGCCTCGGCGCGGGTGGCGTCCGGGGCGCCGTCCTCCAACAGGACCTCGAACTCGGCGTGGTAGCCCCACGCCTCACTCCACTTGACCGCGATCTCGACGCCGTCGAGGCGGAAGTTGTGACGAAAGTTGAACGCCTCGTGCATGGACGTCTCGAACCCGAGGGCGTTGAACACCTTCACCGCGGCGGGAACGTCGGCTGGGGCGATGGCGAACTCGGTCTCCGTGAAGGCCGCGCCCTGCCCGATCTTGCTCCCCTTGAGTGTGATCTTGGCGGTGCCGGCAGCGGTGTTGTCGGTGACCTTCAGGAGCTGGTCGGGGAGCACGTAGAAGTAGATGTGCTTGTCGTCGGGGCCCAGGTCCTCCCCGTCCGCCTTCAGGCGGGTGACGAGCTGGTCGTGGACCTCCTTGGTGAAGCGGGCGCGCATCTCGATCTCGACGGCCACGGGGCTGCTGCCTCCTCGTTTCGGGCATGGCGAAGCCAGCCGGACCCTGCCGTGCGGGGCCTGTCCGGTCGGGCGATCGCTATGGGGTTGGTGGTCGAACGCGGGGTGATGCGGCCGATGCGGTCCCGGCCGCATCACCCCGGTGGATCGGTGGGGTTCAGCCCAGGGCGCCGAAGCGCTCCTGGACGACACCTGAGTGCAGGTAGGTCGGCAGCTGGACGCCTCCCACCGATGTGCGGCCGGTGGCGACCTGCTCCTCCGTCTCGCTGGGGAAGCCCTCCAGCAGACGGAGGCACTGCTCGGCCCACTCACGCGAAGCGGGCCAGTCGCCCAGGTCGCGGTGGCGCGCCGCCAGGGCATACGCGGTCTCGGTGGCCGCCCACAGGTCGGTCCCCAGCTCACGCTGGAAGATCGCCTCCAGCTCGTCGGTGGTGGCCAGGCGGGTCTGGTTGGTCATGGTGCCCTCTCGGTTCAGACGGTCGTGCCCCAGTGGTGATCAACGCGACGGCGTCCCCGCAGTGACGCCGTGACCCGCTGCTAGTAGGTGTAGATCTCGGCCAGCGTCTTGTATTCATGCAGCTCGCCCTTGTCGAACCACAGCTCCACCTCCTGCTTGGCCTCCTCCGCGTTGCCGGAGGCGTGTACGAGGTTCGCGACGGCCTTGCCAGAGGCGATGCTGGCCGCGGCGCTGTAGTGCGAGAAGTCGCCCCGCACCGTGCCGGCCGGAGCCTGGTTCGGGTACGTGCTGCCGACGATCTTGCGGACTGTGGCAATGGCGTCGAAGCCCTCCAGCACCAGGGCGATGACCGGGCCCTGCTGCATGAACGTCGACGTGACGTTGTAGACCTCCGAGCCCAGCCGTTCCTCAAGGTCGAAGTAGTGCCGACGGGTGAACTCCTCGTCCATCCACTTCATCTTGGTGCCGACGATCTTCAGCGCGGCGTCCTCGAAGCGCGCGATGATCCTTCCTGCCAGGCCGCGCGCCAGCGCATCGGGCTTGAGCAGGACGAGCGTGCGCTCGACGGTGTGTACCTCAACCTCGGACATGGCTCCCTTTCGCCTTTCCAGCAACGGCATATGACGGTCAATCATCCGTCACTAATTGAGGTTACCGGCGCCGCCCGGGGTGCTCGGGCGAGCGTGCAATACCCCGGATGGGTGGACGTCGGCATGGCGTCGCTGACCAGCCAATCGAGGTGACCGATCTAGCCAACTTCGCCTCCGTTGTCGTCCGCCGGTGATACGCACCTAGAATCCCTATGTGATCGTCTGGTGCCCTCGTCCCTTCTGTGGCCTGCCCAAGGGCTGAGCCTGTGGCGGGTGTTTGCCTGGCTCCTGGCGACTCCGATTCTTCCGACGCTCCAGCTGCGTGACCATGCAGTGCCAGTGCGGTAGGAGTGCACCTTCCGCGCGCAGGTTCCTGCACCAGAGCGACGATGAGGGGGCAGCATCATGGACGTGGTCGAGCGCTGGACCGGCCGCTACGCCTGCCTGCTGCAGTCCGCCCTACGCCTCGGCAACGAACAGTTCGCCGCGCACTTGGGTATCGCCGCGAGAACCGTGGCCGCTTGGCACTCCGACGCCTCGGTCGTCCCTCGCAGGGAGATGCAGCAGCTCCTCGACACGGCCTACGAGCAGGCTCCCGTGGCTGCGCGGCAGCGCTTCGCGCTCCTACTGGCGAAGGAGCGAGGCCCGACAGATTCGACACCGTCAGGCGCCCAGGCGCTGCGCGTGGCCATCGCTGTGGTCATCCGTAACCGAGATGTGCTGCTCGTGTGCCGGCGCGACGACGACGCCGCCGGGATCACCTGGCAGTTCCCGGCCGGTGTCATCAAGCCAGGAGCCAAGGCGGAGACCACCACCGTGCGGGAGACCTTGGATGAAACGGGTGTCCACTGCGCGGTCCGGCAGCGCCTTGGGAACCGGCTTCATCCCGTGACCGGCGTGCTGTGCGAATACTTCCTCTGCGAATACCTGGCGGGCGAAGCCAGCAACACCGACGCAGTCGAGAACATCGACGTCATGTGGGTCCCAAGAAACTCGGTCCCCCGCTTCATCCCCGTCGATAGGATCTTCCCACCCATCCTGGCTGTCCTGGAGGAGCAGACGTGACGCAGCAGAACGCGGAGGAGCAGCCGGGCATCGCCGCGGCCATCGTCGTCAGCGAGGGGCGCGTGCTCATGGTGCGGCGCCGGGTCAGCGAGGGACAGCTCTCGTGGCAGTTCCCGGCCGGCGAAATTGAGCCGGGTGAAAGCCGCGAAGACGCCGCCGTACGAGAGACCCACGAGGAGACCGGGGTGGAGGTGGCCGCCATGAAGCTGCTCGGCGAGCGGGTCCACCCGAAGACAGGTCGGTTGATGTCGTACACGGCCTGTGAGGTGGTGGGCGGTACTGCTCATGTCGCGGACGCCGAGGAGTTGGCTGAGCTTGCGTGGGTCGCCCATGGTGATATCCCGCAGTATGTGCCATATGGGCTGTTCAAGCCGGTGCAAGAGTATCTCGACGCGGTCATGGCGACCTGAGTGGTTCCATCTCAAATGGGCGATCTCTTGACCTCGAGTAAGTGCGTTGGTACCAGGACTGGAACTGGGGCGTGGCTGCTGGAGGCGGACCTCAATCTTGGTGAGCAGGACCTGCCTGCCCCTCGTGGTGGAAGCCTAGGTGGGTAGACGGCACCGGCCACCGCATCGACATCGAGACAAGCGCGAGCGTCCTCCAGGCCAAGAAGGACCTCAGCCGCCTGAAAATTCGCCTGTGTTCCGGGTTGTTCAGGTGCCCCATTCCATCCGCACGGGCTCGCGGGCTGCGGCGAGGGCGCCGTTGAAGTCGGCGAGGCGTTCGGCAAGGGTGGTGGTGGCGATGCGGGGCGGGAGGGCCGCCGAGAACTTGAGGCCGCGGACTGCCCGCGGGTCAACGGTGGGCAGGGTGAGGGAGTCGGGGAGTTCGGCGCGGGCGGTTTTCCAGTCGGTGGGGGAGAGGTCCTGGCGGAGCCGGATATGGGTGTCTGTGGGGCGCTGGACGGGGTCGGCGAGGTTGCCGAGGGAGGCGGTGAGGGTGGCGTTGGCGCGGTATCCGGCCCAGGTCCACCAGCGGGTGGCGTCGGCGTCGCGGACCAGCAGGGTGCCCGCCGGGTGGACTTCGTGGGGTGCGCGGTCCATACGGAGTTCAGTGAGGGCCGCGACGGCGCGGCGGGTGAGGCGGACGTCGGGGTCCGTGCCGAGCAGGACGTCGCGCATGGCGCGCGTGAGGACGTAGGACAGCCCGCGAGCTTCGCTGCCCTGCCATTTGGCAATGCCGCCGTCTTCGACGGGTTCCACGAAGGCACGGCGTCGGGCCCAGTCGATGAACGTGACCTGCCAGCTGCGGCCGGCTAGCAGCAGGCGGCGCGGGCCCGGTCGTTCTTCGGTGAGGACGGTGGGGTCGGTGGTGCCGATCTCGGTGCGTCCAGCGAGCACCGTGAACTCGGGGGGTGCGGTGAAGGAGGCGGTCAGCTCCATGAAGTGCCGGCGGCCGAAGAGCTTCTCGGCTTCGGAGCCGATGAACAGCATGCCGCCGTCGCTGTCGAGGAAGCCTTCCGCGACCAGGTGCGACAGGAGGGGCGCGGCAGACTGGTCGAAGGGAGCCAGGCAGTTCCACTGCTCGGGCCACAACCGGTCGCCGACGCGGTGTTCCTGCAGGGTGACGGCGAGGAGCTGCTGAGCGACGAGATGGCGGGGTGAGGGGGGCGGGGTGACGGGTTCCACCCAGCCACGGGCCCACAGAGTGAGCAGGCCGGCGGCTTGGAGCAGGTTGTCGGGTCGGGTGGCGAGGAACAGGCAGTTGCGGGATGTGCCGGCGCGACGCCCGGTGCGGCCGATGCGCTGCAGGAACGAGGCCACTGTGCTGGGTGAGTCGATCTGGATGACACGGTCTAGGTCGCCGACGTCGATGCCGAGTTCCAGGGTGGAGGTGGACACGATGACGCAGTCGCGGGCTTCGGCGAATGCCTGCTCAGAGCGTGCGCGTTCGTCGGTGGACAGTGAGGCGTGTGAGAGGAACACGGTGACGTCGCGGGCGCGCAGTGCCGCACCGAGTTCTTCCACCTGCTTGCGAGAGTCGCAGAAGACGAGCCGTTTCTCGCCTCGGTGCAGGGCGGAGACCACCTTGGCGGCGTTGGCGAGCGATCCGACGTAGTCGAGCTCCACCTCCCCTGCGGGGCGCGGGTGTTCGCTGGTGCCAGTTGTGGCGGGCAGAGTGACGCCGGGGGCGACGACCCGGCCAGGGCGGTCGGCGGGGCGTGCGCCCTGGAGCCAGGTGAGCAGGGTGTCGGGGTTGCCGACTGTGGCGGACAGCCCGATGCGCTGGATGCGGTGGCCGGCGAGCCGTTCCAGGCGTTCGAGCACGGCAAGCAGGTGCCAGCCGCGGTCGTCCCCAGCGAAGGCGTGCACCTCATCGACGACGACGGCACGCACCCGGCCCAGCATGTGTGCGTGGTCGGTCTTGACGCTGATGAGCATCGCTTCGAGCGACTCGGGTGTGGTGAGCAGGAAGTCGGGGGATTCGGTGCGGATGCGACGGCGTACGGACTCGGGGGTGTCGCCGTGCCAGAGGGCGGCTCGGCGCCCCAGCCACTGGGCGTAGCTGTCGACCCGGTGCACCAGGTTGTTCAGGAGCGCCTTGAGCGGGGCCAGGTAGAGGACGGAGGTGCCGGTCCAGCGCTGCTCTCGCATGGCGGACAGCAGGGGGAAGGTGGCGGCCTCCGTCTTCCCGCCCGCCGTCGGCGCGAGCAGGACCGCGTCCTCACCGTTCATCAGCGGGTGCACGGACGCCTTCTGCAGCGGGCGCAGATCGGGCCACCCGAGCGTGTTGACGATGTGGTGCAGGACTACCGGGTCAAGGCGCTCCAGCGGGTCAGTGCCGCGCGGCTGCTCCTGCACGTCTGCAACTCCAGGGCTGATCGTCAGAGTTCGGGACTTCGGGAACTGGGGCGTCAGAGGTCGATGTCGAGGTCGTCAGCCGAGGCGGCCGGTGCGGGCGCGGCGAAGTTCCGTTCGGTGGCGGTGAGCTCACTGCTGCCCACGGTCAGCTTGTAGTGCCTGCGCGGGTCGAAGTCGGGGAACTGGTCGATCCGGTCGAGTACGTCGCCAACCAGCTTCTTCAGATACAGCCGTGGTGCGACTCCGACCTTCCCGCCCAGTGCCCCGCCCACAGCCCGGGCCAGGTCGGTGAGGTAGGCGTCGTCGGCAAGCTGCTTGATCCTGTCGGGGGACTGGGAGCCTTCGGTATACAGGTCGCGGATGGTGGCGCCCAGGCCGGTCAGTGATGCCTCGGTGAATCCGGGCAGCCGGATCTGGACGGCCCGCGGGTTGTCGAAGCGGGGGTCGGTGGTGAAGTCGGTGGCGAGGCGCTGGGCGAGCGGTGCGAGTCGCTGTACGCCCTGTTGTCCATCGTAGAAGGCGGGCGTGCCGGTGATGATGAGATACAGGCCGGGGAAGCGGCCGGAGTGGACCTCGTCGATGAGCTGCCGCAGCGCGTTGAGTGCTTTGTCGCGGGCGTCGGAGCGGACCCGTTGCAGGGTTTCTACTTCGTCCAGGACGAGGACGAGGCCGGCGTGCCCGGCGTCTCTCAGCACGGTGAGCAGGCCCTGAAGGAAGCCGAAGGCACCGAAGTGGTCGAGGTCACCGCGGACGCCTGCACTGCGCCGGGCGGCTGCGGCGACGTGCGGCTGGCCGCCGAGCCAGGCCATCACCGCTGCGGCGGTGGCCTCGTCGCCGGCATCCAGGGACTGCTTGTATCCGCGCAGGGCGGTGGCGAACGCGGGGGCGTGTCGGGACACCTCGGCCAGGCGGGCAGTGAGCAGCCGGTCCACGGCCTGTGGCAGCTCGCTCTCGCTCGCGCCGTCGGCGAGTGCATCCTCCTCGAGTGCGTAGAACCAGGCGTCTACGACCGGCCGCAGGGCGCTGGGCGGGAAGCTCGCGGTGGCCAGGCGCTCAGTGAGTCGCCGGTAGACCGTCTCCAGCTTGTGCAACGGGGTCTCGGTCTCTGACACCTGCACCTCGGCCACGGCAAAGGTGCGCCGTTTGGCGCGCTCGCTGAGCCAGCGAGTGAAGAAGGTCTTGCCGGATCCGTACTCGCCGCGCACGGCCTTGAACACCGAACCGCCTGCGGCGGCAGTGTCCAGTTCCTCATCGACGGCCCGCTCGAAGCGGTCTAGTCCGGTGGCGAGCAGGTCGAGGCCGCTCTCGGGGACGGCGCCGCGCCGCAGCGCGTCCACGACAGCACGCCGCCGCACCGCGCTGACCGGGGTGGTAGCCCCGGATGCTGAAGATCCAAACGCGTTCACCCGAATAGTCTCCCATCCGGCTGCCCACCTGGCCGGACACCCGGCCGTGCACCGCGCCGCCGGTGCTCGGAGCGGCCGGGCGGGCCGACTGCACCGCCCGGCATGGCCGCAGACCCCCGGTTCACAGTCCGAACTGCTCGATCATCTGGCCCCGGTGCAGGCGCAGGGTGCGGTTGTCGGGGAGAATTTCCAGGATCTGGGCGCCGTCATAGTTGAGGAGCTGGGCCAGGGTCGCGGCGAGGCCAGGGGCTCGGGTGGCGGGTTGGCCGGCGCGTTCGGCCAGGGCGGTCATGGGCAGGGTGCCCGCTTCGACCAGCGCGGCCAAAGCCTTCGGCAGGACCGCCTTGTCGCGTGGCACACGGGCGAGCAGTGCCAGCTGTTCCTGGTACAGCTCGGTGGCCATGAGGCGATTCACCAGTGCGGTGGCAGGGTCCTCTGTTTGATCGGAGACGGGTACGGCCGCAGGCTTCACTACAGGGGCGACAGGTTCCTGTGGTGCGGAGGGTGCGACCTCGTCCTCGCCGAAGAGACTGATAGCGCCCTCTGTCACGGGCGGGGCTGACTTCTTGGCCTGCTTGCGGCTTGGGCGTGCAGCGGTGGCCTCGGGTGCCGCGATGGCATCGGCTCCGGCCTTCGTCTCGGCCTCGAGTCCGGTGGTGGCGTCGTTGTCCTGCTCCCACCATGCGGGCGTAAGGTCGCCCAGCTCCCGCCACCCCGCAGGTGGCTCCGCGCCGAACGGCAGTAGGGCGAGGAGGGGGATGGTGAACTCGGCGAGGGTTGCCCCGCCGTGGTAGCCCGCCTTGAGCGCGGTGTACCGGGCGTCGTGGTCCCGCAGCGCGACGATCCGCGATCCGGGCTCCGGCCAGACCACCCGTGGTCCGGACAGCTCAATTTCGGCCGGTGCGACGGGTCCGCCGGGGGCACGGTGACGGGCCGACCCTATGGCGCCGGCGGCCGTGTCGATCTTGCTGCCGCGTCGCTCGACCACATGGCCGTGGTCGGAGGTGAGGATCACGGTCATGTCGTTGGCGCGGGCGGCCCGCAGCAGCGGTTCCAGGCCGCCGATCTCCTTGATCTCCCAAGCGCCGTCGCCGAGCTTCTGCTCCTTGGCGAGCCGGTCGTCGACGGTATTGAGGACGACCGCGACATGGGTGCGCTCGTCGGCGAGCGCTTCAGTCAGGGCGGTGGAGAAGGGCGAGCCGGTGTCGGGGCTGCGCAGATCGTCCTTGTGGAAGACAGCCGCAGGGGCCCCCTTCCAGCACGGGTGCTGAGGGAAGAGCCGCTTCTCGTCGTTCTGGTCGCCCTTCATCAGGGTGCCGGCGAACAGCGAGGTGCGGGAAACGGCGGTGAGAGTGGGCAGCGCAGCGGCCACGGCACGCCTCACCGGTGCTCCGGTCGCGCCCTGCAGCGGGTCGAACTCGGACCAGTGTGCGTGCAGTTCCTCACCCAGTTCGGCTGCGATCGCCGCACTCATTCCGTCGATGAGGAGGAGCAGGACCCGTCGGCCGGGACAGTCCACGACGGGCGCGACGACCCGGTCCAGGAAGCTTTCGACGGTGAGCATGGCGCCGGGGGCGGTGCCATCTGCGGTCCACACCGCGAGCCGCTCGGAGAACGCGCGGTCCAGTTCACGACGTTTGCTGCGCACCTGCTCGCCGATCCGGCTGTAGGCGTTGGCGAGTGCGTCATCTGCGTCGCCGCCCGTGTCCAGGTGTTCCAAGGCTCGGTCTACCCAGCCGAGTTCGCGGATCTGGCGGTCGGCGCCGTCTGCCACCGAGGCGATGTCGACTTCAGGCTGGGACGCCAGCCACCGCCGCAGCCGCCCTGCCATCCGTACCCGTTCGATACGGGCCTGGGTGGCGCCGTCGACGGCCAGGGCGTGTTCGGCCAGCGCGGTGATGGCAGCTGTGACCGTCTCGGGACCGCCGTCGGCGAGGGCGCGGCCCGCGGCGGTGAAGCGGGCATCGAGTCCGGCGGCGAGCAGCGGACTGGCAGCGGCGGCGGTCTGCGCCCCGAACTGTGTGACGAGCTGTGCGGCCCTGCTCAGGACCGGGTCGGCGAGCCGGTGTTCGCCCCGGTCGACGAGGCCGCGGACGTACGCCTCACCGCTTTGCCCGAAGGAGGTGAGGAGTCGGTCGAGGTCGTCGCCCTGGGCGGGGGGCTGGTCACCGAGCCATCGCTCGGCGCGCCCGCGCGCCCGGTAAAGGTCGTGGTCGGCCTCCGCGTGCCCCCACAGAGCCGCGCAGACGACCGCGTAGGCGGCTGCGTCCGCCCCGTGGTCGGCGTCTACCAGGGCGGTAATGATCTTTCCGGTGGAGCCGGCCTGTTCGGGTTCGGCGAGGAAGCGGGCCAGGCCGGCCCGTTCCGGTCCGCGCAGGTCGCGCAGGAGGTTGGGGCTGCCGGGGATGTGGGTCCACCGGAACAGGGTGATGGGGTCGATGCGGTCCCCGTCGTCGTGTGCGGCCGGCCCGCCCAACGCGTCCGTGTCACGGCGGCCGAGCCGGAGCCGACGCCGGGCCAGCCGGGTGAGGGCCTCGTCTCGGGAGAGCAGTCCCTTGCCGAGCGAGGGCCAACCGCGGCTGGCCGCCGCGTCAAGGAGTGCTTCGGCCGCCCAGGTCTCCCTCCGCAGCCGCCCGTCGAGACCGCGCGCGTCGAACGCCTCCTGCACGACCTCCCAATTGTCGACGGACCGGATCCTTCCGCCGTAGACGCGGGCGAGCAGCCCGGGGTCCAGGTCGGTGTCCTCGCGGTCGGTGAGGACGACCAGGACTTTGGGGTCGGGAGGAGTCGGCGCGTCGAGGTGGCCCAGGATCTGCTCGTGCACGGCCAGCACCGAGGGCGCGACGACCACCCGCGCCTGCAGCCCGCTCGCCGTACGCTGCACGGCGGGCCCGTCCCAGACGGGAGCGGCCCGCAGCAGCAGTACGCGGACCGTGCCGTCACCGAGCCGACTGCGGGCGGCGAGGTACTGACGGACGGTTCCTGCCGACAGCCGGGCGGGGCCGGCGGTCGCGGGGGCTGTGGTGACCGTGTCGGACATCAGTCGACGACCTTCCAGGTGACCTCGACGGTGGCGTTCGGGTGCTCGGCCGCGAGCGCCGCGATCTCCGCCTGCAGTTCGGCGGCGGCCCGGGCGGCGGTAGTCCGCCCGCCGCCGGAGCGGGCCACGGACCGGGACGGTGTGCGCGGCCCCGGCTGCTGCGGCGGCTCCGGCAGCACCTGCGGGTGGGCGGAGCCGCCGTTCAGGTCCACGCTGTCGGAGCTCGGCGGCGGAGTGGGCGACGGCTGGGGGCGCTCGGTCGTGCTCTGGCGAGACCTCAGCAGGGACAGCACTTCCCGGCTGCTGGCGTGCAGCACGCCCGGCAGGTCGGGGTAATCACCCGGGTCGCCAGCAGCAGCATCCCGCACCCGCTCCAGGACGGCCGCGCCGTCCACGCCGAGGGTGTCGGCCAGGCTCAGCTGGTCCCAGCTGGTGTTCTGCAGCGCGCTGGCGACCTTCCCTGCGCTCTTCAACGACATGCCGTACCGGTGTGCGGAAAAGTCGCCGAGAGGGAAGCGGGCGAGCCGGTCCACGACGGTCTTCGCCTCGATGCCCGCTTCCGTCACCTCCTTGACCAGCTCCTGCGCCCGCCGGGCAAGGACGAGCCGCGGGGAGTCGTCGTTCAACTGGAGGAAGGCACGGTGCTTCTCCAGTTCCCCGACGAGCCGTCCGGCGTCCTGGCCGAGTGAGGCGGCGGCCTGCTTGATCTGTGCGGCGAACTGGTTGACGATCCGGCCGCGCCGCAGTTGCGGCGCCTGGTCGCCGAGCATGGTCTCGAACCGTTTGCGCGCCTCTGCCCAGTCGCTCTCCGTGGGCAGTTGCTGCTCGCGCAGGGCGTAGTCGCCCTTCAGCTCGTGCGGTGCGGGCGCGGGTTCGACGGGGACGCCGCCGCGCACCCACACCCGGTCGGTCATCTCCGCGTACGCGGCGGCGAGCAGCCGGCGCAGCGGCTCGGGCAGTCCGCGCGGCTCGGGAAGGTCGCTCCAGTCGGAGAGCTTGACCAGGGTCGGCTCGGCGGTGCCGTTCCGGCGGGCTCGGTCGTTGAAGTGGTCGGACCAGGCGGTGGACTGCCGGTAGTACGCCTCCCGCATCGCGCCGAGCCCGAGGCCGCCCGCGATCCGCGCCATGGTCTTGCGGTCCTTGGAGTCGACCTCGGTCTGGCCGTCACGGTTCTCGGCGGCCTTGCGGACATACTCGAAGACGGTCTTGATCTCGGCCGGCTTCACCGGCCTGCCCGTGCCGTCCGGATCCAGGTCGGGGTGGGCGGGGTACTGGTGGGCGAGCAGCTTGCTGGCCAGGTCACGGGCGGCGGTATCCAAGGTCGCGCCGAGCGGGAGCCGCAGCTCGGGCACGTCCTGCTGGGCGACCAGGTGGGTGTCGAAGCTGAGGTCGACGACCCCTTCCTGCTTCTGCGTGAGCCCGTACGCCTGCCGCAACGCCTGGCTGACGCGCTCGGTGAGGATGAGGAGCTGCGACTGGAGCATGCCCTTGGCGCGCTCTTTGTCGTCCGCGTTGAGGCTGCGCGCGAAGTCGGAGTCGAAGCGGGTCTCGTCAGCGAGGGCCTTGTCGATGACGACGAGGCGTTCGAAGTCGCCGCGGGAAGCATCGGTCAGGTGGGTGGGCAACCAGGCCAGGGTGCGTGAGTCACCGCCCGGCTTCTCCCGCAGGGCGCGCAGCCGCTGCAGGTCATCCATCGGCCCGAACTCGCCCTCGTCGTAGGGGAAGTCGACAACGAGCCGCCAGGCGTCCTCCTGGCTCGGTCGCAGGGTCGCCTCGGGCAGCGAGTCGACATCGGCGACGTTACCGAAGACCACCTCGACCTGCCGTTCGGTGCCCTTCCACACCAGGTTGAGCACGTCGTACGCGTCGAAGCCGCCAGGCCCGTCGCTGACGCCGAGCGCCTCCTTGAGCAGGCCGCGCATCTTGGCACGCCGGTTGTTCTGGTTGTTGTGGACCTGGGCGTTGGCGAGGACGGCGTCCAGGTCGACACCGGTGAGCTCCAGGCGCACCACCGCACCCGGCCCGGTACCCGTCACCTTTATCTCGGGGAAGGTCGCCGCCCACTCCTTCGCCTTCTGCTCAAGCCGGCCGACCTCGGTCCCCGCGATGCGGGTGGTGATGGAGCCGTGGTTGAGGGCGTGCAGCCGCGCCAGGGTGAGGTCGGCCAGCGCGGGCACACTGGGCGCGAGCGCAGACAGCAGCAGGGTCTGCAGCAGTCGGCTGTCACCGGTGAAATCGCGGCAGCGTGCAGCAAGTTGTGGGTCGCCGAGTGTCTCGGGGCGGCGCCGGTACGCCTCGACCTGGTCCTCGGTGACCTGGTTGGTCTTCAGGAGGTACGGGCGCAGCTTGTCCCGGTACAGCTTGTCGGCAGCCTCGAAATGAACACTGGTCTCCCCGCTGAACGCCTTGTCGCCGCCGCCCGCGATCGCCGGGTAGAGATCACCCAACGGCACAAGCTGCCCGAGCCGCCAGTCGTCGCGGTGGTCGACGAGCAGCTGGCTCATCAGCTTCAGGCCGGTGCGGGAGCGCTGCAGGGCCGCGGAGATGTGTACCAGGGTATCCATGAACGCCGGCGGGAACGGGTACGTCCGCCTGAACGCGCCCTCGTCCGCGCCGGTGGTGGACTTGTCATGGCCGAGAAGGGTGTCCCACACGTCCGGGCCGAGCCTCTTGGCCTCGGCGAACGCAGCCTCCACCTTCGCCTCGGCCTCCGGGCTGGTGGGCTTGAGCAGGCGGGCCTGCGCGATCTGCGGGAGGTTGCGGTCCTCCAGGACGATCTTGTCGAAGCGCCCGCCGCTGAGCTTCAGACTGTCCTGGACGGCGGCCTCGGCGGCCCCTGACATCTCCTCGCCGACCAGCTCACGCAAGTCGCGCTGGCGGGCGATGAAGGACACCACCGGGATGGCGCGCCGTTCGTCGCCGCCCTCCACAAAGTTCGTGATCTTGTCGGCTTCGCGGGAGACGAACTTCTGGTCGTGAATACGGGAGGCCAGCCACAGGATCAGCTCGTCCATGAAGAGGACGAGCCCGTCGTACCCAAGGGACTTGGCGTGCGCGGCGATGATGCCGAGACCCTTGTCCAGAGAGACGAACCCGTCGGCGTCCTCGGAGGCGTTACGCGAGAACGACGGGAACAGAGTCTGAGTGAGGTCCTGCACGAGACGGGCCCGCAATTCCCGCGGCGTGGAAGGGTTCTCCAGATCGAGGTCCTTGGTGTTCTCATGCTCCTCCGGAGCGTTCACCGCCTGGTCCAGCAGCTCAGAGGTCCAGGCGAAGGAGTCACCCCACTCGTCCTCCTGGCCGTCGCCGGCATCGGCGAGCTGCTCAATCACCCGCTCGTCACCGTTACGACGACGCTGCTCGGCGAAGTCCTCGAAGAGCCCGTCGGTCCGGTAGACCTGCGGCAGCGCGCAGCCAGGGTGGAGTTTCCGTACGTGCTCGACGTACTTGCCGAGCACGCGCTGCTCCAGCGACTTGGAGCCCAGCATGTGGTACGGCACCAGCAGGAACTTGCGGTCGTCCGCATCCAGCCAGGCGTGCCGGGCCCGCACCGGGTCGAGGTCGCTGCGCGCCCGGGCGGCCTGGTTCCGTGATAGCAGTGCGTAGAGCACCGCCATGAAGTGCGACTTACCAGAACCGAACGAGCCGTGCAGATAGGCAGCCTTCGACGAGCGGCTGTCCAGCGCGGACTTGATCAGGTCGAGGGCTTCGTCGAAGTTGCCGAGCAGCCGGTCGGTGACGACGTAGTCCTTCAGCGCCGCTTCGGCCCCCTCGGGCGTGACCGCTTCGTTCAGCTTCAACACGAAGTCGGAGGTGGACACCGACTCCGGGATGTCGATCAGCTCCCGAAGCAGCGGCCGGTCCTCGGAACGAGGATTGTTCCTGTTCATGAAAGCCATGGTGTGTCTGCTCCTCGCCCTGCTCAGGCGGACTCTGCGCCGCTTACGGCCTCGGTGACGGTGTCGTTGTCGGCGTCGATGATGGACGTCTGGACGGCGGCCTTCGTGCCCGTGCGCGTCCTCGATGTGGCGGCCTTCGACGCGCCGCGTCCACGGCTGGCGGCCGACGGACGCCAGGCCCGCAGTGCATCGTCGGTCAACCCGAGTTCGCCCTGCTTCTGCTGCCTGAACGCCAGGATCTCGGCGGCCGGCGACGCCCCGAACTCCGGGTCGTATTCGCCATACCACTGCTCCAACCACGGCTGCAGCTCAAGCAGTCCGGCCAGGTAAGGCACGAGGTCGTCGTCGCTGAGCCCAGCCTGCTGGATGTGCGAGGCGAGCGCGAGGGCCTGCTCCAGGTGATCCCAGCCGGCCCACCCGTACAGATCCGGCGACTGCGCGTTGACCGTGCCATAGGACACGAACCGCTCCTTGGGCACATCCAGCTTGCCGCGCGCACGCCAGTAGCTCGGCTTCAGGAAGTCCGCCGAGGTGTACCTCGGCGGCACGGGCGTCCGCTCACGGACCTTCCGCCTGGCGGGCTCGTCGGGCGCGGCGTCCTCCTCCCGCTGCAACTTCCACACCTGTTCCCAGTCGGCACGCTTCTTCAGCCCGGACGGCTTGTACCGCAGCGCGGACACGAACGGCACGTGCTCCTCGGACAGCAGCTCCCGCACGGTCTTCACGAGATCCTGCCGGGGCGCGTACAGCTCAGCAACGGACGTGAAGTCCTCGTCGGTGGACAGATTTTCGGCGAGGCGGGCGAGGGTGGTGACGGTGGGATTGCCGCTAGCGTCGAACCAGTACGCGCGGTCCTCGACCCGGTCGAGCAGCCAGGACTTCAGCGCCTTCCGCTGCATAGCATCCCAGCCGTCGGTGGCCCAGCGCCGTTTGTACTCCGGGCGCTCCACCATGCCGATAGCACGGTTCGACTCGATGACGTCGATCCGCCGCTGCACGAGCGCCCGATAGTCGGCGGCCCAGTGCGCCGGGATCTCCGTGATCGGCGTGGAGCCGTGCCGCTTGAACCACTCATCACTGGCCTGACCGGCGGCGACCCGGCGCGCGAGCACGATCTCGAAGGCACGCTCGCCGAGGGCGAGTTCGGGGACGGCGGAGGGGTCGGGCAGCCGCAGGTCCTCAGAGTGAAGCTCGTAGAGGTAGTAGACCTGCCAGTCCAGCTCCTCCTGTAGAGCGATCATGCGGGCGCGGGTGGACGCGTGATGGGCGCGGGCGTTGCGAAGGGCGAGGGCGGTGGGGGTAGCTTCGCTGGTCAGGATGGCAGGGGTTGTTGCGGAGAGTTGCTTGGCGAGCGCGTCAAGCTCGGTGGCGAGGAGCACAGGGTAGGACACAGGGAGGGGGAATTCCTGGACCTTGGTACCTGTGAATTCATAGAAACGCTCCCACGCCTGGGACTTGTACCCTTCATTAACGCCCTGACTTCCCTTGTCATGGCTCACCATTTTGAGCCAGAACCCGGCTACAGAACTATTGAGAAGCCCAAGGAGTCGAATGTATTCCCCCTCGCCATTCGCCTCTCCTCGGAGTTTGATTACGGGTGCGGTGCGATTGAAAAGGAGTCCGGCGCGGTCGAGCGTGAAGTGGTTGTGGGTGGCGACGAATGAAAATGCCAAGCCGCGGGGATCGGAGAGCTTGCTGGAGTAATTCTCCAGGTGTTCATGCCATGATTTGCCGTTCTCTTCCATTGACTTTCCGAAGATGACTCTCTCGCGGAGCTGTGTGCGCGCGGGCCAAAGGAAGCGGTATACAGGACCCTCAGTACTAGGTAGCGGGTCCGACTGCTTTCTGTCACTGTAAGGGCTAACTACCTCGATGCCATCAGAGAATGTGTAGTCTCGAACGGAATCTCCAGTGACGAGACGCCGAGTAAAGTCGGAAACTCCCAGTCTATGTGCCGTGGCTCGATCTGGGAGAAAGAAGATGTCATCTGCGCCAGTGGCGGTTGTTCGTCCGACGCTCCGAGTGGATAGCGCGAGTTTTCCAGGTGAAGCTGAATTCAGCATTTCGATCATCTCCACCCCGCCATCCGCTAGGACCCAAGGTTGCTTGCCGAAGTGCTGTCCCCGCTCCAGGTCATCTACCGAGACCCATTGTCCTGCGCTCCCTGGCTGATCGATTTGGTCCGTAATCGCCAGCCAGACCAGTCCTTCCCCGGGGTTTTCCGGAGCCGAAGGCTCCCCTTGTACGCTCCTCACCGTCCGAATCGTTGACTGCCGCTTCGACCCATCCCTCGGCCGTCCCACGAGGATCACCGTCGGTGTCCCGTGCCCCGGGATGTAAGCCCCCGAAGTGTCGATGACCTCGGTGAGTTCGACCTTGTGGGCGAAGTACTCCTCGATGAGCTTCGTGCCGAACTCGCGCTTCATGAAGGAGTTCGCTGTGATCTGGCCGACCATGCCGTAGCCGTTCCCGTCGGCTCCGCCCCGCTTGGCCAGTTCGAAGAACCGCTGGGCGAAGGGGACGGACAGCGCGTACGTCCCCGCGCACGCGTCGTACAGCTCCCGGTACAGCTGGTTGAGCTGCCTGTCCTTGACCGTGATGTAAGGCGGGTTGCCCACGACCACGTGGTAGCGCCCTTGCTCCAGGATCCCGGGGTGCTCGTGCACGTCCTCTGTAGCGTACGAAAAGTCGGCCAGCGGGTCACCGGCTGCGCTGCCGCCCTCCTCTTCAAGAGCGAGCCCCAACTGCAGCTCCAGCTGCCGGTCCTTGATGAGCGAGTCGCCGACCGCGAGCTGGATGGGCCACTCGTAGCGCCGTGCCTCCTTGAAAGTCCGCATGCCGCTCGCGGCCATCGCCGCGACCAGCAGTCGGAAACGGGCCACTGCGACCGCGAACGGGTTGAGGTCCACCCCGTGCACCGAGTTCAGGGCCGCTCGCACCCGCTCGTAGGCGCCAACCTCGGGCCGCTGCTCAGCCCACATCCGCACCAGCCGCCGGAACGCCCCGAGCACGAAGTGCCCCGACCCGCATGTCGGATCGATCATCTTCAGTTCTTCGAAGCCGAACTCCCGCACCGCCGGGGTCATCGTCCGGTCGAGGATGAACTCTTCCACGAACTCCGGCGTTTGCAGCAGCGCGTACGTCTTGCGGGCCGCCTCGCTCAGGTCTTGGTACAGGTCGCCCAGGAACCGGGTATCCCAGCCCCCGGTACCGTCTTCGCTCAGCGGGTCACTGAAGTCGTGCACGAGGACCGGACCGCCCGCCCCTTCGTCCCCGCTGACCTCACTGGCGCGTTGCTCCCGCCAGAATGCGAGCAGCGCGCCGGCGCCGTCGTGCGACAGCGGGATCTGGTAGAGCGGGTTGTGATCACGATCGAAGAGCAGCCGCCCGGCCTGTCCGGCGCCCAGCTCGGTGAACGCCCTCTCCAGCCATCCGCGGTACGTCGGGTCGGTGTCCTTCTCCAGGTATTCCTCGAACCGCGCTTGCGCGATCTCCCGCCCCGCCACGTCGGGGGAGGTGATGTACGGCTCGGCGATCAGCCGATTGTCCTCGCTGAACCGCACGAAGACCGTGCCGAGGACCCATGCCACCGCGACCTGGGTGATCCGCTCGCCGAGCCAGGCGTTCCACGTCGCCGCCGTACGGCCCAGCTTCCGGGCCTGCTCATACTCACCACGCAGCCGCGTCCCGACCTCAGGGACGGCTTTGACCTGCTGCTCCAGGTCGGTCTCTGCCGCCTTGACCTGCTTCTGCAGGTCGGCGAGGAGGCTCTGGCGGTCGATCACGAACGGCTCCAGTCGGGAATGGGAGAGGAGGGAGAAGATCAGATGAGAAGGGGTGAAACAGGTCAGGCGTCCGGTGCGAGGTGTTTGCGGGCGACCCAGGCGTCAGGCACAACGATCCACTCGTCGAACCCCGCCTGGTACGGAACACTCTGCCCGGCCAACCGCGGAGCCCGTGCCGGATCGGACTGGGCGACGAGCAGCCACAGCGGGCTGCCGCCCTGTCGAGCCTCCTCCGAGAGGCGCCCGAGCAGGTCGAGCGCGTCGTAGCGGGCCAGCACCGCAGTGTCGGTGAGCAACAGCGGACCATCGGCCTCCGCTAGCTGCTCCCGCAGCTGCGGCTCGATCCGCCCCCACGCCTTGTCGGTGCGTATGCGCAGCTGTTGGTGAGCCCGACTACCCGGCTCGGCGGCGTCCGCCTTGAGGACGGTCTCCCAGGTCGGCCGGGCAGCCTCGCCGACCACGCCGCGCAGTTCGGCCACGAACAATGCGGTCACCGACACCGGCCGAGCCCTGTATGGTTCGCCGGCCAGCCGCCGCACCGCGTCCTCGGCCCGCCGCTGGGGCACGGTCAGGACCCGGAAGCCGTCCTGCTGCGCCGAGTGCATAAGTCGCTGCTCAGCCTTGACGGCAGCGGCGACGGCCGCGTCCGCGTCGTACTGGGTGGGGGCCGAGCGGCGCGCAGCCGAGGCACCCCAGCTCGCCGAGGTCAGCCCGGCAGTGGCGTCCCCGGAGGGGCGGTCCGGGATGAGCCGGAGCACCTTGTCGTAGCGGGTGGCTAGTTTCAGCTCGAAGCCGGCCTGCTTCAGGGCGCGGACCAGGGCGCTGCCCGTGGGCAGCTCGCGCGGCGCCAGCGGATCGGTGCCCAGGTCGGGGAAGCGGGTGGCGACCCGCTTGTGCAGCGCGTCCACCGTCAGGCCCGGCTGCCGCTCCTCCTCGACGCCCGGCTGCACGGCGACCACGCCGGCCTGGGTGATCCGCAGCGCACGCACAAGGTCCAGGTCGCGCGGGTAGATCTCCAACCGCGGGGTGAGCGCGGCCCGGGTGGAGGCGGCGACCGCGATCTCGGCCGTCCGCCGCTCGTCCCAGCCCAGACTGCCCGGTGGCCGTCGCACCGCGTCCAGCTCGGTGAGGACCGTGCTCGCCGTCGGCAGGGACTCAAGCGCCGCGAGCCGGTCGGCCCGCACGCCCAGGTTCAGCGCGTACTCCTGCAGGGCGGGCAGCGCCGGGGTGTCCGGACCGTCCACGTCCTCCCGGACATCCAGGGCGAGCAGGCCGAGTACCGGATCGGCGCCCTTGGGCATGCGGGCGTGGAAGTAGCGGAAGAGCGGCGGGGACTCGTTGTCGTAACTCTCTCGTTCGACCACCGCACGCAGCAGCGACAGGGCGAGTGCACGCCGGTCGCGCCGCTCCACGTGCTGGGTGCCGCGCCGGGCGATGAGGGCGTCGGCGAGCTCGATCACCGGGGCCACCCGGCCGCGCTCAGCCAGAAGCTCCACCACCTGCTCACGCAGCAGCCCCAGGGCCGCGTCCTTGTACCAGCGCTCGCGCGCCTTCTTCACGATCTGCGGGATCCGGCCCGCGGTCAGGCCCACCGCATCGGCGACGTCCCGCTGCCGGACCCAGGCCAGGCCCCCGGGCAGCGTCCCTGTCTCATCGGGCAGCCGCAGCAGCAGCCGGATTGCTTCGCGCTCCTTGGCATTGGAGCGGGCACTACCGCTGGATGGCTTCGGTACGAGACGGGCGGCGAGGGCGTCCAGGCTCAGGCCGCCCAGCACCTGCGGGTCGGCGCCGTCCCCGTCGGCGGCGACCGACTCTGCGACCGCCCGCTCCAGGTCGGAGAGCTCCTGGCCCGCCGCCTTGCGGGCCTCCGCGCTGAGCGGCGCGGGAGCCGCCTTGCCCAGGCGTGCGTTCCACTCTTTCTGCCGGCGCTGGATCTCCTCCCGGGTGCGCGAGCCCATGCCCGGCGCGGTGAGGAACTTCTTCGCCGAGTATTCCAAGACGTCCCCGACGGTGTTCAGCCCCATCGCGAACAGCTGCGACTGCGCTGCGACCGTCAGACCCGCCACCGACAGCGGCGTGTTCCGGTCGGCGCGCTCGGCCTGCTGGTCGCGGACCTGCTCGGCAGAGACGTCGTCGTCCTCCCGCCCGATCCGCGGCTGCGCCGCCGACCCGGCAACCGCGTCGGTGCCGCCCTTCGCCCCGCGCCCCGACTTCTCACCGTGACCGGTGCTCGGCGCCGTGGTCTGCTGTGCGTCCAGGAAGATCCGCTGCCAGGCACGCTCCATCGGCTTGAGATCCGGGAAGCGGTCCTTCACATCTCGGGCCAGCGCCTTACGGAAGAACGCCACCAGGCCGTCCCGGACGGCCGGCTCAAAGGCGTCTGCCGCCAGCTGCGGGTACGGCCATTCCTTCGCATCCGTCTGCCGGGCCGTGACCGAGCCGTCACCCCAACGGGGCAGCTCGTTCGACGCCATCTCATGCAGCGTCACGGCCAGCGCATACCGCTCGGCGTGCCCGTCGTACGAGCCGCGCGTGATGACGCCCACGAACGGGTCGAGATAGCCCTCGGTGCCCGCCTCGATCTCCTTCGCCGGGTACCCGGCGAGCGAGAAATCGATCAGCACCAGCTGACGGGTGCCGTTGGGGCGGACCCGGATCGCGATGTTGTCCGGCTTCAGATCCCGGTGCCAGATCCCCTCCGCCTCCAAGTGCTCCACAGCACCGAAGAGGTACTTCCCGTACGCCTCCAGCTGGTCCATGCCCAAGCGGCCGTTGTCCCGCAGCTGGCGGGCAACGGTGTCCTCCCTGCGGCGCGGCCCCTTACTCGCACTGCCGTCCTGGTCCTTCAGCTCCCGGCTGTCGCCCACGTACTCCAGGACAAGGACCCGGCGCCCAGCCAATGTCAGGGGCTGCGGCTCGTACAGCGAAATGATGCTGGAGTCCCTGTGGATCCGGCCCAGGACCTCCGCCTCACGATCCAGGACAGCATGCTTGGCCTCGCTCAGCGCGACCTTCAGCACTGCCACCGGCAGGCTGCCGCTGCGCCGAGGCTCGCCCTCCAGATCCCGCACCAGGAAGGCCCGCGCGGTCGAGCCTGTACCGAGGCGGCGCACGACCTCCCAGCGTCCGGCCAGCACGTCCCCGGCCACGGCCTCCAGCGGGTCCTTCTCCGGCTCGGATCTTTCCTCGCCCACGCCTGCGGGTGAACCGCCGTCCCCGCCCGCGACTGCAGCCGCGTCCCCGCCGCCCGGGACCTCCTCGACGAATGCCTGCTCGACGTACTCCAGCATCTCCAGGAAGTCGTCGACCGTGGACAGACGCCGACCCGGTTCGTACGCGGTGGAAGCCTCCACCAGATCGTCGATGTCCGGATTGAGACCGTCGACGAGCGCGCTGGGACGCAGACTCTCGCCGGCCTCCAGACGTGCCATGACCTCGCTCTGGCTCGCGCCAGGCGCTTGCCCGGTCACCAGCAGATAGGTGAGCACGCCGAGCCCGTACACATCGAGGCGCACCGGATCGGCCTTCGGAATCCTCAGCTCCGGAGCCAGATAGGGATCAGCCTGCTCGGCGACATGGAACCCCGTCACGTTAGTCGGAGCCAGGGTCAGCGGCCGGCCGCGGCTGGAGCTTTGCCCAGTGGCGATCTGCCAATCCGCGATCTGCGTCCACGGACGCAGCCAGCGCTGCTCCTCGCCGAGCTCCCGCCCGATTGGACCGCGGTCGCGCGGAATCACATGCACCGCGTGCGCCGACAGCGTGCGGTGGTGGACCCGCCGGGAGTGCGCGGAGCGCACCGTCTCGGCAAGCTGCCGCACCAGCGCGAGGCGCCCCTGCAGATCGAGACCCTCACCGTGCTGGACCAGGTAATCGTCCAGGCGCAGCGTTTCCGGGTGGTAGTCGAAGAGGATCGCGGGCCCGGCGGGATGCCCCGACGGCAGATAATTCTTCAGCTGTACCGCACCGGGATGACGAAAACGGCTGAGTACCGATGCCTCGCGGGCGGCGGCACGCTCCACCGAGCGCCGCTCGTCGTCGGAGGCACCACGTTCACTGAGGAAGACCCGCACCCGTGCCAGATCGTGCAGCTGGGAATGGCGTCCCAGATAGTCGGCCCAGGACGGCCCGGAGTCGAACGCCTTCGCCTCCAGGAGGTAGGAGCCCACCTCGTACTGGCGGCGGATCGGTGCGATACGGAGCTTTTTCAGGGCTGCATCGACAAAGCGGGATGCCTCGGCTGTGATCTGGTAGCGGGCGTCTCCCGGCGGCACGGCCAGCATCTCCACCAGCTGCTTGACCGTGAACACGCCGTTCATGTCGGCAGCCGGAAGGTTCACCTGAAGCTTGTCGTCCGTGAAGCAGACAGCCTCACCCACCCAGATCTTCGTTCGGTGCGCGGGCCGACCGGAGACGCCGTTGATCAGGCCCGACAGCTCCTTGGCCTTCCGGTTCGCCAGGTGCAGCGGGTTGCCATGCCGACGGCTGGTCCCGCTGGGCGTGGTCTGCACCCAGTCGTTGCCGCCGCCGTGGACCGAGCCGTGCCAGTCCTTCAACTCGACCAGGAAGACCCCGGCCGGCGCTACCACCAGAAGATCGACCTCACGGACGTGCCCGCTGTTCGCGGTGAACATGAAGTTCGTCCAGGCACGCCACGGCTCCTCATCCGGCAGGCGCCGGCGGATCGCCTCAAGACCACGGCGCTCGTGCTCATACTCGGACTCGGTGACCGTCGTCCACCGGTCTTCCAGCATGCGGCTCCCCGTCCGTGTCTGTAAGCCTGCCGTAGTTCCTGCCGCTGCGTTCAGGAAGCACAGCTCAACCCTCGGACCGAATCCTAAAGGGTGTCACTGACATCAAGAGCGGCCTGAGCGTGCTACGACCGAGGCCGCGGAATCCCAGACCTGGCGTCGATGGAACGGGGCAGAGTGCGCCGCGAACGAATGTGCGCGGGATCGCTGGTTTGACCAACCGGCGATCCCGCACTGTGTTGCCCCGCTCGTGTGCGCCCATGCTCAGCGTGAACGGCTGACGGCTGGGTCGGCCGTAAACATGGGCGTGGCCGGCGGACTGGTAGCGAGGCTGGTCCTGTGTTCGCGGCCCGCAGGCTGTGCCTGGCGCCTGCCGGTCTCGTGGGCGAGGGTTTCGGAGAGATCGGCCAGCAGCGAACTCGGGGTATGCGGGGACGCGGTGATGGCCCAGATGGGCCGGTCCGGTCCGGGGCCGGCCCAGACGGTCCAGGTGGCCAGGTTCTGATTCGGGTGTTGTGCTGTGGAGGCGTCGAACTGGACGCCCACGTTCCCGTCGGGGGATGTCCAGCGGATCCATCGCCCGTCCACGGTGTGCTTCCATCCGGCGTCGGAGAGCGGCTGGGTGGCCGCGGTGACCCTCTTCTCGTCCACCGGGACGCCGGTGGTCGTGTCCCAGCCGTCGCCGTCGGCGAGGTGATTCAGAAGTTCCGCTATCACCGGGGCGGGGGTGGCGCCGGTCGCGGTGAGGACCCACATGCGGTCGGAGACGGGCGTCTCGTAGGCGGCTACGGTCCACGCGGTCTCGTGGGCCGGGGTCTCGTGGACGCGCTCGATGCGCAGGGTCTGCGACTCGTGGATGACGTGGGTTGTCTCGTCGGACCAGGTCCGCCACTTCTCGAACTCGCCGTGCCGGTCGAGGAAGGAGTCGAGGAGGGCGTCGTGGTCGCCTGCATCGGCCAGGTAGACGGGGACGGTCTCCGGCTCCGGGCAGTGAGGCCCGGGTATCGCTGCGCCGAGGTCCAAGGTGGCGCGGGCCTCGACGGCGGCGCGCTCGGCGTCGGTCAGGGGTGCCGGACCGGGGCGCATGTCGGTGCCGTGGATCTCCTCGAAGGCGAGCAGGGCCTGGGCGGGTGAGTCGAAGGTGTCGGCGACCTGGCGCAGGTGGTCCTCGCCGTGGAGGTAGACGGACTTGCCGTTGCGGCCGAGGTACGTGCCGACCGCGACGGTGGTGTGGCCGTCGTGGGCGTGGGCGTGGATGAGGAGATGGCCGTAGCGGATGTCGTCGTGGATCTTCTGCGCCTGGTTGGAGACCTCGCGGATCTCGCTGCGGGTGCACCACGGCATCGGATAGTCCGCCCAGGTCCATTCCTCGTCCATGGCCTCCCGGAGTCGAGGGGTGATTTCGACGGTGATGCCGCCGGCGGACAGGTGATTGGCTGCATCCTCAGCCCAGTAGGGCTCCTCGTGGTCGATGCGGGCCAGGACCAGGACGTTGTCGGCGAGGACGGCCCAGTCGGCTGCCTCCAGAGCCATGAGAGCGATGCGGGCCTGGCTGCCGGTCAGGACAGCGGTCACGGCGCTGGGATGGGTTGGGTGGGTGTCGAGGCGGACGTGAGCGTCGATGGAGGTGGTCACGTTGGGTGTCGTCTCTTCTGCCGGTGGCCGGGCCTTCGGGTCCGGCCACCGGCGTGAGTGGGGTGTTATCGGATTGCTCGCGCGGCGCGGGCGGCGTGAGCGGCCGTCGTGGTCGGCGGGCCGGCGCGAGTGGCGGGTGCCGGGCGCGGCCGTGGTGGCGGGACAGTTCCGGTGGCGTGCTGCCAGCGGGTGCGAACGGCGCTGATGTCGGCGAGGGAGCGGCGGGCGCCCACCACAAGCTGGAAGGGGGTGTTCGCCGGGTCTCCGGCGTACGCCGAGATGCGCCGGCCAGCGTGATCGGCGGTGGCCAGGAGGGAGCGCTGCAGGGCACGTTCGCCCCAGTGCTCCACGGAACCGGCCGGTTCGGCCAGCAGGCGGAGCACCTCGCCGGGTTCACTCGCGTTGTCGAGCAGGCCGCGCTGTTGGGCCTCCCATAGGACGGTGACGGGGTCGACGGGCTCGCGGCGGCGGGCCAGGGCGGTCAGGCATTGCCACAGGCCGGCGTGCAGGGGCCGGGTGAGGTCGTCGGGGAGCAGCCACCGGACGGACTCGATGTCGGCGGGGTGGGCGGTGGCGGTCGCGAGCAGCAGTTGCTCCTCCTCGACCGCCTCGGTGCGGTCGGTGGTGATGGCCGGCGGCGGTGCCGCGGTGCGGGGCAGCACTCCGGCGCGCGGCGGGAACCGGCTCGCGATGTCGTCCACGACCGCGGTGAGCGCGTCGGCCTCGGCGAGTACTGTCTCGACTGGGTGCGGGTGGGTGGCGTCGTCGACGCTCTGGATGAGGCGTTCGGCGGCCGTCTGCAGGCGCCGGCGGGCGTGTTCGGCCTCGACCATCCGGGCGTAGGCCGGTGCGTGGCGGGGCCAGGGGCAGACCTGGACGAGGGTGTGCAGGTAGGAGGCGGTCAGCCCGCGCGCCTGTTCGCGCCCCGTGGCGAGCACTTGGTCGAGCCATTTGGTGTTCTTCGCGTGCTCGGCGGGGTCGGGCGGAGGCAGGGTGCTGATGGCGGTGAACAGGGCGGCGTGCGCGGCGGTGGAGAACGAGTCGGCGGCGATGCCGGTCACGTCGCCGAGGCGGTGTGGATGAAGGAGGAGGGCGCCGAGGAGGGCCTGCTCGACGTGGAACACCGGCTGCGGCGGTGCGATGGCGTCGAGGTGGTCTTCTTCGGGTTCGGGGACGTGGGGCATCAGGCTGCGAGGGTGAAGTCGTCGGGGTTGAGGGTGACGCCGAGGTGCGGGGCGAGGAGGTGGCCGGCGAGCAACGGCGGTACGGCGTTGCCGATCTGGGAGAACTGCTGGCCCTTGTTGCCGGCCCAGGGGTAGTCGGCGGGGAAGGTCTGCAGGAGGCCGGCCTCGCGGGCGGTGATCCGGATCGGCTCGGGTACCGCTGGTGTGTCCGTGTCCTCGGTCGGAGGCGAGGCTGGTCCGGCGACCCAGGTGCACTCGTTCGCGCGGTGCCCGAAGAACAGTGTGCCCGCCGGCTCGGACAGCGGGCGGACGGTGGCGTTCGCTTGGTTGTTGCTGCGCAGGGACCAGGACCAGCGGTGTGCGTCGGCGGAGAACGTCGGCGCCGGAGCGTCGGCGGCACGGTTCTGTCGTGCGCCGTGCCGTGCCTTCCAGCCAGTTCCTTCGCGGCGGGACTGCAGGAGCACACCGTCCGGCCTGGGCATCCAGGTGCCGCGCTCCCGGGCGTCGGAGAGCGACTTGCGGGAGCCCGAAGGGAACGGTTCGGGTCCGCCGCCGGGTCCGCCGCCGGCGCAGACGGTGGGAACGGGCCGGTCAGTCGCGCCCCATCCGAGGGCCTCGGCCATGCTGACCCAGCGGGCGCGGCCCGGACCGAACAGCGAGTCAGGCTCGGCGACTTGGGCGTGGGTGGGCGTGGGAGGCTGTGCCGTACGCACCCGGGAGGCGATCAGGATCGCTCGCCTGCGCGTCTGTGGAACGCCGAAGTCAGCGGCGTTGAGGATCCCGTACCAGACCGAGAAACCCCAGCCGCGCAGAACGGCCGCGTACTGCTTCCACAGCGGCAGAACGTCCGGCACCTCCTCCATCGCGACCCACTCGGGCTCTCCGACCGTGTTCAGGGCATGCAGGTAGCGCATCGGCTCGGCCGCGAGCAGGGAGCGCTCGTCGCGGCAGGCGGCGAGGAGACGCTCGCGGGTGTCACGGCCGACGGCGAGGTCCTCCACCGCCGTGTGCACCAGCGGCTGGTCGAGCAGGCCGAGGCGTTTGCCGGCCATGCTCCATGCCTGGCACGGCGGGGACGCGATCAGCCCGCGCGTGCGACCGAGGAAGGGCCACGTCGGATACATGGCCACGTCGGTGCGGATCGTCAACTGTCCGGCAGCCACACGGGTTTTGCAGGCCCACTCGTCCCATTCCAGGCCGACGTCGCGCACACCGAAGACTGCCAGTGCCCTGCTCCAACCACCCGGACCCGCGAAGAGGTCGAGTATCACGTGGCCAGCCCGAAGTCGTCGCGGGTCAGCACGTCCGCGTCCCCTCGGCACCCCCACGGGGAGCAGCCGTCCACGACGCCGTTCTCCAGCGCGTCGGCTTCGTCTGCGTCTATGCGCAGTGCTGCCCGTTCGGCGGCGGTGACGTGGTCGATCGGCGCCTGGCTCAGCGGGACGCGGGAGCGGTGCAGGAACGCCTCGCCGAGCAGTCGGCTGCCCGAGGCGTTGGCGCGGGCATTGCCCTGCCGGATGGCCGCATCGAATTCGACGACGTCCGCCCACTCGGACGGGGACGTGTCCCTGATATGCCTCCATTGCACATTTCCGTGGAATGGACATCCCAGGCAGCTTGATTTCGGTGTATCGGCCAGCCCGAGTGAGGAGAGGTAACGGACGCAGTCTGCTCTGCTCCAGCTCAGGTCGAGAAGCGGATGCCGGTTGCGCATGTATTTCACGTCGGCGTCTTTGGCGCGGTGGAATTCGTCGGTGGAGATTCCCACCCACTGCTCAACGAACACGCCCTTGGGAACGCGCGAGGGGTAGGGGTGTCCGAGGAGTTCGCGTACCTTCTGCTTTATCGGCTTTATCTTATATTCGCCGGTGCACTGCCTGCGGGTCATGCCAGGCCGCCCGTCCTTGTTCAGGATGTGCAGGGGCATGGAGGCGAAGCGGTGGTCCGGATTCAGGGCGTCGCTGCGAATGTTTCCGGCTGAGACGCGGAGGACCGGTATGCCAGCGGGCTTGGCTATCTCCTGTTCCAGTCGGTCCAGGTGAGCGTAAACGGCTTTGGGTTCCCATCCGGTGTCGGCGAATATCGCGTAGTCGACCTTCGGGAGGATCTCTTCGGCGGAAAGGGCGAGCAGGGTGCTGGACTGAACTCCCGCGCCCAGGGAAAGGGCACGGAATTGAGGCTGATCTGAAATGGTCTGTCCTGGAGATGGGGAAATGGGGGCGCGCCCTCAATGAGGCTGGTGCGTCAGCCGGCTGGGCGGGATTAGCCGGTCGCGGTGTATGGCGTGGTGGAGGGTGGGGATGCGGTCGAGGAGGTCGGTGGCCGACTCGATGAACTGCTGTGGTGAGGGGCGGATGAGGATGGCCGGCCCCTTCGTGGCGTTGGCTCGGCGGCGTTGGTTCTCCACGGCGCGGGCGAGGGCTGCGGTCAGTTCGGCGCTTGCGTCCTGGGCGGCCTTGGCGATCTGCGCGATGTGGTCGAGGAGCAGCAGCTCCCCGGACGTGGTGTGCGGCGTGTGCTGGGCGAGGTCGAGGAACAGCCGCAGGGCGGCGCCGGCGAGGGCTTGGGCGTCGGTGATCCGCGCGGCCAGCGCGTTCGCGTGGCCGATGGTGTTGGTGCGCAGGGCTCGGTGCAGGACAAGGGCGTCGGCCACGATCCGGTCGAGGGCCTCGGTCGGGGCGGAGCGATCAGGCACGGGTCTCCGTGAGAGTGGGCGGGCGCAGGGCCTGGGCGAACGCGGCCGTCACGTCCGGGGCTTGGGCAGGATCGGTGGCCAGGGCGCGGACGACGGGGGTGCCGATGACGACGGCGTCCACCAGCGGAGCGACGCGCGCGGCGAGGGCCGGGGTGGAGATCCCCACTCCCGACACCACGGGCAGCGGGCTCGCGGCACGCAGGCGCTGGGTGAAGCCGGCGAGCGCCGGGATGTCCAGCGGCCCTCGGTAGCCGGTGGGGGCCATGCTGGCGGGTGCGTACAGCCATCCGGACGCGCCGGCGACCGCGGCCGGGAGCAGGGGCTCAGGGGTGGTGCGCGGGATGAGGCGCGGGGTGCGAAGGCCCGTCTCCCGTGCGATTTCGTGCCAGCGGACCGCTTGGTGGGCGGGCAGGTCGACGATCATCACGCCGGCGGCGCCGGCGTCGGCGAACAGGCGGGCCACGTACGCGGTCCCGTGGCGGCTCACGGGCTCCCAGTAGGTCATGACAACGGTCGGCCGGAGGCTGGCGGCATGTTCGACGGCGCGCACGGCGTGGTCGAGGGCGTTTCCGCTGCGCAGGGCGCGGTGGTAGGCGGCCTGAATGACGGGGCCGTCGAGGGCGGCTTCGGTGGGCAGGCCGACCTCAAACAGGTCGGCACCTGCCTGCGCGAGCTGGTCGAGGTGCTGGCGCTGTGCGGTTGCCGGGTGCAGGCCGGCGGGGACGAACACGCCCAGCGCGCACCGTTCTTGGGTGAGGCGGGTGTGGAGGCGATCGGCGGTGGCCAGGTTGGTGCCTTTCCCGGCGGGTGGGCTGTCGCCGGAGGTCAGCGGCGGCGCCCGGCCGGTGGAGTCGTGAGCGCGGGTGGTCTGGCGGTGCGGGCCGGTTGCGCGGCAGGCGGCAGGGGCGCGGCGGGCTGGCTGCTGAAGGCGGGGGCGACGGCGTCGAGGGTCTTGGCGACCTGCTGGGCCTGGTCGCGGGCATCCCGGAGCTGCTCGGCGACGGTGTCGGGGAGCCGGTCCCATTGGGCCTGGTACTGGTAGCGCTGGATGATCTCGATGGCGTTGCGCAGCTGCTCGGCGAGCTGTTGCAGGATCGCGGTTTGCTGCTCGGGGGCGGTCGCGATGTGTGTGGCCTGCAGCAGCGCGTCCAGGGCGGTGGGCAGCGGATCGTCGTCCGTGGGAAGGCCGTAGAGGCGGGCGTGCAGTGCTTGGGCGAAGACCGTCACCGGGCCGCCGCAGGAGCCGTGGTCATACTTGGCTGCTGCCTGTCGGCGGACGCTGAAGCTGACGGTCACATCACGGGGAGCAGCGCCGGGGCGGATCTGGTCCGCAAGCGCGCAGGCGAGGTCATGCGCGCTCGGGGTGTTGGGTGACGTGGCAAGACTCCAAGAGGGATAGCGGTCAACGGCTGGAGTGCGAAGGTGTGTACCGCCGCGTGCCCTTGGCCGCAGCTCGGCGATCGTTCACACCCGACCGCACCCGCGTGGGGTCAGCGGGTGCGACGACGGGTCGAAGGCGTGGTCGGCGTGCGGGGGGCGGCAGCTGACGGGCGGCGGGGAGCGGGAGGGATGTCGGCCGGCGTGGGGATGCCGAGGTCGACGCGGACACCGAGACCGTGGGTGTAGGCGTGGGTTTCGGCAGCTGTCACGGCGCCGAGCAGGCCGCGCTCGTCCAGCCCGTCCGGCGGGCGATAGGAAGAGCCGTTCGCCACCGGGGTGAAGCCGTGCTGCTCCAGGAGGGAACGGGCGGCGGCGGTCCTGGCCGTCACCGCCACGGTGCCGGCACTGAAGTGGAAGCGCATCTCCGGATCGGCGACGGCACTGTCGGGGCTCCAGCGGGTCGTCCAGCAGAGATCGACCAGGTCGTGGGTGTGGGCCAGGAGCCCGTACATCGCGATCCCGGCACGCTCGTGCGCGTCCTGGGCAGTGCCCGGCGGCAGCAGGTAGAGCGTGCGGCCGAGGTGCTCCCGGGCGAGGAACCCGGCCTCGGTCAGCAGCCGGTCGGCATCGCGGATGCGGCGGTTGATGACGATGAAGGTGTGCCCGTCGTCGGTGGACCCGATGAACACATCGGGGAAGTCCAAAAGAGACACGGTGGTCCAGGGGATCGGGGAAACGGGATCTGGCGGCTGTTTCAGCGGGCCCGGCGAGCCTGCACGTGGTGGTACCCCGCTTGCTGAGCGGGACGGCCGCCGGCGATGACCGCGTCCAGCGCTGCTGACGGACGTCATGTCGTCGCGTTCGTGGGATGCATAGGTGCCGATGAGCGTGTCCTGTCAGGGCGCTTGCCACAGTGTGCGAGCGATCTGCGAGGTTCCGCGGTCCGTCCGCGGCCGGGACGGCGTGTGCCAGCCCGGCCTTGGAGGACGGTGGGCCAGGACGCGCCACCCCGCGCCGCGCAGCGAGGCTCCGCTCTCCCCTGCCTGCGTATAGGTGATCAGCCGCCGGTATCCGAGCGCTTTGGCCGCTCTCCAAGCAGCTCCGTAGAGCAGGGAGTTGGCGTTGCGTGTGCCGTCAGGCGGTGCGGGTGACTTCGAGGGTGGTGCCGTCGTCCAAGTGGCGGGCGACAGGGCGGCCGACCATGGCCACGGCGCGCAGGATGTTGGCCTCGTCGGCGGCACCGAGGGAGAAGATCTGTCCGGCGGGCGGCGGGTGGTGCCGGTGCCAGAGGCGGACGAACTCCTTGGCGTCCCGAGAGCGGACGGGCACCAGGTGCAGGCGCGATTCGCTCACGCGGCGGGCCCGAAATCGGACTGGACCGGTGCGTGCTTGGCGATGGCCCGGGCGGTGATCGCCTTGGATGCGCGGTCGGACGCCGCGGACAGTTCTGCTGCGCCGGGCTCTTGGTACCACGGGCGCAGGTCGAGCATGGCGGCGCGCAGACCGGTGGCGAAGCAGAGGGCCGTGCCCTTGGGCAGGGCGCGGATCTCGTCGGCGGGAAGGATCCGCTGCTGTCGCATCGACACCGAGGTCGACTTGCCGGACTCGGAGTGCGAGGTCGAGGTGGTCTCGACGTCGTGGTCGCCGATCAGGCGGGACAGCTTGTCCGCGAAGTCGGGGTCGTCGATACCGGAGCCGATGACCTTGACGGTAGAGGCGGACCACATGGCGTCCATGCCGGCGTCCCCCCAGACCTTCTGGCCCTGGCGGTAGGACTGCAGGATCGTGATCGGGATGATGCCGCGCGACCCGAGGTGCGAGTACAGGTCCGGAAGGTCCGAGATCTTGCACACGTTGGCGGCCTCGTCGAGGATCGCGAGCATGGGCGGGTCGAGGCGTCCTCCGGCTCGTTCGGCCTGGGCGGTCGCGGCCCGCATCACCGAGTCGGCGCACGCCGCGATCAGCGCCGAGGCTCCGCCTCCGCCGTCCTTGCTGAGCAGGAAGAGGGTGTCGGTGGAGGTGACGAACTCGGACGGCCTGAACTCGGGGACGTTCTTCTGCGGGGTGACCCAGGCGGCGATCTCGCTGTTGAGCAGCGCGGCGGCGTACTGGCGGGCGGTCTCGTAGATGCCGTCCCTGGTTTCCGGCGGTCCTTCCACGGTGCCCTTGAGTTGGGCGGCGATGGCGGTGAATCCGTGGTCGCGGAGGATGTCGAGCGGGGTGCGGTCGGCGGGGAAGGCCAGCCACTGCATGACGTCGGTGATCGGCCGCTCGTCCAGGGCCGCGGCGAGGAAGAGCTGCGCGAGGATGTTGGATCCGGCCTTGGACCAGAAGTCGCCCTGTTGGGAGGCGTCCACGGAGGCGGCGAGGAAGTGGCCGGCCAGCCGCCCGGCGCCGTCGAGGGTTTTGGCGTCCGCCAAGGGATTCCACCACATCTCGCGTGCGGCGTGCGCGATCTGCTGCGGGTCCATCGACCACACCCGTCCCACGGCGGCGCGGGCGTCGTAGGTGGCGGTGAACGCATCGCCGGCGGCCTTGTTCGAGGTCAGCAGGACCGGGCCGGGCGCGGCGAGGATGGAGGGGATCGCGAGCGAGGTGGTCTTGCCCGAGCGGGGCGCCATGATGGCGACGGCCACGTCCTCGTAGCCCATGCGGATCTCCTGCTTGGTGCCCTGCAGGTTGCCGAGGAGGATGCCGGTGTCGCGGGCCTCGATGTGCTTGGCGTCCTTCAGGCTCGGGCGCAGGGAGCGGGCCTTGTCGGTGATCGCCTTGGCCATCATCGGTTCGATGTCCCGGGCCTTGGCCATGCCGGTGATCTTCTTCTTCCGGCCGCCGCTGCGGTTCTTGTGCCGGGCCCACAGGATGCCCGCTGTTGTCCCGAGGGCCAGGAGGAGGAGAACGGGAACGATGCGTGCCCCGATCAGCAGGGGTGTTTCTCCCGCGTGGGGCCAGAGGCGCTGGGGGTGGAGCAGGGCGGTGGTCGGCTGGTACGGCGCCCAGCCGCCTCCGGTGAGGTAGGCGGTGATGTTGCCGGACAGCCAGGCGAGGTGGGACAGGGGGACGACGACGGCTGCGACTCCGATCAGGAGGCGCAGGACGATGTCGTACCCGTCGGTGGAACTGTTGGAGGAGGTGGGGGGCAAAGAGTTACGTGCCTTCCGGGCGGGGCGGGGCATTCAGCGGCTGCGGCTGTTCCTGGCCGGCGGCGGGCGCGGCGGGCCTGGAGTTGCCGGCGGGACGTCGCCGAAGGCGGCGATGAGTTCGACCGGGGTGCGGGCGCCGAAACTCGCGTACCAGGCGGGCCGGTCCGGCTCCGCTGCATGGTTGAGGGTCCACCACTGTCCGTCGGGATCGGGTTCCAGGCGCAGGAGGGTCTCCTGGTCCGGGCTGGAGAGCAGGACGCGGGGTATCAGGGGGTCGTTGCCGTGGCTCCAGCCGCAGGCGCGGTGCAGGGAGACGGTGATCCAGGCGGGGGCACCGCCGCCGACCAGGTGGCGCGGCCTGATGAAGTCGACCTCGACGGTCTCGGGAGTCGGGGGCGTGCTCACTTCCGTGCCGTAGCTCGCCGGTCTGGCGCGGTGGCCGGGGCCGGTGTCGGTGTGGGGGCCAGGGGTGAAGGGGCTTTGCGGGCGGCCGTGTTGATCTCGCGGAGCGCCTTGCCGTGGGTGGCCCAGTCGTCGAGGTAGCTCCACGATTCGGCGTGATGTGCGGCGAGTGCGTCGTCGAAGTCCGGGGTGCCGGGCTTGGCGGTGGCGGGGAGGGCGTCGCGGGTGAGCAGCCATTGCTCGTGCAGTTCGTCGAGTCGGTCGAGGGCGTCGCGCAGGACGCCCAGCTGGTAGACCCAGCGGCTCTGCACGTTGGTCTCCGGGAGCTGGGCCAGTTGCGTTTCGGCCGTGGCCAGCAGGTGACGGGCGCCGTACCGGAGCGGCTCGAATGCCTCGGCGGTGTCGGCGTCGCGCTGGCTGGCGCGCAGGCCGTAGGCGTGGTCGTCGTAGGGCCATCCGTCGAGGTCGGTGTGCTCGTCGGAGTAGGCGTCCCAGGCGTCGAGGATCTTCTTGCTGTCGCTCACGTAATGGTCGAGGTGACGGAGGAGGGCGCGGTGTGCGCGGTGATCGGCGGAAATGGGAAAGGGGTCCTGTCGGTTCAGCGGCGGGCGGCCGGCTGGGCGGTGTGGGCCTTTGCCGGGGTCGGTGCGGGTTTCGTCTGCTGCCTGCGGGCGGAGCGTGCCCGGGCACGGAGCGACTCGATACGGGCGGTGTGGGCGTCGACCACCTGCTGTGGGCGCAGCGGGCTGGGCTCCTGCACGGCGCTGTAGTGGCCGGTGCGGTCGTACATGCCGCGCTGGAGCGGGCTGCGGTCGGCCAGCGCGGTGAGGAACGATCCGACATGGTGGGCGGGGACGTCCTCGTCGAAGTAGGCGTGCCAGATGCGCGGGCCGGGGAACTGCCCGTCGCCGGGCTCGCAGGTCTCAACGTGCCAGGACGACCGGCCACTGAATTCACTCAATGGGCGCAGTTCGATGTGGCACATGGAGTCCGGCGAGCGCGCCGTACCGTCTGCGTCGCGGTGCCAGCCCGCCGAGGTCACCGGCTGCCACGGGTCTGGCTGTTGTGGCGGCGGGGCGATGAGGGCATCGGTGAAGCCGGCGAGGACCTCGGCGGGCACGAGTTCACCGAACTCGGCGTACCAGCCGGGCTCGGTGTCGGTGGGCTCGGCCCGCAGCCGCCACCATGCGGAGGTGGTGGACTGCGGGTCGAACTGGAGGCTGTGGCGAAGGTCGGGACTGCGCAGGACGATCTCGGCACTCAAAGGGTCGGAGACGGCGCTCCATCCGGCGGCGGCCAGGCCGTGGGTGACGTGGCGGGCATCCCCGGGGCCGGCGAGATGGCGGGGGCTGGTGTCGAAGGGGATCCGCCAGGCGTGCTTGTCGGCGAACCCGGCGAGCTGCCGTTCGCTCAGCGGCACCGACCGCACCCCGGCTCACTCGCGGCGGCGCTGCCGATCACCTTGCGCAGCTCGTCCAGGACGTAGTGGAGCATGTACTGGTCGGTCTGCACCCACGCCGCGGTACGCAGCTCGGTGACCAGATCACTGATCTTCTCGCTGCGCGGTGTGTTCGGGTGGCTCTGTACGGCGCGGGCGAGGGCGCGCAGGGTGTCACCGAGCTGGATGGGCAGGCCGGTGTATTCGTCGAGGAGGGGCTCGACGAGAGCGAGCGCCTCCTTGGGGTCGGGGTTCTCGCGCAGGTATTCGGTGAGACGGCACAGGGTGTCGGTCGCGGCGCGGATGGTGTCCGGGGTGAGTGCGGGCATCGGGCTCCTCGGGGTGGTGGGTGTCGTGGTCAGCGGCGGGTTCGTGCGCCGTCGGCGGCGGCGTGGGCGCGGGCGGTGGTGCGCGGTCTGGTGCTTCGGGCGCTGTTGCGGGCCCAGGTGGCGGCCCGGGCGGCCGTGATGCGGGCCTGCTGCCAGGCGCTGAGCTGGGAGGGCTCGACGGATACCGACCAGGTGCGGATCTGCGCGCTGTGCGGGACGCGTCCGCGTGGGCGCATCACGGGGTCGGGGCTAGCGAGTTCGGTGGAGAAGGCTTGCACGAGGTGCATCGGGCTGTTCGGCGTGAAGTGGGCCGTCCAGCCGTTGCCCTGTTTGTCCTGCGCTCCGGTCCACCACATCGCCGTGCCGTCGGGGTTCTGGCGGTACTGCATCCAGGCGGTGCCATCGGGGCTGGTCGCCACGTAGTGCTCGCCCTCGAAACGCGTGTGCCAGTTCTGCTCCTGCAGCGGAGCCCAGACGTTGGGGGCGTGTGCGGAGCGGGGACGGGTGAGGGCGTCGGTCAGGCCGGCGACGATCTCCACCGGGGCCTGACGGCCCAGGTGCGCCGACCACTCGCCGCTGGCCCCGTCTGCCCGGCCGTGGATGGTCCAGCCGCCGGGAAGGACGTAAGGGTCGTAGGCGACGCGGACGGTCCGGTCCGGGCTCTCCATGAACAAGGGGCCGCCGGTCTTGGACTTGTCCCGCCAGCCCGAGGCACACAGGAACTCCGAGACGTGCCGGACGTCGCCGCCGCCTGCCAGTGCACGGGGCTGGACGAGGTAGTGCTGCTCGGCCTGCTCGCCGGGCCCCCAGCCCTGCCACTGCTTCTTCTTCACCGGCGCCGCCGGACCACGAGCGGTGCGGGCACTGGGCGCTTCGCCTCGGTGGTGGCGGGCTGGGTGCTGACGTGCGCCAGGGCGTCCTTGTGTTCGTCCAGGTCGAGGGTGATGTCGTGCAGTTCGTTCGAGGCACGGCCCAGAGCGAGCCACACCTCCGCGGGGAGCGCGCCGCGCTCTGCCTGGTCCTTGGCGAACACGCTTCCGGTGGCGACGAGGTGAGTGACGCCGCCGAGGACTCCGGCGTCCGGGTCGAGAACGCGGGCGATGACCTGCGCGGCCTGGGGCGGGGGAAGCTGCGAGAGGTGGTCGGCGAGCTGGCCGAGCTGGCGGGTGATCTCGTCGGCCAGTCTCACCGGATAGGGGGCGGGGTGGGACATGCTCCTCCGGGGCGGTGAACGGTCAGTGGTGGTGGCGCTGCCCGACGCGCTGTGACTCGGTGAGGACGCCCTCCGGGCGGGCGCCGGTCAGCGGGGAGGTGTGGTCGGGACCGGTCGGTATGCAAGCGCGCAGATAGCGGCGGAACAGGGCTGTGGCGAGCCGGGGCTTGAGCCGGTTGCTGATCGGTGGGGGTGTGCGGGGTGCTACGGGTTTCTCCGGGAGTCGGGCGGTGTGCTGGGCGGCCCCGGCGTGGTGCCGGGGCCGCTCGGGCGTCTTACGGGGTACGGCGGGCCGGTGCGGAGTGCGACGGGGAGCCGTCCGGTGCCGGTTGCTGCGCTGCGGGACGGGCCGCTCTGGTGCGGAGGCCGTGCATGGCCCGCCGGTAGGTGGCTTCGTCGAAGACGCCGGGCGTGCACTTGACGTCATGACCGGTCAGGAGCAGGGAGGGGATGCCCAGGTCGGCCTCCGCCTGGTTCATCGAGTCCTGGCGGAGGCCGTACGGGTGCCGGACGGGGTCGGCGGCATGGATGCCGGGGCTGAGGTAGGCGCGGTCCGTCCGGCGGGGTGCTGGAGGGCGGTACCGATGCCGAGCGCGTCGAGGCGCGGGCCGATCTCGCGCAGGGCGCGGGCCTGGACCTGGGTGTCGTCACCACCCAGGCGGTAGATGCCGCTCTGCGGGTCCTGGATAAAGCCGTGGGCGACGAGGATCGTGCCGGCCCGGTCGTCGGCGGGGGCGGTGGCGACGCTGCCGTCCGGCTGCCAGGTCAGGACGATCCGGTCCGGCTGGGAGGGCTGGATGCCACCCAGGGCGTTGTGCCGGACCTGTGCGAGCGCACGGTCGTAGCGGGCGAGCAGATCGCCAGCGACCTGCTCGGCACTCAGGAACGGGTCGTCTGCCAGGGCGACGCCGTTGGGCTCAGGGACAGCCCGGTACGCCTCGTCGGGCAGGGCGCGCGGGGCGACGGCGGCGAGAAGGAAGCCGTCGCGTCCGTCGTGCCGGTCCAGGAGGACGAGCTGGGCGCCGTCGGGGCGGCTGAGGACGGCTGCCTGCGTCAGCGGGTGCTCGGCGAGGGAGGCGGCGACCAGGTCCAGGTCCCAGATCCGGTCGGCGAGTTCGGCGAGGTCGTCTTTGGCGTCGGCTGTCAGGTGCGTGCTGGTCCAGGTATCGGGGAGTTCACCGGCGAGGACGTCGGCGTACGAGGCGAGGTGCTCGGAGGTGTCGTGGTCGTGCATGGTGTCCTTGGGCAGTTGCAGGGGCTCAGCGGCGCAGGCGGGCGGCACCGACGGGCGGCGGTGCCGGGGCCGGCAGTGCACGCGGCGGGGGTGGGCAGGCGCACACGGCGGAGCGTTCGGTCTCGTGGTCGGGCACCTGCTCGGCGCAGGGGCGGCGGCCGGGGTGAGGGGCGTGCCGGTCGGCCAGCCGTTCGCGGGTGTACGCGAGGTCGGAGTGGATGACGCGGACGTATTCGTCGGCGAGGTAGCGCAGGCGCCGGGCGGTGTGCGGATCGGTCGCGTTGCCGAGTCCGTCGAAGAACTCCGCCAGAGCGCCGAGGGTTTCCTCCAACCCGGCGAGGATGCCGTCGTGGGGCGCGGTGAGTTCGGTGAGGATGTCGGCTGCCTCGGCGGTGTCGGTGGCTTCGCGCAGGCGTTCGGCGAGGTGGGAGACCGAGGTATCGAGCGTGGGATAGCGCGCGGGGCGGGCGTCGGTGTCGAAAGGTTCGTCGCAGTCGACGTGGTACCCGGCAGCCCGCAGGTGCGCTACGGCATCGGTGGCGAGACGGGACTCGTCGTCCTCGGTGAGGCCGGCGGGGGCGCGGTGGTAGGTCTCGTGGAGGCGGACGACGGCGATGAATCCCGCGCGCTGGAGAATGCTGTGTGCCTCCAAGTCGCCGCCGCGCGCGAGGAGTTCGCTGGAGCCCGAGTCGCGGCGGATGTCCATGAAGCGGCCGGTATGGGGCAAGAAGGCGTTACTCCTACGGAGATCTGTGGGCGGTGTGCCGGGCTACGGGCGGTGCGGCGGCGATCCGGGACCGGCGGACCAGGTGGGCCGCGGTGGTGTCCAGGTCCTGCTGGATCGCGTGGAGCCGGCGGGCGATCAGCTCCAGACCGTGTGCTGAGTTGGTGCTGGCGGCTCCGGGCTGGCGGGCGATGCGGTGAGCGGTGTGCTCGATCAGTCCGCGGACCGTGGCTAGCGGGCCGGCCTGCTCGTCAGCGAGCTGCGTAAGGACGCTCGCGAACTGCGCGGATGCGGTGGGCGCCGTACGGACAGCGGGGCGTGTCGCGGGTCCGGTGCGGGCGGGGATCAAGTTGAGGTCCTGTTCGATGCGGCGTGCCTCGTCCGCAAGGCGCCGCAGTATGTCTGAGGGCGGGGTGCGCCAGGTGCCGTCGAGGTGGATCAGGTTGGCGATCAGGTCCAGGCGCCCGGGCTGTGCCTGGACGGCGATCCACCGCCAGCCGTGCTCCGCGGCGCCGGGTATCTCGATACCGGCGGCTCGCGCGAACCGGTGAGCGGTTTCGGCCCACTCGGGACCGGTCAGCTCCCGGTCGTCCGGGTGGAGGCGGATGTCGAGATGGAGGATCGCCCGTCGGTCGTCGTCCGCACTGGCAGTGAACGGATGCTCCAGGTAGGGATCTTCGAGGTGCTCGGCCCACTGAGCGGATGTCCAGGTTCTCTGCTCGTCGTTGGGGGTGTAGTAGTCCAGGTCCGGCCAGTGGGCGACGATGGTGTACTTCGTCAGACCCTCGTTCGGGGAAAGGGGCCGCCCGAGTGCCTCGGCGAGCGGGTCGCGCGGCGAGTGGGTCCGCGCGTGCAGGCGGGGGATCATGACGGCACCCCGCTCGACGTGCGGGTGGGCGGCCGGTGCTGATGAAGGTCGCGGGCTGTGCAGAGCAGGGAGCGCTCGCGGACCAGGTCGGCGTGCACCGAGGTGTCCCCCGGAGGGAGACAGTCGATCGCCCTGTCGATGGCGCCCAGCCCTTCGTCGTACCGGCCCAGCCGGCGCAGCGCACCCGCCACGCGGAAGAGGACGATCGGGTCGCTGCCGGTGGCGAGGGCCGGTCGGGAGCTGAGGGCCAGGAGACGCTCCGCGCCCTGGTCCAGGTCCTGGCCGAGCCACAGCCCGTGCAGCAGGACGTGCAGGGTCTTGGTGTGCTGCCCGGCCTCCGCGAGGACCTCGTCCATGACCGCCAGGCCCTCCGGGCGGGACTGGCCCAGCAGCGCGAAGGCGTACAAGGCCCGGGTGTAGCAGTCCAGCGGCTGACGCGCGGTTTCCGCGAGTTGTTCGACGAGGCGTTGGAGGGTGGGGCAGCGGAAGTCGAACCGCAGGGCGCTCAGGTACAGATGAGCCAAGGTGCGGGCGGTGATCGGGTCAAGGCCCATTGCGGTGACGTCCTGCGGGGACAGCAGGGCCAGGACGCTGTGGCCGGCCGACCGTGCCGCCCAGGCAGCATCCGCGCACACCTCGGCCGAAGTTCTCCAGTCGGCCTCGATGTCGCGGAGGTCTTCGGCCAGGTGAAGCGGCCAGGAAGAATCGACCGGAGATGCGGTGGCTCGGGCCCTGGCTCTGTCGAGCGCGGCGGAACGGCCGGGACGGTGCGTGGGGGAAGTCATCGGCCACTCCGGATGTCCGCGATGTGCACGAGCTGGCCCAGGGCGGTGGTGGTGTACCAGCCGCAGTCGATCAGCTCGTCGCGGTCGGCGAACCGCGTAAAGAGGGCATCCTCCATGGCGCGCAGGTAGATCAGGCAGTCCGGGCAGCGGCGCGAGAGGTGCACGAGGTAGCGGGGGTGGGCGGTGACGTAGGACTGGGCGCCGCCGGTCGCATCACGCAGCCGCCAGCCGTCCTCGTCGGTCGGGGTGTGCCAGGACGGGGCCACGACGCGCATCGCATCGCCCCACAGTTCTCCGCCGGCCATCCCCTTCAGGACGACGACAGTGTCACCAGCCTGGAAGTGGGCGTGGGTGATGTCTCGATCGGGGGTGAGCGGGTCGGGCGTCGATGCGAACGCCGAGGTGGGCGGAAGCTGGGACATGAGTTCCTTCCACGCAGATGCTGGCGGGGTGGGAGCATCAATAGTCCGGAGGAATGCCGGTTTGGCTAACCGGCGTTATCCGGCTATGTTGCCCAGCCGTCAGTGGAACGGGTTCTCCGTCCCGCGGTCCGCCTCACTGGCTGCGTCGAGGAGTTCGAGCAGGTCAGTGCCTTCGGCGTCGCGCTGGTCGATCCACCATCCGGCACGGGTGATGGCGCGGGCCTTCTCCTCCAGCTCCGCCCAGTCCGCCTCGTCCCACGTGCCCTCGATGACGAGCGCGGTGTGCGCGGATGTCATCAGCTGGTGGCGGGAGCGGTCGCCCCAGTCCAGGGCCTTGGCCGGGCCCTCCAACTGCGGCATGTCGAACTGCTTCGCCCACGCGAGGGCTGCCTCCTGCTCCTCGGCCCGCTTGGCCGCGAGCCACTCCTCCTTGGACCCGGTGTCGGCGTCGCGCGCCGCCTTCCAGCAGTCGGTGCAGTCCTTCGACGCGAGCCAGCGGGCGAAGCCTGCCCGCTTGTCGGCAGGGCGATTGGACAGGTCATGATCCACGCGGTGGGAGCAGGCGTGCTCCACGGTCCAGTGCGTACGAACAGCCATAATTCGATCTCCTCAAAGGGGTTGCAAGGTGGGGGTTGCGCCCTGATCAGGGCGTCTTATGCCGGCCACGGAGCAGGCACCGGCGCCAGCCGCACCGCGACTGCCCGCGGGGCCCAGACGTCGGCGCGCGGCGAGAAGGACGGTGAGAGCGAAGGCCGCGCCGGTGCCAGGGAGCGCCGGGTCGGCGAGCGGCTGCTTGGCGAGGTGTCCGGCGAGGGCGGTGCGGCGGGCGGGACGCTTGGCCAGGAATCACGGCCACCAGGAGAGGTGTGCCTGCAACGAGGCTTCGCGCGTGAAGACCAGGTGAGTGGGAGTCGCTGCAGCTTGGGCCCCCAAGAAACGGCTACCAACTTGCCTGGGTGTCAGTGGGGTTGGCTACCATGGACGTGGTTGACGAGATCCTTGAAAGGCATGGTGCATCGGTGATGATGGCCAACCGCTACGGCGCTCCATCCGAGGAGCGATAGGCGCGCCTGGCCGGCGCTTCCCTATCGCGACGCCCGCTGGGCGGCGACGCTGTGACGTGAATCCAGCGCAGGCTGCACCCTGCCCTGATTCAGGTGACGGCGCTCCGACGGAGTATGGGAGGGCCCTACTTGTCTGCCACCACTTCTACCTGTGACCACCGCGTGTATCACGTTGTCGTCGTTGCGCTGGTATCCGTCATCGCTGGGCTGGTTGCGGGGATCGGCTCCGCTGTTCTGGGGCAGCCTGCCCTCACCGCCGTCGCTTCTGGCGGTGCGGTCCTTGCCTTCACCTACGGCGCCGGCATGACCGCCGTGTCACACGTGAGTAAGCGTCAGCAGTAGCCGCTGCTCCGGGGCGGCTGGCATGGCCGCCCCTAGGCCGTGGGCGCTCAAGACAGCTCACGATCGTGCTCGTATTTTGCGAGGGCAAGGTTGATCGCGTACTGCTCCATGGGCTCGTGTTCGTCAAGACCAGGTGGGACATGGGCTTAGCGGTGTCGGGCGGTGGTGCTGGCGCGGGGTGGCGGCTTGGGCGGTGTGGTGTCCACGGCGGGGCGCGGACGGGTGCGCAGCACGGGGGTGCGGTGCGGGGGCAGGACGGCGACGGTCGCGCCGAGGTCCTCGGCCGCCTCTTCGACTTCGCGGGTGAGGAACTCGATCTGCCGGCTCAGCGCTGCCAGGCGGGCGGCGATCTGGCGGCCCTGCACGGTCTCCAGGGCGCTGGCGAACTGGCCGCTGGTCTCCAGGAGTTCCTGCAGGCGGACCATCGGTCCGGCGTCATAGCCGCGCTGGACAGCGCTGAGAAGCGCATTGGAGGCGTCACCGGCACTGTGGCCTTCGACGACATCGCGGATGAGGTCCTGCAGGGACACCTCCGGGACCGGTGCCGGGCGGTTGAACCGGGAGACGTCCGCGCGCAGCACGCCGGGCGGAACCGGAGCGGGCAGCACCTTGCCCGCCTCGTACTCGTGGGCGTAGTGCCCGATCACCTGCCAGCCCGGTGCGTCCGGATCGCCGCGCAGCGCGACCACCGTCGAGTCGTCATCCTCGACCAAATAGGCGAGGGTGATCGGCTGCCCGTCGGTGGAGTACCACGACTCGGTCAGCTCCAGCTCGCCGCGCCTTTGCGCGGCCTGGGCCTTCTTGGTCCACATTTGCTGTTCCTCGTCGGTCAGCGGAGCCTTGTGGTGCTGGCCGCCCTGCTGGTCGGCGAGGTTGCTGGCGATGGAGCCGTGGTCCGCCCAGGCGGCCAGGTGCGGCCACAAGGCCGCGTGCTGAGCGCGCTCGGCCGGGGAACCGGGTGCGGCTGGCCGGTCGAGCGCCCGGCGGATCTCGGCGGCCGAAACGGCCAGGCCGTCCAGGACGGCCCGCCACCCGGCCAGGTGCCGAGCGGGTGGCAGCTCATCGAGCGCCAGGCGGGCGGCATCGAGGAGAGCCTCGGCGTGCGGGGCGAGGTGGGCGGCGTACGCCTCCACCGCGGCCTTGTCGCGGTGGGCTCGTGCGGCTGCCGCGGCGCCCGCGTGGACGGTACGGCCGTAGCGGTCGCGTGTCATGTCGAGCGCGGCCTCGGTCTCGCGGTCGATGACCGCCAGCCGCAAACGGAAGTCGCGTGCCGCGTTGGCCAGTTCGGGAGCGGTCGGCAAGGGGCCGTCGGGGGTCGGACTGCTCGCGGGTGTCATCGGGACCGCCCGCCGGTCGCGGCCGTCAGATGGACGGTCGGAGCGTACATGGGCTTCGGCGGGATCGGCCGGGCCGAAGGCGGGGAGGTGGTGGGCGGTGTAGAACGCTGCGTCGTCCGGCCGGCGGCGGCCTGGGCGAGACGGCTGCGGCGCTCCTCGAGTCCGTGGGGCCGGGCGGGGTGTGCCGGGCCGGCCGAGAGGGACGGGTCAAGGCGGATGTCGGCCTGCACGGTGTAGCCGTGGCGGCGCAGGTCGTGGACGGCTTGGCGGGTGCGGCGGACTCCGTCACGCTCGGGCTCGCTGAGCCGGTACAGGCCGGGTTCTCCGGGAACGGGCTCGAACTGCTCGCGCTCCAGGTACCAGTGGGCGAGGTGCGCGGGCATAGACGCGGTGAAGGAGGCCACGAAGCCGTGTTCCTCGTGGTCGCCGAAGGCGAAGTGGGTGCCGGGTTGCAAGGGGGCGGTGTTCTCCTCGGGGCGGGGGCGGAAAGGTCAGGGGCCGCGGTGCGCGGGCCGGGCCGCGGTGAGGGGGCGGGCCGGCGCGGCGACGGGCAGAGCCGGGCGGCGGTGGGGTGCGCTGATGCGGGTCTGCCGCAAGAACGTTTCGCCGTCAGTGAGCCAGGTCTCGATGGCCGGCCACGCGCGTGCTCGGCGCTCCTGCTCCGGCACGAAACCGCCGTGGACGATCTCGTCGACCAGGGTCTCGGCATCGATCACGGCGTCGGCCAGACGGGAGAGGGCCGCGGCGTCGTCGGGCCACGGGCTGCTCGCGGGTCGGCACCGGTCCAGCAGCGCCGGGGCGTGGTCGACGACGGTCAGGAAACGGCGCCAGGCGTGGTCGAGGAACAACTCCGTCGCGGCGCCGAGAGCGGCGGCGCTCAGCGGGGTGGCGTCGCTGTAGCGGCCGGAGGCGTTCATGGCCTGCCAGGTGTCGTGCTCGCAGCGGATGTCCCCGAGCACGGCGGCGATGGCCGCCGTCTGGCGGGCGTGGACGGCCTGCTCGTAGGCGGGGAGGTACCGGCCGGTGAGGGCCTGGGCAGCCCGTCCGGCAAACGGCGGCAAGACGATGCTGCGCGGGGCGTGGGGATCGCCGTAGCCCCCTTCCAGCCCCTCGGGCGAGAAGGCCCCTACCAGGTAGTCGAGTTGACGGCCGGGGCGTTCGATGAACAGCAGCGTGGTGCCCTGCACCGCGTCGGTGAGGAGCGCGGCGTAGGGGATTCGCTCGCTCTGGACGGCGCGGCCGAGTTCGCCGCTGTCCCAGATCCAGGGGACGAGGTCTTCCTGCCAGGCGGGGTGCGAGTAGATCTCGACCGAGGCGTGCCACTGGCCGGGCAGGAGGCGCGCGAGGTCGCGGGCGGCGTCGCCGATGAACCGGCGGCTGCTCGTGTGCACGCTGGTGCGGTGCCGCTTCGCGCACGTGACCAGGTCGACCACGGTGGTCTGGGTGCCGTCCGGGGGCAGGTGCCAGACGCCCTCGTCGTCCCGCTGGAAGCCGCTCTCCGCGAGGGCGGTGTGCGCCCAGGCATACCGCTCGCCCGAGGCGATGGCGACGATCCCGGACTCCCGGCTGTGCGCCAGGATGATCTGCGCCTCAGTCACGGACCAGGTCCTCGCCGCCGCGCAGGACGGCGCGCAGGCTGCGGCCGTACGCCCAGGCGTGCTCGCGGGCCGCCACCTCCAGCTGGTCGTATCCGACCTGGGCTGTCATCTGCCCGTTCCACTTGCGGTATCGGTACACGGGGACCGGCAGCAGGATCCCGGGCGCGAGAGCGGTGACGCCGAGGGCCGCGCAGTAGTCCTCGCCCTGGACGAGGCCGCCCATCGGCGCGGCGCGCACGAGGTCGGTGCGGGCGAGGATCGTAGTCGGCCCGATGGGGATGGTGTCCGCCGGTGACTTCCAGTACGTCCACACGTCACCGGCCTCGTGCCGGCCGGGCGGCGTGGGGCAGCGCCACAGAATGGTCGAGCCGTCGGGGTGCTGGTCCTCGCTCCAGCCGGCACACCAGCCGACTCCGGTGGACTCCAGGGTGTTCAGCCGTAGAGCCATCGCATCGTCGGTGAACTCATCATCATCGTCCGCCCAGTTGGTGTACGGGGTGCGTACGTGGTTCAGGGCCAGGTTGCGGGCGCAGGCGGCGCCGACCGGCCGGGGCAGCGACAGGGTGCGAACGCGGGCATCTTGTGCGAGCGGGGCCGGCAGGCGGTCGGGCGAGGCACCGTCGAGTGCGATCACGGCCTCCCACGGCACGGACTGCCGGGTCAGGCTCGCGTGCATGGCGGTCAGGTAGTCGAGCCGGTCTTCGCGCAGGCGGCTGGCGATGACGACGGTGATCAAGGGCGTGGTGCGCGGGGGCAGGGAAGGCTCCGGGAAGAGGAGGGAAAGCTAGCGGCGGGCGGTGGGGCGCGAGGGGCCGGCCTTTGCCGGGGCTGCGGCAGGAGCGCTCGGACTCGGCGTGCTGCGTGATGCCCGGATAGCGGGCGGGGAGTCGCGGGAGGACCAGGCCGCCGGGTGGTCGTTGAAGGCGGTGCGCGGGTCGATGGCCCAGCTCACGATGGGGCCGATGTCCTCGTGCAGGAGGCTGATCACCTCGACGCCCTCCTTGTGCAGGACGTACCCCCACTCCATGTCCTGCGCATCGGCGGTCTCGTCGGTGACCGACATGCGTACCGGCGGCGAGCCGTCCGGGGTGACCAGGTGGTCGAGGGTTCGGCTGGGCCAGTGGTTGCCGCCGGTCAGCGCGGTCACGAGTGCGGGCGGGGCATCGTCGAGGAGATCGGTGCCGAGTTCGTCCCAGCCGACGGCGACGTCATCGATGAGGTGCCGGCACATGGCCTTGATGTCGCGTCCGAACTTGTACTGGTAGGCGGCCAGGAGCAGGGGGAGGTGGTGGCTGGGCACGCCGTCGAGCTGGACATGGATGCCGGTGTAGCCCGTGCCGACGGTGGGGCGGGCGATGAAGGAGCGAGTGGACAGGGAGCTCTCCGCAGCAAGCAGGGGGCGGGAAATGTTCGGCGGCCATCAGGTGGCGCGCGGGTGCGTCTACACGCGGTCCGACCAGGACGGGACCGGCGGGCCGGAGGCATCGGTGCGGGCGCAGGTGTAGCCGATCAGGCGGGACGGGGCAGCCTTCGCGGGGACGGTGGCGGCGTCGTTGCACACGAACGTGTACCTGATGGAGGTGCGGGGCACATCGTGGAGCCAGGCCCGGTCCTCCTTGCCCGGGTTGATCTGCAGGCCGGAGTGCGCGACGGCGTCGGTCTGCGTGTGCATGTGGGAGAAGAGAACTAGCGCGCCGCCGTCGGTGGTCTTGAGGGCGTAGGCGTCCTTGTAGCGGTTGTCGGCGCCGGCGAAGACGGTCGTGCCCTGGTCCCCGTAGCGGGTGCCGGTCTTGTCGTGGACCTCGATCTGCCGCTTGCTCGCCGTGGTCGGCGTGAAGACCTTCGTCCCGGTGTGCGTGCCGCCGGTGGCGAAGTTGTCGAGCACCGCGGCACGCAGAACGCCGACGTCGGCGGCGAGGTGCTTGTTGCCGTCGGCGGCGACGGCCGTCGCGTACCGGTCGTGGTCGAGTGCGATGTCCGGCAGTTTCGGGCTGTCAAGGTCGACGACGGAGACCATCTCCCAGCGCTTGTGCTGGGGTCGTTCGGCGAACACCGCCAGACGCGAGGGGGCCTTGCCCTTGTCGTCCGAGAGCGCGGCGGCGAACCAGCGGTCCTGTCCGGCGGCCAGGCGCGGGATGTACAGCTTGGTGCTGGCGGTGTCGTAGGACCAGGGCTTGTAGGGCGTGCGGTCGGCCGCGGGAAGTCCCTCGGTCTCGGCGTAGTCCGAGACGGACATGGCGTACAGCGGGCCGTCCTCGATGGTGCCGAGCAGGGCGCGGTTGCGATCGGCGTTGGCCTCGTTGTTGATCTGCGAGTAGTGGGTGATGACGGCGCGGGCCTGGGCGGCGCTGAGGGCAGGCGCCGGCTGCGGCGCGCTGCTGGCGCTGGGCGTCTGCTTGGCGACGGCAGCATCGTTGTCGGTGGCACAACCGGTGAGCGCCAGGGCGAGGCAGGCGGCGCCGACGAACAGCGGCAGGGTGCGGCGGGCGATGCGGATGGAGACTCCAAGGATCTAGGGGCAGGGGGGTCAGCGCGTACGGCGGAGCAGGGACACGGCCTTCGCTGAGGCCGGCAGCAGGGCGGCGCTGGTGGTGAGCGCCGAGTGGCGCAGGTTCACGCCGATGCCCTTGGCCGTGAGCTGCTGGACCACGGAGTGGACGCGAAGGGCACGACCGGTGTCCCCGTAGGCGGTGGGCAGGAGAAACGCTGCTTGGTGCGGGTGGTACTGGAAGCCGTGGGTGTACAGGGTCATGCGGGCATCCACCGGCACGCTCTCGTACGGTGCGCCGAGGGCGCCGTCGCTGTAGAGGGTCAGCGTGAGGACCTGGTCGACCTGTGGCGGTTGGGGCCGGAGCGGTGGCTGGGGCTGGTGCGCCGCGTTGTTGAGGACGGCCTGCAGGGCTTCTTCGTATCGGGGCAGCAGCCGCCGGGCGATGCGTGCTGCCGCGCGTGCGGGGTCCTTGGGAACGGCGATGCCGTTGGGTTCCGCGACTCCGGCGAAGTGGTGGGGCTTGATGTGCGTGCTGTCGGGTGCGAGCGGGGCGACGACGAACTGGTGCAGATAGCGGGGGCGGTCGGCCACGTACAGCCTCTGGTCGGCCGGCCCGTGGAGCACGGCGTCGTGGGTGAGGACGTACTGGCTGACGACATAGTCGACGTGACCGGTGTCCCAGAGCTGCTCGGTACGGGGGAACTGATCCGCGTACTGCGTGTGGCACTGGTACTCGCTGGTCCAGGTGCCGGGCAGGCGCGCGGCAAGGCCGGCGGCGAAGGCAGCCAGGTCGGTGCGGGGTGAGGTCATGTGTTCCTGGAGGGAAGCGATGGTCCGGGTCAGCGCGTGTGCCGCGGCTGTGCCGGCGGGAGCACTCGCGGGGGAAGGGACGGTGTACGGGCCGGGCTGGAGGGCAGTCGCGGTGCCGACGCGAGCGGGGTGAGGGCCCGCATCCGGTCCTCGGTCACGTGCAGGACCTCTGCGAGGTTGCGGATCTCGGCGGCGGCGTCGGCGAGGTCGTAGGACAGGTCGAAGCCGTCGTCCTCCTCCGCTTCCTTTGCCTTCTCCCCGGCTGCTTCGAAGAACTCGCCGAGTTGCGCCAGCAGGCCGTCGGTGGGCTCCAGGATCTGGTGCAGCAGGGCAGCGGCATCCGCATGCGACTCCGCTCCGTTGAGCCGGTCGGTCAGAGCGCGCAGCGCGTCGCCGTAGACGTAGATGGGAGCGTCGTCGGGTGTGCCGGGGACGTCACGGGCCTGGGGCGGGGGCGTCGGCTGGGCTGAGTGCACGTGTGGGCTTTCGCCGGGCAAGACGGGGTGCGGCAGCAGTCCGAGCTGGGTCAGGCGGTGGTTGATCGCCTCGATCAGGGGCTGGGCGCTGCCGCCGTGGCGGGCTTCGGGCCGCTGGGGAGCGCCGGGGTCGTCGGAGGGGGCCGAGTCGTAGAGGACCTCGAACAGCGACGGGTCGTCGGGGTGCTCACGCGTCGCGATCCAGCCCTCGGGGTCTCCGGGCGGGCGCTCGGAGGACGGCTCCTGCGGCGGACCGATGATCAGGTAACTGTCGTCGGGGAGAGAGACGCGCACGATGTAGGCGCTGAGGCCGAACTCGATGTCGCACTGCAGGCCGCGCGCCCGCAGCGGCGTGGTGATGTGCGCGTGGCGACGCCACAGCTCCTGCCACCACGGGGTGTTCACGTTGCGGTGGTCGGGAAGCGGTGCGAGCGAGGCAACGCGGCGGGAGTCTGGGGTGCTCGCTTCGTCAGCGGCCACGGTTCCTCCTGCGGGAGGAGGCGGGAGATCGGTGCGGTGGAGGCGTCCGTCCAGTGGGGGTGACTACCGGCTGCGACTCCTGACTGAAGCCGAGTTCGTACTCGTCGTGGGTGGCGATCAGGTCGTGTTCCATCTGGGCGTCCTGGTCGGCGACCTGTGCCACGAGGTCGTCGAGTTCGGCTCGGCGTTGTTGGTATTCGGCCCATTCGGTGGCGTTCAGGTGAGGGGGACGTTTCAAGAGGACTCCGTGTGCAGGCGGTGGCGGTGCCGTGTCGATCAACAGTGGTGGTCCCTCGGGATCGCGTTTGCGAGAGTCGGGCGGGACTGGAATCGCAGAAAGAGAGCTATCGGCGGGGTGCGGTGCCGGGGGACGGAGGAGCAGGTGGGACACCTGCGCTAGCCCCAGGCTGGCCGCCGGTCGGTGTCGCGGGGGTGAGGACCGGGTCGTAGGCGGCGCGCAGCCTGCTCAGGCCGGCCTCGTCGGCGAGGGCCAGGACCGACAGCGCCCGGCTGGCCGCCGTCATCAGCAGGTTTGAGGGAGATCCCTTGGCCGCACCGCGGTTCTCCCGCCGCCACCGGGCGGCGGCGACGAGGTAGTCGCTCACGGCGCGCAGTGCAGGTTCGGCGGCGTCCAGGAAGTGGTCGGTGACTGCTTCGATCTCTGCCGGAGTCTGCGCCGCGGCGAGGGCGTCCAGGTAGGGGGTGAGGTCGGGTGCGGGCCAGGGCTGGTCCGGCAGCGGATGCGCGTCGCGGAAGGGCTGCGCGTCGCGTCGCGCCCACCGCTTCAGGTCGCCGCGAGTGGCGAGGTTGTACCGGGCGGCGTGGATCTGGTCGGCGTCGCGGCCGACGTTGTCGTACAGCTCGAAGTCCGGGTCACGCGGGGAGATACGAAAGTCCTTCGATGGGGTGTTGTCAGGATTCGTGAACTCGACGCTTTTTCAATGCATTCGGGCGTCGGTGTCGAAGAGCGCCAGCTCGTGGGGATGCAGCAGGTGCTGGACGATGAAGGATCTGCCAGCGACTTTCCACAGACCACGGCCCCGGTTGAGGTGCGCGATGGCGTCCATTTCCACGGAGGTCAGGCCCAGCAGGGCGGCGGCGGCGTGGAGTTGGTCGGTCTCCTGGCGGTAGATGATCCGGGTGCTGCAGTCGGCGAGGAGGCCCTCGGCGAGGGCGCGGCCTTGTGATCCGGCGTCGCCGGCGGTGAGCAGGTCGGACAGCCGGTGGATCACCATGAGGTTGGCGATGCCGAGGCCGCGGCTGAGTTTCCACTGGGCCTGCATGCGCTGCAGCAGGCCGACGTGGCGCATCAGGCGCCACGCCTCGTCGTACACGATCCAGCGCCGGCCGCCGTTCGGGTCGGAGAGGGCGGACTCCATCCAGGCGCTTGCGCAGGTCATGGCCAGGACGAGAGCGGTGTCGTCGCCGGAGCCGCCGAGCCGAGAGAGGTCGATGGTGAGCATCGGCGCGTGCGGGTCGAAGGCGACGGTGGAGGGGGCGTCGAACATGCCGGCCAGGTCACCGTGGACGAGGCGGCGCATCGCGTGGGCCAGGTCGCGTGCGGCGTCGCCGAGCTGGCCCGACATCATGCCGGCGGCTTCGTCGAGCGCGTGGGGGTTGTTGAGGGTGGCTGCGACGTCGCCGAGGAGCGGGGTGCGGCCGGTGGCGGCGGCGCGGGTGACGACGGCGTCGAGGGCGACGTCGAGGGCGGTATGCTCCATGGGCATCAGGTCCCGCCCCAGGACTGTCCGGGCGAGGGAGCCGAGCAGGAGCAGGCGCCGTTTGCGGATCTCGCCGACCCAGTCGGCCTCCGTGACGCTCTGCGGGCGGGGGGCCGCGTCCAGGGGGTTCAGGCGTCCGGGCAGTCCTGGGCCGAGCGCGACGGACCGGCCGCCGAGCGCGTTCGCCACCGGCGTCCACTCGCCTTTCGGATCGCAGGGGACGTAGACGCGGTAGCCGAAGGCGACCGAGCGCAGCGCGAAGGACTTGGCGAGCGCGCTCTTGCCCTGGCCGATCACTCCGGCGAGCAGGAGGTTGGGGTTGGTGAATCCCTCGACCTTGCCGTACAGCGCGAACGGGTCGAAGACGAACGATGCCTCGGCGTGGACGTCGCGGCCGATGTAGATGCCCTCGGCGCCGAGCCCGCCTTCGGCCAGGAACGGGTACGCGCCGGCGGCCACCGCGGTCGTCATGCGGTGTGCGGGCAGCTTCAGCCGGTTGTTGCGCGCGGAGGCGGGCCCGGGACGTCCGCTCGCAGGGTAGAGCGGAGCGGGCATCTCGTGCTCGGCGGGTGTGCTTTCTGCCTGGTGGGCGCTGGCTTCGGCGCGGGCCTTGGCGGTGGCTTCGGCGAGCTGGCGGCGGGCTGCTTTGCGGCTGGCCCGGTCGGTGCCGTGGGGGGTGAACAGCGGGCTGGCGGAGGCGCGGCGGGCGCGGCGAGCGGGCCGGTGGCTCATCGGAGGCCCTCGATTCTGCGGGTGGTGCTCATCGCACGCAGGCCGTGGTGTGCGGACGGAGGTCGGTGGGGGTGGTCTTGCGCCGGATGCTGTGCCCGGCGGCGAGGTGGCGTTGGCAGATGGTCAGCACGGGCGGCCCTTCGGGCAGCCGTTCCGGATGGCACGCGCTCGTCTCGGTGTCTGCCTGCGCTGTATTGCCGGGCAGCAGGTGGAAGGCGGCATGGAGCTCGGTGGCGGCCTGCCACAGCCGGGTGTGCGCGGTGGCGAGGTGGCGGCCTGCTGCAGGGTGCGGGGGCCGCGCTACCTCGGCCAACTGGTCGATGAAGCGGTGTAGTTCGGTGAGGTGGGCGTGGAGGGTGTCGAGGTTCCCGCGATCCGGGGGCGCGGCACGGCTGAGGGCCCGAGCGTGGTGGCGGACGCCTGCGGTGGCGGCCCGAAGGTAGGGGTGCGCGTCGGGCGCGCTGGGACGGGGAGGGATCAATGGGAGGTCCTTGCCGCCAAAGAGGCGGGAGCGGGGTGTGGGGGCGAACTGGCAGCTACAGGGTGGTGCGGGCCAGGGGGAGTGCGGCGACGGCGAACGCGTCGGGCTGCTGGTAGTTCAGCCGTCGCAGGTCGACGCCCGAGGTGACGGCGTGGGTCTCAATCTGGGCGCAGGCGGCGTCCAGGAGGGCGTCGGTCTCGGCGGTGACGGTGACGAGGCCGGTCAGGGCGACGTCCGCGTGTCCGGCGATGAGCTGGCGCTCACGCTGTTTGACGTCGGCGTACTCGACGGAGTCTTCCTCGCTGTCGACCTGCCCGCGGCGTGCGCGCTCGTTGGCGTCGGCGATGATCGCGGCCTTCTTGCGCTGGACGTCCCGCAGCGCGGACTCGAGCCCCTGCGGGACATAGATGAGGGACAGGCTGCGTCGCACGCCGGCCGTGAACATGAGGCCGTGCATGAATCCGGCGTTCGTCTCGGTGCGGGGCCAGTTCTCCACCCAGTACGTGGCGTGCCGTGCGCTGTCGGTGGCGAGGCGGTCGTACTCCTCGACCTGGACGACGGGACCTGCGGCTGCGGGATCGGCCTCGGCGCGGCCGGTGTCGGACCACTGCTGGAGTGCGGCGAGGGCCCCCGGGTCATAGGCGGTGCGGATGACGGCGGCGATCTCCCGGGAGGTCAGCCACCCGGTGACCATCAGTCCGGCGTTGCGGGCCGCCTGGGCGATGGACGCGGTGGTCTGCTCCATGACGGTGAACGCCCCGGGCAGCCCGCCGCCGGCCTGCGAGATCAGGCGCCGGGCGGCCTTCAGATCGAGGGAGATGGCGAGGTAGGTCTCGTGGGGTGCGGCGGCGGGACCGGCCGAGGCGACCAGTTCGGAGTAGATCTGTCCGGCGACCGGTGTCTGGGGCTGCCCGTTCTGGGCCCAGTGGCGGGTGAGGGTGTCGCCGCTGTCGGGGACGGTGCGCTCCAGCACCTGCACGGTGGCGATGTGCCCAGTGCGGGCGATGCCCGCGAGCGCGCGGCCCCAGCTGCCCACGTTGTGGTTCTGGGTGGCGGCGTCGAGAAGGGCGAAGGCGCGGCTGCTGACCCGGGCGATGGCGGTCAGGGTCTGCCGGTGCGGGTCGTGCACGGCCGCGGCGCCGTTGGCGGAGTCGCCGGGCGTGACCACCTTGAGCGAGGCAGCCGTGCCGGGCAGATGCAGAAGGCCGTCCTGCCGGGGCCGGGTGACGGGCCGGGCGAGCCAGAGCGTCTGGCCGGTGCGTCGGCGCTGTGCGTAGCGGGCGACGATCGGCGCCCAGTCGATCAGGGAGCGTCCGTGCCGACGGATCACCACGAGCGCACCGGAAGCCGCCCACAGCGGGGCCAGGGCGACGGCGCCGACCAGCCCGGTGGAGACCACCGTCATCAGCAGCAGCCCCAGCGTGCAGGAAACAAGGACGAGTTGCGGCAGAGAGAGGCCGAGGAGGATGCCGCGGCGGGACCGGTGCGGAAACTTCACCGTGACCGGAGCGACGGAGAGATCAGTCAAGGGGCGGGTCCTGAAAGGCGCGGGCGGAAACCCGGGGGCGGGGGTGCAGTACACGTCCCGCCCCCGGTAGACGGACAGGGGATCAGAGGCCGGTCGCAGGCGGCGGCGGTGAGGCCGTCCCGCTGGGCGTGGCGTTCTGTGCCCCAGGGGACGGCGGTGCGCCTTGCGGCGGCGGGGTCGTGGTCGGCGGCACTGACTGCCAGCCGCCTTGCTGGCCGGACGCGGCGCTCACGCCGGATCCGCCCGGCCCCGGGCTGCCGCCCACCTGGCCGCTGGTGTCATCCGACACGCTCGTCGGCGCGGGCTGGACGGCCTTCTCCAGGCCGGACTTCATGGCACCGCCACCGGACGAGCCGCCCGTTCCGCCACCCTGCGAAGCGTCCTTGCCGCCGCCGCTGTCGCCGGTCGGGTTGGCGGCGATGTCGCCGGGGAATCCGCCTCCGCCAGCGTCGGGGCCTTGCGCGGCGGCGACACCCGCTCCGGCTGCCGCGCTGCCGGTTCCGGCGGTGGCGGCTGCTGCCGCGGCCTTGCGGGCGGCGTTCTCGGCGTGGGCCTTGGCGATCTGCGCTCCGGCGCCGCCGGCGCGGTGGATGGACTCGCCGTCGGTGCCGTCGGCCGCCCAGTGCACGAACTTGAAGACGGCATAGGGGCACAGCAGCACCAGGATCATGATCACGATGCCGGACATGACGTCGGCGAGGGCGGCGATGCCGTCGGTGGCGTCGGTCTTGCCCATGGCGGCGATGCCGAGCACGAAGATCACAGTCATCAGCAGCTTGCTGACGACGAGGGTGGCGGTGGCTTCGATCCAGCCCTTGCGCCAGCGGCGTGCGACTTCCCAGCCGCCACCGGCGGACGCGAAGACGGCCAGGGTGACCATGACGAGGATGCCGACCTTGCGGACCATCATCACGCACCAGTAGAGGAAGGCGCCGATGGCAGCGCCGAGACCGACGACGACCGGGACGAGCCAGCCGAGTCCGGCCAGGGACCCGATCTGGCTGACCTTCACGATGCGGCGCACGGCCGACTCGATGCTCAGGTGCGCGGTCTTGAACAGGCCGTCGCTGACGGCGTCGACGACTTCGACGGCGACCGTGGTCAGGGCGATGGCGCAGAACGCGAACAGGACCCCTGACATGGTGCCGGTGAACGCCTGGGTGAGGGCTTGTCCGTCGCGTCTGACGGCGGCCCGGACGAGCTGCGCGCAGAAGGTGGCGACCAGCAGGACCAGGCCCAACGGCAGCAGCATCTCGTAGTTGTCGCGGAACCATCCGGCGTTCAGGTCGACCCTCGTGGTGGTGTTGACCGCCTTGGCGGCCAAGTCGGCCGCTGCCGCAGCCAGCTCACCTGCGGACTTCGCCATCCAGTCACCGATGGCCTTGCCAGGGTCCGAGGCGAAATCGACCGCGTCGCCGACGGCACAGAGCTTGTCCGCCAGGGGGTAATCACAGAAACCCACGGGGAATTACTCCTCCTTATATCGTGTCAGGCGCGGGTCACTGCGTGACGCTCGGAGCGATGGCGGCCAGGGCACAGTCGTGGCCGGGGCGGCACTGCACGGCGAGGGTCACGGCGCGGTCCTCGGCTCCGCCACCGCCCTTCTTCCAGGCGATCTGCTGCTTGCCGTTGACGGTGACGACGTAGATGTACGCCTCGGTGATCGCCGAGGGGTCCTCCGCGAGGGCCTGCTTGAACGCGCCCGGGTAGTGGCCTTCGGTGACGCGGGCGGTGGCGTGCTGGTCCTGCTCGGCCATCCGCGACCACAGCAACGGATCAGGGACCTGGCCGGAGACGGACGCCCAGTCGGCGTAGGTGGGCTCCTTGGTCATCCACTCGCGCATGCCGGCGAGCTGCTGGTCGCGACTGGTGTCGCGGGTGTCGTAGGACCACAGCATCTGGGCTGCTGCCCTGGCGTACGCGACCGGCTCGGCGATCTGCGGAGGCTTGGGTACGGAACCGGAGTCGGCCTCGGGTTTCGGGGCGGGGGCCTCGGAGGATGACGGGCTGTGCGTCGCGGCCGGCCCGGCAGCATCCGATGCCCGGTGGGCGTTGCCGCTGCCGGACAGCCAGGCGACGGCTGCGGCGATGGCGAGCAGGACGGAGACGACCAGAGCGACGATGGCGATGCGCCGGTGGGCCGACCAGCCGACGCCGTAAGAGGACAGCGAGAGGGTGGGGAATCGGTTCCGCATCAGTGGACCTGCGAGCCGAGGGTGGAGAAGAACGCGACGATTCCGTTCGCGGCGCCGAGGCCGAGGGCGGCGCCCGCGGCGACGACGGCACCCTTCTTGCCGTTGGCCTCGGCCTGGTGGCCGCCGGTGTGGTGGCCCCAGGCCCACACGCCGAGCGAGACCGCGAGGGCGCCGACGACGGCGATGATCCCGAACATGTTGATCGAGTTGACGACGTTCTTCAGCACGCTGAGCCCGGGCAGGCCGCCGCCCTTGGGCGAGATCCCTGGGTCGTAGGCGAGCTGGATGACGCGGTCTGCGAGAGGGAGGGACATAGGTGTGGCGGGGCTCCTTGCATACGCGGGCCAGACGAGGGGCCGGCGGGGGGAGGGGAAGCAGAGGGGGTGGGGAGAGGGGCTCGGGGCGCGGGAGATCGCCGCGGCGGTCGGCCTGGAGCGGTGGCCGGGCGGTGGCCTCAGATGACGCGGCGGGCGGCGAGAATCGTCCAGTCCTTGATCGGGGTGATCCGGACCGGCTTGGTGGTGCGCGGTGCCTCGATCACGAGGCCCTCGCCGATGTACATGCCGACATGCTCAGGCCGGGCGGTGGTGCCGCGGCTGAAGATGAGGTCACCGGGCTTGAGCTGGGCGGGCGAGATCGCCTTGCCCTCGTTGACCTGCGTGTACGTGGTGCGGGCGAGGGTGACGCCGGCGTGCGCGTACGCCTGTTGCATCAGCGAGCTGCAGTCGCAGCGGCCCATCGGGTCGGGACCGTGGGCGTTGGTGCAGGATCCGCCCCACTGGTAGAGGGTGCCGAGCTGGTGCATCGCCCACTTGATGGCGTTGCGTGCCTTCGGGTCGGCGTCCTTGGGGATCTTGTATCCCTTCGGGACGCTGCCCTCGGGGATCGGGCCGAAGCCGGAGCCGTCCTGGCCCGGAGCGCAGCCAGTAGTGCCAGCTCCCGGCTCCTTGCCTGGGTTCGGTTCCTTGGCGTCCTTGTTGTTGCCGGCGCCGGGGAACGTCTTGGCGATGGCTTCCTGCAGCGCGGTGGCCAGGTGCTCCCACTGCGCGTAGGCGTCCGGCAGGCCGGACTGCTGGACGGCTTGGGCGGCCTGGGTGACGGTCATCTGTTGCCAGCCGTGCACCTTGAGCAGGTGCTTGTAGAACTGCTCGCTCGCGTACGTCGGGTCACGGATCTGCTCGGCGGTGCCCCAGCCCTGGGAGGGACGCTGCTGGAACAACCCAAGGCTGTCCCTGTCGCCATAGTTGAGGTTGCGCAGCCTCGACTCCTGCATCGCCGTGGCGAGCGCGATGACCTGGCCCTTCTTGGGGACGTCGAGGCTGATACCGGTGGCCACGATCGTCTGGGCATTGGGCACCTGCTCGGCGGGCAGGTCCAGGCCCTCGACGTGGACGGTCTTGCCGGACGCCCCGTCGAGGATCTTGGTGACCTGCTCGGCGACCTTGCCGGTGTCGATGTCGTTCAGGCAGATGAGGGAGCTGCTGCTGCTTTGAACGGCGTCCGCGGAGGACGCCATCATCATGCCGGTGCCGGCGAGCAGAAGCGGGGAGAGGAAGACGACACCGATGCCGGCGGCGAGCGCCTTCAACCGGAGCGGACCGCTCGTGGGTCAGCGAGGTCGGGCAGGGGTGGGTAGCGAGACGTCATGAGCGTGTCCTTCGGGGGTGCGGTGTCCGGCGTGCCGCGTGCGCGAGGCGTGGTGGAAGGGCGCGGCGGCCGGGGTGGGCGATCAAGGCGGACCGATGCGGGGCGAGTTGCCGCTCGCTCCCAGCTGGCCGGGCCGTGAGCTAGGTGTGCCGGGGCAAGGGGGTACCTCCGTGAGGTGTGGCGGGGGAGTAGCCAGCGGCGGTGTGCGCCGGGCGGTTCAAAAACAGTAGATGCGGATTGGCGGTTGACCAAAAAGCTGGCGCGAGGGTGCCGGAATCCGGCACCCTCGCACGGCACTTCTTGGTCGTCGGCGGATTCGCCTCTACAGTTTTTGGACTCCCCTCGCCTCCTCGGTCTGCGGCCCTGGGCTTCTGCACGCCCACTTCCGGCCTGCGAGGACTCCTGTGCGAGGCGGCTAGTTCCCACCGTGAATCCGCACCCGAATAGGGGCCCCTCTTTGCCTTTTTCCCTTCACCAGGGCGACGCCCTGGCCGTTCTCTCCGGCCTTCCGGACGGCTGCGTCGACTCCGTCATCACCGACCCGCCGTACAACAGCGGTGGCCGGACCGCGAAGGAGCGCACCACCCGCTCCGCGAAGCAGAAGTACACCTCCGCCGATGCCAAGAACGACCTCGCCGACTTCACCGGCGAGAACATGGACCAGAGGTCCTACGCGTTCTGGCTGACGCAGATCATGACCGAAGCGCACCGTCTGACGAAGACCGGCGGGACCGCGCTGCTGTTCACCGACTGGCGTCAGCTCCCGACGACGACGGACGCGATCCAGGCCGCCGGGTGGCTGTGGCGCGGTGTGCTGGCCTGGCACAAGCCGCAGGCCAGGCCGCAGAAGGGCCGGTTCACCCAGAACTGCGAATTCATCGTCTGGGCGTCGAAGGGGGCGATCGACGGCTCCCGGAACCCGGTCTATCTGCCCGGCATGTACTCGGCGTCGCAGCCGTCGGGCGCGCAGCGCCGGCATATCACGCAGAAGCCGGTCGAGGTGATGCGCGAGCTGGTCAAGATCAGCCCCGAGGGCGGCACGGTCCTCGACTTCTGCGCCGGCTCCGGCTCCACGGGCGTGGCCGCTCTGCTGGAAGGCCGGGACTTCATCGGCGTGGAGAAGACCGAGCACTACGCGTCGATCGCGGCCGACCGGCTCACCGAGACGATCCGCGAAACCCTCACGCAGGACGACGTGGACCTTACCGGCTGAGCCCCGTCCTTGCCTGCTGCCAAGGCGACCGGCTCCCCAAGCGTAGCCGTCGGCGAAATACCGCCGTAGTGGCCGTGCAGCTCGCCGGATGGGCCGCGCGCAGACGCTTCCGTCCTTTTCTCATCCCGTGTCTCGTAGGAGGCCGAGCTTTTCAATGCCCGAATCAACAAAGTCGCCTGACGATGGCGAGTTGGAGCCGGTTCGTATTCCGGATCGACAGCTGGAGGGAATCGAGGCGAGCGTGCGGCGGCTCATGGAGCAGTCGGCGCAACAGGCTCAGCAGCTCGACCACCTCGCGTCTGCCCCGCCGCCCAGCGGATCACCGTTCGCGGCCTTCGGCATGCCAGGACTCGGTGGGCCGCCTCCCGCCGCTCCACCGGAGCCCCGCCCGATCCTGGAACTCGATGGAGAAGAACGCGAGGACGAACTCGACGCCCTGTCCGACTGGGTGGATGACTTCTTCCTCCCGGTGTACGGGGCGGAGGTCACCACCGCGGCACCCTGGTGCCTGCAGTGGCAGGAGCACGACGACGTCGTGGCCTGGCTCCACGCCCTGTGGCTCGCCTACCAGCAGCACAAGGATCCCGAAGCCGGGCTGTCCGGCCTGTTCGTGTGGCACCGGGACTTCCTCACCCACGCCGTCGCGGCGATCCGCGCGCCGGGTGGGCCGCTGTCGGCCTGCATGACCTCGCCCGACCGGCCCGCGCACCGCCTTCTGCCCGGTCCGCCGCCGTCCGTGCGCACGGAGACGGCGAACACGACACAAGCCGCCGAACCGGACGAGCCGACGTCATGACCGCGGGAGCGGAACAGCCCGCCTTCGGACTCAGTTTCGACCCCCGCGCGCTGACCGATCTCCTCCAGGCCCCCAGCGACATCCGCGACCTCACCCTCGCCTACCTGCAGGAAGTCGTGAACGCGCAGCGCTTCGGCCTGCGTCTCGACGGTGACCTGGAGGGATTCCGGAAGCTGTTCGTGGACTCGCGCAAGGACTGGCGCGTCGTCTACGGCGTCCGCCCGGCACCCGCTGAGTCCGCGCATCCCAAGGAGATCCACGTCGTCGCCATCCGGCCGCGAGCAGGCAACGACGTCTACGACGAGGTCGGCCGCCGCCTGGGGATGACCCGCCGGCCGCTGAGCGCCCGCACCCACGCGGCACGCTCGCGTTCCCCGCAGCTGACCACCCGCGCTCCCGTGCCCCGGCCCGGTCCGCCGCCCACCGCACTGCCGGGGCTGCCCCGTCCCGCCCCAAACCCCGCGCACCATCACACCCGCTGAACGCACCGAGGTCCGCCTATGCCCCCTCCACCCGCGCCGACACCAGGTCGGCGCCGGTCTCCCCGCTCGACCACCGCCTCGAAGCCGTCACCGGGCACGACATCGACACCCTGTGGGCCTACCGCGACCGCGGCGTCCTCGACGAGCAGCACGCCCACCTGGTCGACCGGCACCGTGAACTGGCCAAGGCCCAGACCAGCGTCACCTTCTACCTCCGGCTCCTCAACCGCCTGTCCAGCGGCGAGTTCGACGTCGACAGCGCCCTGTTCACGCGCATCGACCGCACCGTGGACCAGCTGGAAGAGGCCGCCGCCGCGCGGGACGCCGCCGCCCGGGCGGTGCTCGCCGCCCTGGAGCCCATCGAAGCCGCAGCGGCGGCTTCCGCGCCCGACGCACGGCAGCTCTCGACGGATGACCAGGCGGCGCTGCTCGCCATCGCTGGCGGCGCCAAGCTCTACGAACACCTGCTGACCGGCCGGATGTCCGTCACAGCCGCCTCCGGTACCCGCATCCCCCACGCCAAGCTGCAGCAGTTGGAGGACGCCGGCCTGGTCGTCCGGGACACCGGCCACCCCGTGCACGCAGGCCAGCCGGTCGCGCTCACCGACGCCGGACGGGCCGCGCTGTTCGCCGCCCGCCGGGCTCCCACGGTGCAGGCGCCGAAGGTCCCGGCTCGCCCCGGCGCAAATCGGCCCACCCCGGCGCAGCGGCGCTGACTTCACCGAAAGGCCCTTGTTGTCTCCCACCGACCCGGCGCCGGACCGGAAGCCCCTCCCCGAAGTCGACTTCGACCTGGACGACCTCGACGCCGACGAGGAGAAATACCTCGACTTCTACCGCAAGGTCGCCGTCCACGAGGACATGCTCGTTCCCCTCGCCGAACACCACGACGGCCCGCACAGCTACTACGTCCTGTTCGACCGCACCACCACCTGGGGACACCCCGGCGTGCCGCAGGTGCTCGCCGTGCATCTGCAACGGGACCGCGAGAAGCGGACGTTCAGCTTCGAGCATGCCCCTCTGCCGCTGCCCGCGATGGCGCAGTCCTGGCTCATCCACCGTGGCTGTCCGTCCGATGCCATCGCCCTCGCCCCACTGGGCCCGCCGCCGGCGGACGAGGCCACGCGCGCGCTGGAGTTGCGCCTCGCCGGCGACGGCGACCACTACGCCATGGGCTACTCCTACACCAGCGACGACCCGGACGACATGGTCATCGTCGTGGCCCTGCGTGCCCTGGACGAGCGAGCTCCCTCGCCGTTCCGCGTCGTGGTCGAAGAGGTCGACACCGAGACGTGGACGCACACCCTGCGCGAGGGCGGCTTCGACACGCTCGGCGAGGCACTGCAGTGGTGCGACGACCGCCTCGCGGGCGAGGCCGGCCCTCTTCCGCCGGTCCGCCCGGCAGCCGCAGTTAGCCGCCCGGCCGGCTTGCCGAAGGCTCCTGCCCCGCGCCCTCCCGGCCGCTCACGCTGAGCGTCAAAGCCGACCAGGGCGGCGCAACATAGCCGACGATCGCCGGTTAGCCAAACCGGCGAATATCCGGACTCTTATACAGCCGCCGGGACAACACCCGCGGCACCTTCCCCGCAATCCCTATGCCTTCACGGAGGTTTCTTCCGCATGCGCTCCACCCGAATTGCCATATCCGCAGCCATGCTCGGCGCACTCGCTCTGCCTGTGCTGTTCGCCACCACCGCCAGCGCGACCCCCGCGAGCAGCTGCTCGTCCCAGCCGCCGCTGCCGTACGAGGTACACACCAAGGCCGTGACCATCCGGTCCAAGGCCACCACGAAGTCCACCGCGCTCGGCGTGCTCTACAAGAGCCACAAGTTCACCGTGCACAAGAAGAGCGGCAACTGGCTCTACATCACGGACAAGACCACCGGGGTCAAGGGCTGGGTCTCCGGAACGTACGTCTACCGCGACGTCCGAATGTGCCTGGACTGACAGAGCCCAGCAGGTGCCCGTAAGCGGCTCAGCCACCGGGTACGGCAGCCCCTCCCACCCCAGGGATCGGCCTTTCCAGAACAGGAGATTTCCGCTTGCTCGATGGCATATCCGATGAGTCTGAGGATGTCGTGGGCGTGCTCACCGAACGGATCGAAGCGCGCTTCGACATGGGCATGGACCAGTTGAAGGCCGCGGTCGCCGCCGCGCCGACCGCGAATCCCGATGCCACCGACGTCGTCAAGTGGCATGGCCTTCTCGTCGAGGCCCAGTCCGTGCTGGAGCGTGCGGAGGACGACCTCCTCGCTGCGCTGCAAACCCAGCCCAGCGAGATCGACGATCCGACGATGGGCCTCGCCCACCGGGTGAACGCGGCCGTCACCGCCCGCGACGGCCGAGCCATGGTCGTGCGCTGGCTCCTCGACCCGGACGCCCCGGGGAAGAAGGACCTCGCCGCCCAGCGCCTCGCCCGCCTCCGGCCCCGAACCGGCCCGGCGGTGCAGACCAGCGCTCCCCACCGGCCCGCCGGCACAGCCGCACCGGCATCGGCGTGGCGGCCGGCAAGGACCGCCCGATGAGCCGGGACAAGGCCAGCACCATGGACGCCGACCTGCAGAAGGTCTTCGGCAACCCGCTACCCGAGCTGTACGAGACGGCTGCCAGCCCAGGTGCCTCGCCCGCGCTCGCCCGTGCCCTGGAGCTGCGTTCGTTCCTGGCGCTCACCGAGGAGCAGGTCGCCCGCGTCCGCGACCGCGTCCACGCCGACATGGACCCGGACCGCGACATGGGCGAACTGTCGGCGGACAAGCTCCGCTTCGACGCGCAGTGGCTGGAAGCCGCACTGGAGGCCCGCGACGGCTACCGCGCCGCCCTCGGCGGACTGCTGCGCACCATGCCCCCGCCTGCCCAGCAGGCTCGGCCCGTACGAACGGCTCAGCTCAGGGCCACCGCAACCCTGCTCCCGTCTGCCGCCCCGGCACCGCAGCGTGCCGGGGCGGCCCGGGCCCGCCGACCGTGAAAGCCCACGCTTGCCCCACCTCACGTCCACCGACATAGCCGGACGGATCGAGGACTTGTACGGCGCGCCGCTCGCCGACCTCGAAGCCCACGCCCAGGACCAGCCGCCCGGCATGCTCTCCGCCCTGCTCGGCATGCACGACGACCTCGCCCTCGCCGAGCGCAGCATCGACGTCCACCGCGACCACCTCGCCCGGCTCATCCACCCCGAGCGGCAGATCGACCCGCACGAGGTCTCCCACCTCCTCGACGGTGCACGCCGGCTCGCCGAAGCCGTCGCCGTCCGCGACGTCCAGGCCAAGTCGGTCGCCGCCGTCCTGCAGAGCCTGGCCCGCGTCGCGGCTTCGACGCCTGCCCCGCCGGCTCCCTCGCCGTCCGTTCCAGCTCCGCCTCTACCGGTGCCGAGCCCGGCACACAGCCGCTGACCCAGGCGATCTCTCTCTTTCCTTCACCCAGGAGTTCCTCCCTTGGCCATCACCGCTCTGCCCCCTGACACCGACGCCGACATCGCCCGGGTCACCGAGGCCCTCGCCATGATCACCCCACGCTGGAACGTGAGGATCCTCCTGGCCCTCTCCGGCCCGCCGCTGCGCTACAGCGAGCTGGCGGCCAAGGTGTCCTGGCTGCAGAACGGCCAACTCCACCCCAAGCTCAAGTCTCTGTGCGACGCCGGACTCGTCGAACGCACCGAACACACCGCACGGCACGTGAGCTACCGCCACACCGAACGTGGCGCGGCCCTGCTGCCGGTCCTGCCGGTGATCGTCACCTGGGCCGAGGAACACCTGGAGAAGGCGGACGGTCCGCTGCCCGCGATCGAGCAGATCGAGGACGGCCTCACCCTGCTTACCCGGCGCCACGCCGCCGCCATCCTGTGGGTGCTCAAGTCCCGACAGGAGGTCAGCGGCCGGGCTCTGGCCCGGATCGTGATGCCCAGCAGCGACTGGACCAACATTTATCCGCCGCTGCGGCAGCTCGTCGCCGACGGCCTGGTCGACACCGACGGCATCGGCCAGCCCTACCGGCTGTCCGCAGCCGGCGACGGCCTTGGCCCCGTGCTCGGCGCCCTGTCCGCCTGGTCCGCCGGGCAGAGCCTCGACCAGGCGGCCCAACACCCGGTCTGGGGACACCCGCAGGCGAAGCCCGCGCCGAGGCCGTGGCTCAGCAGCCAGCCACGGCCGACCCCCGCGGCGCTCCCACCCGCTCGCACGACCGCATCCTCTCCGGCGTGGCACCACCGCGATCTCTTCTCGCACGCTACGACCGCCCGCCCGAAGGCAGCCATCCCGGCGGGAGGCCCGCGCCGATGAGCACCCCCTTCACCCCTGCCGAAGTACGCCACGCCGTCGAACTTCTCGCCTCGCGCTCCTTGATCCGCCTGGTCACCGAGATCGACGACAACGGCGCCATACCGCCGCGACGGCTGGCCGGCACCCTGCCCGACCTCTCCACGCACCAACTGCGAAGCGCCTCCGACACGGCCCGCGCCCACGGCCTCGTCCGGATCGCACCCGGCTCCGGTCTCGAACTTACCGAGGAAGGAGCGGAGTTGGCCGACCTGTACGACGCGATGGCTCGCTGGGCCCGGCGTCAGGCCGTCCCGGCCCCCGTCTGCGAGTTCAGCCGCCGTATCCGGCACGTCCTCGACCTGTTGGCACCGTCGCTCTCCACCGAGCGCGCCGACGCTCTCTCTCCGCTGACCGGCGACGGTGCCGAGGCGGGGCTGGGCCGTCCCCGCACCCTCCTGATCCAGTGGCTGGCCGACAACCCCCAGGTGGCCAGGGTGCCCGAGCCTGAGCCGGTCGCGTGAGCGCAGCGGTCACACCGCGGCACGCACGCCACACCGGCGGGCTGATGCGCAGCATCTACCTGCCGCGCACGGCGGACGCGTTGGCGTTCGCGATGTCCACCTACGGCATCCCGCTGCTTGTCCTAGCCACGACGCGATCCGCTGCGCTGACGGGCGCCGCCTTCGCCCTGGAGTGGATTCCGCGGCTGGCTGCGTTCGGGTGGGCCGGCTCGGTCGTTGACCGGCGCGGTGCCTCGGTGGTCTTCCACCTTGCCTCCCTGGGGAGGGCGCTGGCCCTCGCCGCTGGCGCGGTCCTGCTCCACCTCCACCCGTCCGGCACCGTGGCGGGCGCGACCGTGATGGTGCTGGCGGCGACGACCGGCGTGCTCACCGAGTTCAGCTATATCGCGGCCGAGACCGCGGGCGCCGCCGCCGGACGGCGAGCAGGACGGCGGGCCCACCGTGTCCAGGCCGTCCTGCTTGGCATCGACCAGACCGCAACCATGGCCGGGCCGGCGTTCGCCGCAGTGCTCCTGCTCGCCGGGCCGCCGCCGATGCTCGCAATGATCAGCGTGCTCTCGCTGCTGGCTGCCATGCTCGCCCTGCGCACCCCGCCCTCGCCCGTGGCACCGGCCCGCGCGCCGAAGGGGCAGTCCGGCGCCGGACTGCTCACCGGGTGGCGCACCATCCGCTCGCTGCCCGCGCTCGGCTGGCTCGTGACCGGGCTGACCCTGTCCAACCTGGCCACCGGCCTTCTCCAAGCGGCCGGCCCCGTGATCGTCGTCAAGCACTTCGGGCAGTCCACCACCGCCGTCGGCCTCGTCTGGTCCGCCGCTGCCGCAGCGACGCTCCTCAGCGTCACATTCTGCCGGTTTGCGATCGACCGCCTCGGTCTGTGGCCGGTCGGCGCCGCCTGCGCCGCCCTCGCCTCACTCGGCTGTCTCGCCGCCGCCCAGGCCCCCGACTACCGGTCCTACCTCGTCCTAGTCGCGGTCCTCATGGCGGGCGAAGGAGGCATGACGGTCGTCCTGCGCACCCTGCGCTCCCGCCTGATCCCTCCGGAGAAGTTCGGCAGCACCCTGTCGGCGACCATCCTCATCCTCCTGCTGCCCTTCCCCGTCGCCGGCGTACTCACCGCGCTCGCCCCGCCCGACGCACTGGGACACGTCATCACCGCATGCGCCGCCCTGCAGGCCATCGGCCTGTTCTGCTCCTTCGCCCGCCTTCGCACCGATCCCGTCCTGCGCACCTGACCCTGCTGCGTCCTCAGCCTGTGGAGAACTTCATGTCTATCGCCGCCCTCGGATCGCACCGCGCGACCGGTCGCACCATCACCGAGCAGTTCCACGCCTTCGACGCCCACAACCCGAACGTCTACCGGGCCCTGGAACGCATGGCCGCCCGCCGTCTGGCCTCCGGCGCCACACGCGTCGGTGTGAAGGACCTCTTCGAGGACCTGCGCCGCCAACTCCCGTACGGGGTCGCCGGGCTGAACAACAACTTCACCGCCCTCTACGCCCGTCGGCTGATCAGCGAAAACCCGCACTGGGCTGCGGCGTTCGAGTTGCGCCGCCGTAGTGCCGACTGACAGCTCCCGGTTTCCTCCCGCCTAAGCATCCTCGGCCGGCACCGACTTCGCCGCTCTGCTCCGCCGGCCCCGCTCGCGGCGGCTGCTCGCCGGACACTCAGCGGCCCTGCGCCGCCGAGGGCCGCCGTCCACATATCCCTGCCCCCTCTTTAGATTCCGAGGAGCCTGTTCTTGCCCGACCGTCCTGTCGTCCTGGTCGTCGCCGCATCCGACATGGAGGCCGAGGCGTACCGCGGGTACTGCCTTCAGTCCGTGGCCGCCGTCTACGACGTCGTCCTGATCACCGGCGAAGAGCCCTCGTGGGAGACGCCGTACCTGCGGGACTGCGTGGTCGTGTCCGATCCGACCGACCAGGCGGCGCTGTCCGCCGCCGGCCAGGACCTGGCCGACCGCTACGACCTTGCCGGCGTGTTCACGTGGACCGAGTGGTACCTCGTCCCGGTCGCCCGCCTCGCCCGCCAGCTCGGCCTGCCCACCACTGCCCCGGAAGCCATGCAGGCATGCCGCAACAAAGCCACCTCCCGTACGTTGTTCGCCCGGCACGGGGTTCCGTCGGCAGCCTCGGTGAGCGTGCGCACGCGTGCCGAGGCCCAGGTGGCGGCCGAGCGGATCGGCTACCCGGTCGTGCTGAAGCCCGCCGCGCACGCGGCCAGCATCGGGGTGATCCGCGCCGACACCCCCGAACAGCTCACCGCCGCCTTCGCGTTCGCCGACCAGGCGGCCGGGCTGGGACTCGAGTCCACCAGCGTGCTGGTGGAGGAGTATCTCGACGGACCCGAGGTGTCGGCCGAGTGTGTCACCTACGGCGGTGAGAGCACCGTGGTGGCCGTCACCCGCAAGACGGTCAGCGCCCCGCCGTATTTCGAGGAACTGGCCCACTCGGTCGACGCCGCCGACCCACTGCTCGACGTGGTCGCACCGGCGGCACGCGCCGCGATCCACGCCCTGGGAATCACCGACGGCGTCTCCCATGTCGAGATGCGGCTGGTCGACGGCCGGCCGCGGCTGGTCGAGGTCAACGGCCGGATCGCCGGTGACATGATCGGCCATCTCGTCCAGCTCGCCACCGGCATCGACCTGCCGCGCACCGCCGCCGACATCGCCTGCGGCCGTGCCCCCGACCTCACCCCGACCCGGTCCTCGGCCGCCGCGATGCAGCTGCTCTACCCTGACACCTCCGGCACCTTGCTCCGCCTCGGATTCGACGGCGCCAGCCCGCGCTGGTTGGAACGCGTGCACTTCCAGCACCAGGTCGGCGACCAGCTGCTCCTCCCGGCCGACGGCGGCAACATGTTCACCGCCCGTATCGGCTACCTGATCACCACCGCGCCCACCGCGGACCTCGCACAGGCCCGCGCCAAGCAGGCTGTGCGCCATCTGCAGGTCGCCCTGGTGCCGCACACGGCCGACGAGCCTGCTGCGGGTGGCCGCCCCGCATGACCCGCGCCGACGCTTCCGTGCGCCGCAGCCGTGTCCTGCTGACCAGCTACTTCCTCGGCCTGGGCGTGGTGATGGCGGTCTGGGGCGCCCGGATGCCGGCCGTCCAGCACGCCGCTCACCTCACCACCGCCGGCCTGTCGCTCGTCCTGCTCGCCGCCGCTGTCGGCATGGTTGCCGGACTGCAGGCCGGCGGCCGACTCGCCCGGCCCGACCGACTTCCCCTGCTCCTGATTGGCGGAGCTGTCGCACTGGGAGCGGCTCTCGCCGTGCTGGGGCAGTGCCGGACGCTGACCTCGCTACTCGCGGCGGCTGTCACCTTCGGTGCCGCGCACGGTGTCCTGGTCGTCGCCGCCAATACCGCGGCGGTTCGCTGCCAGAACGCCGCCAGCCGGCCGGTCATGTCCTCCCTGCACGCCGCGTACTCGATCGGTGCCCTGGGCGGTGCCGCCCTGGCCGCTGCCACTGCGCGCACAGCCCACAGCGCCTTGTTTATGGCCACCGGCCTCGCGCTGACCGCGACCGTGCTCGTGGCCGGGCCGCGCACCCTCGCGCTGAGCGGCGCCGACCAGCCCAAGCTGCCGGAGCCCCAGGGGGCCGGTCAGGGCCGGGCGGGAGGTGTGTGGCTGTTGGGTGCGCTGGCGGCTGCGAGCCTGCTGGGGGAGGGGGCGGCGGCCGACTGGGCCGCAGTGCACCTGCACACGCTGCACGCCACAACCGCCCTCAGCGCGACAGCGTTTGCCCTCTACAGCATGGGCATGGCGATCGGCCGGCTCACCGGCGACTGGCTCATGACCCGCTTCGGCGCTCCTGCCGTGGTCCGCACCGGCGCTGCGCTCGCCGCCGGCGGACTTACCACCGGCGTCCTGGTCGGCAGCGTGCTTGCGGCGCTGGCCGGCTGGGCGGTCTTCGGGCTCGGCCTGTCCAGCACCGTCCCCTCCCTGATCACCGCCGCCGGCAGACACGGCCCGAGGGCCGTCGCCACGGTATCCGTCACCGGCTACCTCGGCCTCCTCGCCGGCCCCGCCGTCATCGGCGCCCTCGCCAGCGCCACCACCTTGCCCACGGCCCTGCTGCTGCCCGCCCTCCTCGCAGCCGCTCTCGCCGCCCTCACCCGCCGAGCCCTGGAGAACACCGCCCCTTGACCCGCCCCACCGGCCCCGACGCCGTCATCCTTGACTACAACGGCGTCCTCGGCCTGCAGCCCACCCGCGCCCAGTGGCTACGGCTGGCCCGTACCGCTTCCTGGCCCGAAGACGATCTCGCAGCATTCCAGCGCGTCTTCTGGAACGCCCGCGACCTCTACGACGCCGGCCAGCTCAGCGACCTGGCGTACTGGGCCCGCGTCCTCGGCTTCCATCCGGGCCCCCGCCTGTTGCGCGAACTCCTCGCCGCAGACACCGACATGTGGACCGCGACCGACGAGGGCGTTCTGTCCGTCCTGTGCCGCGCCCATGCCACCGGACTGCCGATGGTGCTGTTGTCCAACGCACCCGCCCACCTCAGTACGGTGCTGGACACCCACGACTGGCGCCGAATGATGACCCAGGCGCTCTACTCGGCCCGCCTGCAGCTGTGCAAGCCCGACCCGGCTATCTACCAGCAGGCGCTGGCGGCCACCGGGGTCGGTGATCCACGACGTGTCCTGTTCGTGGACGACCGCCCCGACAACTGCCAGGCCGCCGCCCGCTTGGGCCTTCGCACGCTGCACTACACCGGCTCGACCGACGCCCTACGAGCAGCTTTGCTGCCCGCTGACTGACTCATCCGCCCACGCCGCCAATCAGGAACCCGTGTCCCTCCACGACGACCCTCACACGCCTGACGGAGACGTCTTCGTCTCACCGCGTCATCTCGCCAGCAGCACCAACACCGGCGACCCCGCCCTCACCCCGCTCATCGACCATGGCTGGGACGTCCAGCACGACGACCTCGGCAACGTGTACGTCAACGCTCCCGACCGGCGCATGCGCCTGGGCTACCTGCCCGAAGGCGAGGACGACGGGCTCTGGCGCATCAACGCCTACAAGGACCAGTTTGGCCCGCCGACATGGGGCGTCTGTTTCAACGACCGCGTCCCCACCGAGTTCGTCCAGGCGTTCACCACCGCCCTCGCCACCGCCTACGAACAGGGGCCGGACGCCTACCTCGCCAGACCGGTCTCGGGAACCGACGAGCACGATCCCTTCCTCGCCGTCGTGCCTCTCCTGCAACAAGGCTGGGAGATCGACCGTCCCCGCTGGGGCGTGTTCGCCGTCCAGGCCCCGGACGGCCTCGCCGGTCTGGAGTTCACCACCGGGGACCTTGATCCGGAAGCCGAGCTGACCACCCGTGACGCTCGCTGGCAGCTGTGGGCGGGAAGATCCATCGACCGGCCCGTCTGGTACGCGACGGCCAGCACCGACACCCCCGTCGCCCTGCTCACCGCAGTCACCCAGTGCGTCGCCGATCCGGCTCCGCTTCCCCGGTGGCGCCAGGACACCCTCAGCTACATCGAGGGCATGGCCCAGCTCACCCCCATCATCCCACCGCAGCCGCAGGCCCCAACTCCGCTCGACGTGCAGCGGGCTGCCTCTCGCCGGCCGGCCGCGCTGCCGGCTGCGAGTGTCCCTCGGTGGAGCACCAACAGCCGACCGGCCCTGCCCGGCCCGCGCCGATAGCGCCGGCCCGTCCCCGACCGGAGATCCCCCTTGTCCCTGCACGCCGCCGAGTTCTTCGCCGAACTGTGCCTCCCCTTCCACGACCACGCCGTCGTGGGCGCCACTTACTTCGCCGCCCCGGTCCCGGGCGCACCGCTGCGGCTGCGGATCGACTTCACCGCCACCATCCACGCGGACACCTACGGCGGACTTCGTGTGGCGGTCATCCACCCGGACCGCGGTGAAATCGACGTGGTCGCCCTCAGCTTCCTCGATCACGGCACCTTCCACCGCCGCGACGAAGCCCACAACACCCGGCCGAACACCAAGCAGTACGGCACGTTCAGCACCAACCGCCGCCCCGGTCGGCCACCCTGGGAGGGAGCCGTCACCACCGGGCTGCGCGACGCCATCGAGCAGTACACCACCGTCTGGTTCCCCGGCGCCTGGGCCGCGACCACGCCAAGCCCCGCGGCGAGCCGCGCAGCGCACCGGGCGCCCGCCCCGCCAGCCACCCGCAGCCAAGCCCGCACCCGCTGAATCCCCGTGCGGTGACCGACCTTCCACCAACCGATCAAGGAGCCCCCTTCCTCGTGCACGCTCGTTTCGTCCGTGGCGCCGTCCGATCCGCCGCAGTCGTCGCCGCAGTGACCGGCACCCTCACCTGGGCGCCGGCCGCGAACGCCCAACCCTCCGAACCGACCCCCTCCGCGTCGGCCACCGTTGCCGACACACCGGCCCCGGACGCGGGCAGCGTCGAGATCACCACCAGGGACACGGCCGGCGATGGGCTCCCCGGCGCCGCGTTCCTGCTGCTCAACTCAGCTGGCCAGGAGGCCGGACACGGGACAACCGACGCGCAGGGCAAGCTGACCTTCCCCGACCTCGCCCCGGGCATCTACCGACTCAAGGAGACCGCCTCCAACAGCCCGCTCCACGAGGTTGTCGCCGACCAGGACGTCATCATCACGCCTGGCGCCACCACGCGACTGACGATCACCGACCCATTCAAGGCCGCCAAGGTTCTCCTGCAGGCCAAGGACGACAAGACCGGCAAGCTCCTGCCCGGCGCAACGGTGAACATCGGCACCGGCACATCGACGCTGCTCACCCTGACGACCGGGGACAAGGGCACGGCCTCAGGGGAGCTGCCGGTGTCGAGCCGGAACATGGAGTTCTGGGTCAAGCAGGTCAAGGCACCCGCCGGATACGACCGCTACAAGCCGTCCAAGACATTCACCGCGGGCCCCGGCGCTCCGGTGACGGTGACCGTTACCAACACCAAAACCGCCACCAGCCCGAAGCCCCACCCCTCGGACAAGCCGACGCCCAAGCCCACAGGCACCCCGACTCCTGCGGACACGCCGGGCGACGGGACCGGCGGGGTCAAGCCCTCAGCGCCGGACACCGGCACAGCGGATGCTGACTCCTCGTCCACCGCAGCCACGGCCCCGGACGGCGACTCCTCGCCGCCGACCCCGGCAGGCTCCCTCGCCCACACCGGTGCCGACGCCACGCCTTGGATCGCCGCAGGCGCGGGGATCCTCGTCATCGCGGGCGTCGTCACCCTGGTCGCCGTCCGCCGTCGTACGACGACCGAGTCCGAGCCCGACGACAACAGCAAGACCAACTAGCCGAACATCAACCACCGCCGCAGGCCCCCGTGAAGCGAATCCGGGGGCCTGCTGGCGTCTATCGACGCCGAACCGCACCGTTCAGAGCATCATCGAGGACCTGGAACAAGTCGGCTACCTCACACCGGAGCGAGACGGGCGGCGCACGCGATACTTCCTTCGCCCGGATGGGAGGCGGTGCCATCCGGAGGAGGCCCCATCTGCGCCTCGCGACGCTGCTGGAGGCGTGTGTCCGCCAGGACCAACAGGGTGCAGCCGGCGGTTCCGTAGACTGCCGTTCCGCCACGCAGTCGTGATCCACCCTGGACACTGAGGGGCGGGCGCGTGAGCACCTGAGCACCACGCACGCTGACGCTCAGTCGGCGCTCACGGACGCACAATCGGTAGGGAACTTCCCGCCACACCAGCGGCCCGTGATGCCCTTGACGCTGCGGACCGCCCTTGGGGGTGCCGATGAGGACCAGCGGCCGGTGATCAGTTCCCGCCTCCGACTGTCGGCCGCGCCCCAAGATCAGCGAATCGTCTCCGTGCGTACGGTGCTCCAGCTGGCCGACGGCAGCTGACCTACCGCTCTGTCATCCAGGTTGGGTGAGCGGCTCCCAGGAACGCACCGCCACCGTTCGGGGTCGGTTGATGTGGAGATCTAGGCGCGTACCGGGGGCAGGTCGTAGCGACTGACAGCCAGGTACGTCTCTGGGGTCGCCGCTTCGAGAAGACTCGCGTCGCCTTCCAGGTCGAGTGCCGGCTCCTGGGGGCGGCGCAGCAGTTCGCTCCAGTCGCTCGTCGCACCCCGCTCGTAGGCGTCGCGGAGCAAGAGGCGCAGCCGGGGGCGGGCTCCCTCCTGCTGTTCGCGGAAGATCCGCCGTTGGGTGAGCCGCTGTTCTTCCTGGGCTTCGTCGCTGAGTTCTTGGTCGAAGCTCGGCTCGTCCTCGGCGCGAAGTCCTGGAGTGCGCCGGGCGATGGCTAGGTCTTCCTCGTGGAGGCGCTCGCAGGCGGCGAATAGCTTCCGGGACATGCCGAGATGCACTTCGGTTCCGGGGATGCGGCAGGTGAGGAAGTCGTCGAGCCCCATGGAGCGGATACCGGCGCGCAAGGTCTGCTGCTCGGCTTGAAGCGCTGCTCCGCGGGCGTCGGCCCGCATGGCCAGCGTGAGCCCGTCGTGCTCCAGGGGCGTGGTGAGCCCGGTGCGTCGGCGGCGGGAAGTGCGGTCGGCGGCCACCGGCACGGTGCGCAGTTGCGAGGCGGGAGCGGAGCGCAAGGCGAGGTAGGTGAGCATCTGGGCGCGGGCCGCGCCGATGAGCGCGTCGTCGCTGTCGCTGAGGTGGTCTTCCAGGTTGCCCGGGCCCACCGCCTCTTCGTCGATGCCGGACCCGTCAGGGCTGATGGGCGGCTGGCCGGGGTGCAGGTCGTGGTCGATGGTGAGAAAGAGATCGTCACCGGGCCGTACGGATGCTCCGACCAGGACGGTGCGGTGCGCGTACGCGCCGAGGATCTTGCTGCCGGCCGCCAGCTGCGCCCACCCCTTGCGAAGCGTGCCCAGGCCGACGTCGCCCCCCTTGGCCTCGATCAGCCAGTACATCTCCTCTGCCTCGTGGCGCCCCCACAGGTCGGGCAGCTTCTTCTTTGGATCCTTGAACGTGTCGTACAGAGCCGGGATGGGGCCGCCGAGTTCAAGATGCTGAGTCTGACCGAGGCCCAGCAGCGAGCGGCAGGCCCACTCGGTCATCGTCATGCCCAGCCGGTAGCCGGCGGCGTTCTTAGCGCTGCGCTCGGTGCCGTGCGCGTACACCGGGTTCCAGGTCAGGCGTCGTCCCTTGGACCCAGGCACAGGGTGACGGGGCTCGACGGAGTGCGCCCCGAGGTAGGCGTACAGCGGGGAAACCCGAGCGACCAGTTCGCCGTGTGCGTAGCGTGGTTGGTTCTGCAGGTGCGGGGTGACGTCCCGGCCGACCTCGGTGGCGGCTTTGATGATCTCCCGCCACGTGGTGGTCGGGGCGTACCAGCCGTCGGCCGCCGGGAAGCCGTTCGACCCGGCCCACGGCTGATGCTCGGCCGTCCGCCACTGTCTGCGCGGCTTGTTCGCGGGCCCGTTACGGAACAGGACCGGCACGTCGAAGCTGTCGGCATACGTGGGCGGCGGCTCGTCGGGAACGTCTGCGGGGATCATGTCGATCACTCTGGCACGGGCCTCGAGGTCTCCCGGCGCCGGGTATCAAGGAGCATCACGGACAGGGGCCGAGGTAGGTTCCAGCGCCCTCCGGCCGCAATTGCGCTGCTGGCCCGCTGGTTCTGGATTCACTTTGCGCCACGGCCATGCTGGTGAGTCTTACAATCCTGGACAACCTCTGGTGTGCTGGGCGCTGGTGATCATCGGCTAGCGTCGATCCGCACCCCGCATGATGTCGATCAGGTCGCCAAGGCTCGGAAGGCGTCCTCGGTAGACCATGGTGAGAACCAGCGTGATGAGCAGTGCCGCTACAGGGCTTACGGCGGTGTCGGGTAGCCCTATCTGTGCCACGCCAACCAGCGCGACTGTGATCAGCACTCCGCCGAACAGCAGCCGTAGCCACCCCCAATCCCGCGGGACCTGTACGTTCTCGAGCTGCTCGTCGTCCAGCAACTGTGAGACTCGGCCTTGTGCGTACCGTTCGGCGATCACCAAGAGCATCGTCGCCAACTCGGGCAGCGCACCCGAGGGGTCTTTGTACTGGCGACTCTCGGCACTCCTCAGAGCGGCTATGACCTTTTCGGCGTGCTGTTTGAGCACCTTCCGGTCGTGGCGGCGCACCCCGTTGAACGGGCCGACCCGATAGCACGTGCGCCATGCCTGCTTGATCACGTTCTCCGCTCGCCTCACGGAGACTGGCTTGCGCTCCAGCACTCCCGTCGGCGCTTGGGACTGTCGCTGCAACTCGTGATACGCACGGCCGCACTGGATCGCGCACACGGCCAGTGCCACGACCGGCCAGTTCAGTGCGGCAGCTTCGGCGGCCTCGCGCCTATGCGTCTGCCTCGGCGAACCGGTGAGCTGAGCCTCGCCTCCTGAACGCGCCAGGTGCGCGGGCCAGCACACCAAGAGGGCTAGACCGAACATCAAGCAGAAAAAGAGAAACCGAAGCGGCAAGAACCGGCCCGGATGCTGCCCCAGAGCAACGGCCTTTCCCGGCAGGCTCTTTATCGCATCCCACTCCCCACGCGCTGCGGCAACCCAGGTCTTCATGTCGTGCGGTATGGGGCCAAGGTCTACGAGCAGGAACACCACGAGCACGACGGCGAGCTGCCAGAGCATGGTCGTGGGCATGGCTCGCGCCCAGCGCCGGACGGATACAGCCACAAGGCCACGAGTCTCCGGTCCGCGGGTCACGACGCCTTCCAGGGCCTCCCGCATCGCGGTGGAGATCCTGCGTTCGGTGTCGGCCGAGAAGGTATCTACCCGGGCTCGTACCACCGGGCGCGCCCAGCGCATCCATGCACGCCGCGCACCGTAGACGGCTGCGATCAGAGCGAGTAAGGCGACCAACAGGCGTGGGTTTTCGATCAGTACGAGGATCATCCTCGAAGTGTGTCGCAAGGCACTGACAACGAGGCATGGTCGACTGGCACGGGAAACAAGTGGTCTCCCATCTGTGGCACATGGGCCACCGAGCAGCCAGCGGTCGTGAGATGCGGTGACGCCATCTGAATGCCATCCGATGTCGTCGGGCGGCAGTTGTCCCTCGTCATGCGAGCGAGGCGTTTGACAGTGAACCCGGCCGTTCGGCGTCGGCGACAGCAACCCAGTCATGCGAGGTTGATCGCCCTGTGGCGCTGGTGGCGCAGCGGCTTCGTCACATGCCGACTTCGGGGAACTCTCCCCGCGTCCGGGGTGGTATCGATACCCTCACGCAGCGTGTCTTCCGCCCAGCTCTGAGCGAACGCAAAACAAGTCAGCTGCTGGCCGGAGAGGAAGAACTTTGTGATCTGAATGATGACCTGCACGGCAAAGGAGCGATGACGGTGACCGCACCACGGTGGGCGTCGGTCGCGGCGGAACTGAAGCGATACCGTTCCGCTCCCACGGCGGCGCAGTTGGAGCTTGCTGCCGGTCTGGATGTGGACCTAGCAGGAGACACTCCAGCTGCTGTGGCGGCGGGCATCCTGCGCATGCATCTGCGGGGGCCGCTCGAACTGGGCAGAGCCCGCGAGTGCACCTATGGGCAGTCCTCGTATCTGCATGATCTAGCGAAGTCGACCGGTGCTGTCGTGCCGGATGCAGGCATCGATCGGGAGCTCGCCCACGGATGGATCAGTGCCCTACACGCTCAGCGTGTGGCGGAAAGCCTTGAGATCTGGAAGCCCGAGCCCGGCCAGGTGGTTGTCTGCCGCAGTGGGCCCGGGGACCGCTTCGACGTGATCTCCTCGATCGCTGCCTCGGGAAGGCTCTACTTCCGTGGCGGTGGTGGCCAGTGGGCGTGGCCACAGCACGTGCAGCGCATCATTCGGCCAGGCGAGCAGGAGTACGTGGATGCCCTTGCCAAGGCGCAGCAACAGTCCGCGCTTCGGCGGAAGAACGCGCATGTGCTGGGCACTGGACAGCTGGAGCGGCTGCACAAGTGGAGGGTAGAAGACCCGCCCAACCTGGGTGATCTGCGCGCTCTGGAAGATGCTCTCGCTCAGGCTTCGGACGAACGACCGATGCAGCTCGTCCTGGAACAGCACCCGCAGATCCTCGGGCACCTGGTCACCGGCAACCACCACACCTTCGTCAGGCACCAAGTGCGGTTCGCTGACAAGTTCGTGGCCGACTTCGTAGTCGGCGGGGTCACGTCCATGGGCGTGATCTGGCGGCTCGTCGAGTTGGAAAGCCCCACCGCTCGGCTAGTCCTCAACGACGGGCAACCCTCAAAAGAGCTCCGCAAGGCCACGCAGCAGATCCGGGACTGGCGCCGGTGGATCACAGAACACTTCCACACAGCTGGCTCTCCCGAGGACCGCGGCGGCACAGGGCTTGAAGGTATCCGGGTGAATCCCCCTGGACTCATCATCATTGGACGCGACAACCCTGGCGCGCCGACCGAGGCGATGCGCAACGAGTTCTTGGAAGAGAATCGCATTGAGATCCGCACCTATGACTGGCTCGTCCGAGCGGCTGCGTCCCGTCCGCCGATGGGCATCGGAGCCCTGGACATCGAACTCGATGAATCTTGGGACGAGGAAGACTGACACGCCGGACTCGGGCCTGATGGGGTCTGCTAACTCGCGGTCTTGAGGATCAGCTGACGCACTACGTCGCCCGCCGGAATACTCCGGTGCTGAGCTCCCCATGCCTCGCGGGCGGTTGAGGGTGTCGCCGCGGCGACGTCTGGGGTCGCGCAGTTCCCCCCAGGCGAAGCCGAAGCCCCGCGTCGCCAACCCAGACGCCTTGACAGCGAAATCGGAAATCGCCTCCCTGCTAGACGGTTTGGAACGACCCCGGGATCGCCCCCGCTTCCCTGTGGCGTCCCGACGAGACCGACATCGCGTGGGATATGGGCGAAAGACGAGGTCTCACGGTCTGGGAACACCTCATCGCCACCGGACTGGCCCGGAAAACCTAAACCTGATCCCGGATGGCGATCGCCGGACGGTTGCGCCTCTGGCCGCCAGATCGCCGGGGTGGCGAAGCACCTCGGCATCGACGCCGTCAATTGAGCGGATTGACGTCCTGCCCGACCGCTCCGCCCCGACTCTGGCCGCGTGGCTGCGCGAGTTTCCCGGGGCCGAGTACGTCTGCCACGACGGTGGGATTGACGTCGCGACGGGCTGGCCCTTCGCGCCTGGCGAAGCCAAGGACTCCTCGCCGTCCTGTGCCGGGTGGCGAGAGGGCAGACGCCTTGACAAGGAAGCCAGTCGCCCCAGATCAGAGCGACGACGTCGACTAACTTCAGTGTCGAAGGACAGCAGTTCGCCGGGGGCAGACAGGAAAGATCGCGGAAGGACTGGCCAACGTGCGCGAGAGCATGTCAACGTAGACGACCTTGCAAGAAACCCCAGGTCAGAGAGGTGATTACCCGTGACCGTGGCTCCCGCCGGCCCTGGATTCTCCACCACCGTCGAAGCCCTGCGGCTGCGCGAGTGGCAGCTGGGTCCTGGCCAGCCCACGCTCGTCATGGACCAGTTCTCCGCGGAGGACTTCAACCTCATCGTGGACGACCGTGCGGACGTACACGTCAGCTCCAAGGACGGTGAAGTAGGCCGCCGACGAGGTGCCCGTGGCGCGGGTCCTTTTCCGACGGCCCCTTCCCGAACGGTGCGGGCCAGTTTCCCGGCACACCGCTCTCCAGTGGTCATTTCCGGGTTGAGGCTGTGGCACGGCCCGCGTGGATGTCCTGATGGCAGGGCAGACAGACCACGAGGGTCTTGCGCCGCCGTTTCGCCATCAGGCGTACCCATGCGGACCGAGGTGGCCGACCTGGCCGGTTGAGGTCGGCGAGCTTGCGGACGTGGTGGACCTGTAGTCCGGTCCGCGTTCCGCAGAGCTCGCACTCTCCGGCCAGAAGCCGGTGCAGCAGCTCGTTGCGGCCTGCCCGGCTCTCCGGCGGTGCATGGTCGACCAGTTGAGCGGTGCGCTGGCGCTTGAGCGGTATGCCTCCGAAGCGCGCGATCAGTGGTTCTCTCCCGCCGTCTCTGTGGACCTTGACCTCGAAGCATGTCCTGGGCCCGTGGGGAGTGTCGATGGTCGTCTTGAGCTTGTGAGCCATCGCCCCAACGGAGGACTTGTGCTTGTTCGCCAGGGTCGCGAGCAGCGAGTACCCCATCACCCAACACAGCCGGTTGAACCGGAATACGTCCTGAGCGAGGAGGTAGTAGTGAACCAGCCCCCGGTACTCCGCCTGGTACTGAGACACGATCGAGTAGTCGCTGTCGTGAATCAGTACGCCACGGTGCACCGGCTTCCCGCGCTTCATGTACAGCGCGCAGCGCTGCCGGATCACCTGCCGAGGCACGAAGAGGCCGATGGTTCCGTTCACGCCCCGGAGACCGCCGGTGATCCTCGTGTCGGCGTACTGGGTCTTGATGTCGTAGCCGAGGAAGCACGCCGGCTGGCTGGCGGCGTGCGTGATCAAAGTCTTGGACTCCGACAGCTCCAGTTTGAGGTCATCGCGCAGGAACTCCCGGACGCGGGCCTTGATTTCCTCCGCTTCGCGTTTGGGCCCAGCGAACCCGAGCAGCCAGTCGTCGGCGTACCTGACGTACCGCAACCGCCGGTAATCCGGATCGAACGGGTCTCCGACCGGCAGACGGCGCTTCTGCTTGCGCAGTTGCCGTACCGCTTCACGGTCGCCGCGCTTGCGGGCCCGGTTCATCCGGTTATGGACGCTTACGTACGCAGGGTTGCTCCGGCGCTGCTTGCCCCGGTTGTAGTCCGGCATCAGGCGCTGTTCAACGAACTGGTCGAGCCGGTCCAGGTAGATGTTGGACAGAATCGGCGAGGCGACGCCACCCTGCGGCGCACCGCTGAGCGTCGCCTTCCACCGCCAGTCCTCCAGGTACCCGGCTTTGAGCATCCGGTCGATCAGGCGCAGGAACCTGCCATCGTGGATCTTCTCCGCGAGGGTCTCGACCAGAATCGCGTGGTCGAGGGACCCGAAGCAGTCGGAGATGTCACCCTCGATGAACCAGTGGGTCCCCTGCCAGTTGTCCGCTATCTCACGCAGGGCGGTGTGGCAGCCCCGACGCGGGCGGAATCCGTGGGACCGGTCAGAGAACTGGACGTCGTAGTACGCCTCAAGGAGCAGGCGCACCACTTCAGCGACCAGCTTGTCCGACCAGGTCGGCAGGCCCAGCGGGCGCTTCTTCTTCGATCCCTTCTTCTCGATGTAGACCCGCCTTACTGGCGCCCATCGGTACGACTCGCGGCGTAACGCCCCGATGATCGTGCCGATCTTGGCCAGCGACATGCCGTCCGCGGTCTCCCCGTTCACCCCCGGAGTCATCGCACCCGCGTTGGAGCGGATGCGCCCGTAGGCAAGGAGGAACAACTCGTGATTGAACAGCTGCCGGTACAGCTTCTCAAGCGGCAGGCCGCGCCTGCCGCGTTCCCGGATGACGCCCAGCACCGTTTCGGCGCTCTGCATTTCGCATACCTCCCTTCGCTGAGCGTCCAGAACACCTGTGCCCCTTCGCCCTGCGACCGGCTTTCCCGGTCTCCCTGGCAGGTCGTTACTCCTGCGACTACTACGGGCACTCCGTCACCTTGGGGCTCGCGCCCGGTAGGTGATCCCGTGGTACGTCTTCGTTGTACGTATCGAGCGCGAGGTAGGCCGCCCACTCATCCCCTTGGCCGCCCTCACTGGGCGGCGGTCCACGACCCAGAGGGTGCCCCGACCATCGACCGTAGCCAGAGCAGGGTGTGGCACCGGTTTCAAGCGTCCTTCCGGCGGGTCAGTAGTTTTACCACCTGGGGATTGGGCTTCAGGCAATCCAGCTTTGGCCATGTCGCGCGGGTCCCACGGCACCCCGTCCAGGACGCTTCCGGACGACCACCGTTGATCTGGCATGCTTCTGTCCCCTCGCGCTTTCGCGTCCAGGTAAGCCAGGAGACCCAAGAACCTCCCTCCTGTTCCTCCCGACTGCGTCGGGGATACAACGAAGCGCCTCACGGCGCACGCCGGTTCTACCTCGGCTGGTTCCCGCTCGGTCGTCCCGGCACCGACGGCGAGGGATGGAAGATCGCCGTCACCGGCACGGCCAACGTACGCGGCTACCAGCTGTCGTTCGACACCGAGACGCCGGCCGACATCGTCGCTGCCGCCGTGGCGCGCGTGCTGGAAACCTCACGTCGCGTATGACAGTGCCCCACGCGTAGTCCTCGCTGGGAGGGTGGCCGACTGACTGCCAGGCCGCCGGCTGATTCCACCGCTCACCGTTTTCCTCACCCAAGGAGGCCGTTCATGACGTCCACGGAGATGACCGTCGGCGATCTCATCGACCTGCTGTCTGGTTGCGACCGCAGTGCTCCCGTCCGCCAGGCCATGAACCCGTTCTTTCCGATGGCACACCGCTTGGCGCAAGTCGTGCAGTCCGTGGACGAGACCGGCCAAACCGTCGTCTACCTCGCCGAAGGCCGAGACGAGGGCTCACAGCTCGGCCATCTGCCGCCCGAGGTCGCCGTCGCTCTGACCTGGCAGGGCGACACGCAGGCACCGCCGCGCCGCCCCCGCCGCCGTGCCGGCGGCAACTAGACCCGCACCGAGCCCTTTGGAGGCGCCCCTGTACCCCGAATTCCCGCCCAACCCGTCCACTCCACGCGGCGGCCAGCTCGCGTTCTGGGTCGGCCCCCGGCACCTGGCCGGTGACGATGGGCGCCTCTACGACACCGTCGCCGACACGCTCGCCGGCCTGGGCTGGACGAGCCTGACGATCGTCCGTGGACGGCACGAGCCGGACGAAGCACCCGAGGACCGCCAGGTCCTGCGCAGCACCGTCCTGCACATCAGCCCCGACGCGCGCTGCTGGGCGCAGTGGAGCCTGGCGGACGAGCCGTTCCACCTGGGCGACTTGCCGATCGCCTGGCAGATCTCCGCCCGTGCGGACACGAACAACCCGCTCGCCCAGTGGTCGGCCTACTTCACCCCCGACGTCCCCGGCGAGGCCGTGACCGACTTCCTCGTCGCGCTCGACGCCCGCGACCAGCCCGCCCTGCCGCTCGCTGGCCCCGAGCTGGTCCTCGACACCGTCGCCGCACACGGCTGGCTCCGCGACATCGACCAGCCCCAGGCGGCAGCGACGGACCCGACGTTCACCTCGCACATCAGCCTTGGCGAGGTGCCGCCGCTCATCCAGGACGCCGACCCGCGCACCCTGGTCGCCGAGGCCGACGCTGCGGGACCGGCCGGATGGCAGGCATGGGCCGAGCCCGCGCTGGGCACGCAGTGCCTGTGGGCGGCGTCCTTCGCAGCCAGCGTCCCGCACGACCTGGTCGCCGCGTTCGCCGCCTCGCTCAGCTCGACCGCACCGGTCCTGCGCCGGGTGCTGCCGGCGAGCACGCGGGACCGGCTCCTGCGCGCCCCGGCTGGCTGAACGCCGGTGTCCGTCCTTCATTCGACGCATGAAGCCCGGCCTCCCCGATTTCGGGAAGGGCGGGCTTCATGCTGCTGTGTTTGCCGGTGCGCTGAGGGGTTCGGACCGTGACGGCAGTATGTGACGACAGCGGCGACAGAACCCGTAATCCCCACCAGCAGTGCCATCTTGCCTGCCCAGACGATGCGTTCCACGATCTCGCCCCGATTGTCAGACCGGAGTGCCATCGTTCGTCCATGTTCACCCTTACGACGACCACCTCATGGTCAACCCGCACATCTGGGGCCAGCCGGCCAGCGCCAACCCGCTACTCCAGCTCCGCAACATAGACGGCGGGGAGTGGTTCCAGCGGTACGGCGACAGCTTCGAGGCCGTGTGGGCATCCGCGCGCCCCTGGGCGCCCGACAGACAGGAGTAGCACTGCCGTGGGCAGGACCGAGTACTACCACGACCCCAAGGCCCCCAAGGCCAACACCCTTATCCCCGCCAGCAACCTGCTCGTGGTCAACGACGAAGGCGCCATCCTTCTCCAGCGACGCCGCGACACCGGCCAGTGGGCCCTGCCCGGAGGAGCCCAGGACATCGGCGAGAGCCCGGCGCAGTGCGCCGTCCGCGAGTGCGAGGAGGAGACCGGCATCGTCGCGGCGGTCACCGGCTTCCTCGGCGTCTACTCCAACCCGGAGCACATCATCGAGTACACCGACGGCGAGATCCGGCAGCAGTACGAGGCCGTGTACATCGGCCGCCCCGTAGGGGGCAAGCCCACCGTCAATGAGGAGGCCGACGGCGTGCGCTGGGTTCACCCGGACGACCTGGACAAGCTCGACATCCACCCGAGCATGCACGAGCAGATCGGCCACTACCTGACCGGGGCTTACCCCTACCTCGGCTGACCGCTCGGACTTACAGCTCCACGCCGGCCTCGACCGCTGCCGCCCGCACCCGATCCACACTCGCGTGGATGTGCGGGGCGGCCCGGCGGATGAAACGCCCGACCACGCTGTCCTCGCCGTAGCGGCCCAAGATCTCCTGCAGCCGCTCATGGGGCGTCGTCCGTCGGCCGTCCGGCGTCGTGGTCATGTCGCAGTAGACCAGCGCGTCCACGAGGAGCGGATCATCCAGGAGGGGGAACTCGTCGGCCAGCTCAGTCCGGAGGCCACGCTCCGCGGCTTCGAGCAGCGCATACGAGTGGTTCGCGACCAGGCGGACAACCCGTCCCTCCGCCCCGTGCACGTCCCGGAGGTACCGTGCTCCGTCCAGCGGATGGAATCCCGTAGAGACGAGCGGGGGCGCGTAGCCGATGTCATGCAGCACCGCAGCCGCTTCCAGCACCTCGGCGCTGTTACCGGCCAGCGGCGCCAGCGTCTGGGCGCAAGCGGCAACGCCCTGCGAGTGTGCCCACCTGCGCGGGAGGCTGCTACTCAGCAGCTCACCAGCCAGTTCGTACGCCCAGTCAACCTTGGTCGTTGCCACCTGGGGAGGATATGGCAGCGACGGCGAGGACGTCTTGGACATCCTGGCCGTGCGCAAAGGGGAAGCCTGGACGCTGCGGGAGCCGCCGAAGCGTTTCTCGATTGCGGACCCGATCGCGGCGTACGTATCCTTCCGGGCAACGCGTTGACGGAGACGAGTAGCCAGGGATCACGCGTGCCGAGAGAGCTGCTGGCAGCTGGGAAGGCAGCCTCGCGCCCCAGGTGAATCCCCTCCCGAGTGCGGGGAGGAACGGCCTCAGGGAAGGTCCAATGCCCCGCCGGTTGACCCCCGTGACCGGGTCGTGAATGAGGCCACCATCTGCTGGTGGCGAAGGCGCGGTGGCACCGCGAGTTGCCCCTTCTCGCCCGCGCTCCCAAGGGATCACGTCATGATGACTGATCGAACGGAGCACGGCAGGATGATCGATGTCACCCTGATTCGCCAGAACCCAGTCCGTGTCCAGCAGGCGCTAGCCAAGCGGGCGGTCCACGTCGACCTCGACGAGTTTCTTCGACTGGACGACGACTACCGACAGGTGCGGGCTGAGATGGAACGCCTCCGTGGGGAGCGCAAGAGGATCTCGGGCGAGATCGCGAAACGGCAGCGGGTTGGCGAGGGCGTGGCAAGTCTGCACGGTGAAGCATCGGCCGTGGGCGAGCAGCTGACCGCCGTCGGGGCGCGGCTCATCGAACTGGAGCAGGCGCGTCAGGTCTTCCTTGATCCGCTGCCGAACCTACCCGACGCGGACGTGCTGGCCGGGGGCAAGGAGAACAACGAGGTCATTCGTGAAGCCGGCCAGCGTCCGGAGTTCGGTTTCACGCCCAGGGACCATGTGGAGCTCGCTCGAACTCTGGGCTTGGTCGACTATGAGCGGGGCACGAAGCTCGGCGGCAGCGGCTTCTGGCTCTACCGGGGCGACGGCGCGCTCCTGGAGTGGGCGCTGCTGAACCACTTCCTGGAGGCACATGTGCGGGACGGCTATGAGTTCGTGTTGCCACCGCACATCCTGACCTTCGCGGCCGGGTACACCGCGGGCCAGTTCCCCAAGTTTGCGGACGAGGTCTTCGCCTTGGAGCAGGGGGAGCACGGTCCGGAGCGGTTCCTGCTACCGACCGCGGAGACAGCGTTGGTCAATCTGCACCGGGACGAGACGCTGCCCGAGACGGAGCTGCCTCGGAAGTACGTCGCGTACACGCCGTGCTACCGCAAGGAGGCCGGCGGCTACCGCACGGCTGAACGGGGGACCCTGCGCGGTCACCAGTTCAACAAGGTCGAGCTGTTCCAGTTCACCCACCCGGACGCCTCGGACGTCGCACACCAGGAGCTTCTCGGCAGAGCGGAGGACTTGGTAAAGGGACTGGGCCTGCACTATCGGATCACGCGACTCGCGGCCGGGGACACCAGCGCAGCGATGGCCAAGACGTACGACGTCGAGGTGTGGCTGCCGAGCATCGAGGCGTACGTCGAGGTCAGCTCGGTGTCGAATGCCCGCGACTACCAGGCGAGGCGTGGCAACATCCGCTACCGGCCGCAACAGGGGAAGTCGATGTTCGTCCACACGCTGAACGGCTCAGGTCTGGCCACGAGCAGGCTTGTGCCCGCGCTGCTGGAGCAGCACCAGCGGGCCGACGGCACGGTGGAGGTACCCGACGTGTTGCGCAAGTGGATCCCGAGCGGTGTCCTGACAGCACCGCCCTCGGCCTGAGCTGAGCGGGCTGTCTGTCGAACACTGAACGGGTGGGCTCCAGGTCAGAATGCCCAACCACGCCGGTTAGCCAGCCATCGCAGTGTGACCTCTCCACACCACGTCTGGTGCTGGCGAAGATGCGGTGACCAGTCTGCTGCGGGCTGTCCGCCGGAGGTGAGGAAGAAACCGGAGAGAGCGGCGAGCGCCGCATCGAGTTGTTCGTCGGCGACTCCGCGGGCGGTGGGGTGCTGGGTGAACAGGGCGGTGGCGTCGTGCCCGTCGGCGTAGGCGGTGGCCAGGAGCAGGACGAGGTCGAACCAGCTCGCCCCCAGGCAGGGCCAGTTCCAGTCGCAGATCCACGCGGCGCCGTACGCATCGATCAGCACGTTGTCCTGTCGTAGGTCGTGGTGGAGGACGGCATTGCCTGCGACGGCCTCCCGCCATCCGCTTTCCAGGCTGGCCAGCACGTCCAGTAGGTCGAGTGGTACCCAGGAAGGCAGGGCGTTCGTGGGCGTGGCGCCTCGGGCGAGGTTGCGCCAGTCGGCGAAGTCACCGCCGTCACCCACCGGCTTGAGGCCCACATGCTGGAGTGCTGTGGGTGGGGTGGAGAGTGCCTCTGCTGTGATCGTGTATGCGTCGAGAGTGGCCGTTAGCTCATCAGGCTTCCACGGTGTGGTGGGCATGCGGCCACCGGGGACAGCGTCGATGCCGAGAACGACCCATCCGTCGTGCTCCTCAATCCACTGCAGGCGTGGCGCCGGAATCTCTGCCGGGAGCGCCTGGTTGATCAACGCTTCCCTGCGGTAGGAGTCGGCCACCACGCTGTTGTCGAGGCTCTTGACCGCCTTGACGAACAGAGGTCCGAAGGCCCCGCGGAGTACAGCGGCGAAGCCGCTGGTAAATCCGCTCCCTGCGCTGCGCCCGGCCTGTACTGAGCCTCCGAGGCGTCGGGTGATGAGATGGCGAACGTCTTGTGGGAGGTCCTTCCAGTCTGGGCGTACCGCTGTGGCGTTGTACTGAAGGCGCGAGGTGATGATGTCGGGCATTCCGTCAGGATGGGGGAGCTGTGTTTCCCGGCGCCACGAAATTGTCACGCGGATCCGTGTCCGTCCATTCGCTGACTGAGCCTCGTAGGCTGCGCCCCGGGTAGCGTCCTCATCAGTGCGACTACACCTCCTCCTTCCTGGCGCCGTTGATCGTCGGGTGGCCGCACCTGCTTCCGAACCTGCCCACTGGCACGATCACGATCTACGCAGAAATCTCGCTGTCGTCTCGAGGCCCTGGCTCGCTATCCTCCGTCACAACGCGATGACGGAGACGAGTAGCCCGGGATCACGCGAGCCGAGAGAGCTGCTGGCAGCTGGGAAGGCAGCCTCGCGCCCCGGGGCGAAGACCCTCCTGAGTGCGGGGAGGAAAGGCCATGTGGTCCAATGCCCCGCCGGCTGGCCCCGTTACCGGCCACGAATGAGGCCGCCACTGTCGAGTGGTGGTGAAGGCGTGGTGGAACCGCGAGTACCCTTGTCGTCCGCGCCCCCAAGGGATCACCATGACGCCCGGGAGGGCTGCGATGATCCATACGACCGATCGTGTACTGGTATCTGACCTGCGCGAGCACTTGGGTCGAACCGTTTCCGTGTCGGGCTGGGCGCACACTCTGCGCCTGCTGAGTAAGGTCCAGTTCGTCGTCGTACGCGACCACACGGGCATGGTGCAGGTCACCCACCGGCGCGGCGGCGCAGGCGACGACATCGAGGCCGCCCTGCAGCAGCTCACGCCGGAGTCCGCGGTGCGGATCACCGGCCGCGTCGTCGAGAACCCGATCGTGAAGCTCCACAGCCTGGAGATCATCCCGGAGCGGGTCGAGGTCCTGAACCGGGCCGCGACACCGCTGCCCATCGACGAGCACACCAGCCTGGAGCACCGCCTGGACTGGCGGTTCTTGGACGTACGCCGCCGTCCCGCCGCTCAGCTGATGTTCGCAGTGCAGACCACCCTGGAGCAGGGGATGCGCGAGTACGCCTATGCCCAGGGCGCCACGGAAATGCACACCCCCAAGCTCATGGGCACCGCCTCGGAGTCTGGCGCCGAGGTCTTCGAACTGGGCTACTTCGATCGCAGCGCCTATCTCGCCCAGTCGCCGCAGTTCTACAAGCAGATGGCGATCTCGGCCGGAATCGAGAAGGTCTTCGAGATCGGCCCCGTCTTCCGTGCAGAGCCGTCGTTCACCTCCCGGCACGCCACCGAGTTCACCGGCGTCGACGTCGAGCTGGCCTGGATTTACGGCGTCGAGGACGTTATGGCGTTCGAGGAGCAGATGCTCGCCCACGCCATCACCAAGGTCGCGGGTGCACACGGCGATGCGGTCCGGGAGCAGTTCGGCGTGGAGATCACCGTCCCCACGACGCCCTTCCCCCGCATCACCATGGCCAAGGCGCACGACATCCTGCGCAAGGGCGGATGGGACGCGGAAGGAACCAAGGAGGACCTGGACCCGGAGGGCGAGCGGAGCATCAGCGCCCACATCCAGCAGGCCACCGGCCACGAGTTCGTGTTCATCACCCACTACCCCGTGGGCATCCGGCCCTTCTACCACATGAGGCCGGCCGACGACCCGAGCGTGACCCTGAGCTTCGACCTGCTCTGGAAGGGGCTGGAGATCACCACCGGCGCCCAGCGCGAGCACCGCTACGACGTGCTGCTGAAGCAAGCCGCCGAGAAGGGCATGAGTCCGGAGCCGATGCAGGACTACCTGAACGCGTTCCGGTACGGGTGCCCACCGCACGGCGGGCTGGGCATGGGCCTTGGACGCGTGCTCATGGTCTTGCTCGGACTGGAGTCGATCCGCGAGGCCACCTTCCTCTTCCGCGGACCGAACCGGCTCACCCCATAGCTGGCCTCTGTGTATGGCTGGCCTACGTCGGATTTCCCTTCCGGGGCCTCGTTCACTGAGAGCATGGACAGGTGAGTATTGAGGGAGTGGGGCGCTGGGTGCCGGCTCGTCCCGAAGATCTAGCTGTCATGTTCGCTGCGGCCGACTTCCCGTGGTGGATCGCTGGCGGGTACGCGATCGAACTCGCCGTCGGCCGTGAGCTACGCCCGCACGGCGATCTCGATGTCCTCGTCCTCCGACGGGACCAAGCTCGCGTGCGCGATCTCTTGACCGACTGGGACCTGTACGTGGCGGACCCACCTGGCTTGGGGCGGCTGCGGCCGTGGCGTTCTGGGGAGACTCTTCAGCCGCCCCTCCACGACATCTGGTGCCGACGCACGCCTGAGGCGCCCTGGTCCGTGCAGCTCATGCTGGACGAGGCGGAGGGCACCCATTGGGTCTCCCGGCGTACCCCACGGATCCGGCTTCCGATCGAGCGGTTGGGACGAAGAAGCGGGACTGGTATCCCCTACCTGGCGCCCGAGGTGCAGCTCTACTACAAGACGAAGGCGACACGGGAGAAGGATGAGACAGACTTCGAAGCGGTACTGCCGCTGCTCGGCGAACCTCAACGCATTTGGTTGGCGAACGCCATCGCAGTAACCGTGCCGGACCACCCATGGCGGCAGCGTCTTACGCCACCGGACGCACACAAATGAGACGTCGGCCGCCGAGCGCGGTCCGCGGGAGACACGAAGGTGGCACGAGAGTTATACAAACTGAAGCTCTGGCACTCCATGAGTGAACACTTGGTCGACGAGGCCATGGCGAAGCCACGCTAACCAACCGCAGGCAGATCAGCGGGAAGCCTTCACGGCGCTGGAGGAGTTCGCCCATGCGGGCAGGAGGTGGGTACGGCGTCGCCACTTGGTCAAGCCTAACCTCCGGAGCGTTCAGTGTCGCCGAGTTGCTCGCGCTCGCACGCCAGGCGGCTGGTTCCGCCGAGCATCACTTTACGGGCTTGCAGATGCCCGTCAGCCTGATCATGGATGCCCCGATCACACAGGCCCTGAACGGCGGCGGACCACTGGTACAGGCGAAGGACGCCGGGCTGATCACGTTCGGCTCCGCGCCCCTGCACGGGGGCGAACTCCTCGACGCCATGACACCCGAACTGGTGAACCTCATCCGCCCCGGCCTGTCGGCCGCAGCCGCTGCCCTGCTGACCGCTGGCTCGTGCCCCGGCCTCGATGTCGTCCTCACCTCCGCGAGCACCCGCGAGCACTGGGACGATATGGCCAAGGCTCTGGCTGCGCCGCTGACGGCCCAGGAACTCAGGAGGGTGACGGATGAACTCGCCGGTGAATGAGGAGGTACGAGCCCTGATGGAGGCAGCCCACGACCGGGCGGCCAAGGCACTGGGCCTCAGCTGCACGGGTCCCCTGGCGTGGGGCTTCCTCGGTGTCACCCTCGGACGCCGAGCGGAGGACCGGTGGCTACGGGTGAGCCGGACGGCGAAGAGGAACGCGGGCAGGAAGCCGGGGGAGGGCATCGTCGGGGCTTCCCAGCTCCTACCCGAAGGCGTCCCGCGCCCCCGCCTGCACGGGGTGCACGACTGGACTGACGGCGAGTGGGCCTTCGAGGCCGAAGTCCTGGACTACCTCACGCAACCTGTGGTGTCCCCGGACAGAGCCGACATCGACCACGATCCGGCGCTGCCTGACGAATGGTGGGCGGACCTTCGCCAAGCCCTTGCCCTGCTCGCTGAAGCGGAGGGTGTGAAGACGACTGTCCGGGACGGATGGATCGAACGAGCCTTCCCCCAGTTCCTCGGCATCCCGGCCCCCGCCAACGTGGAGCGGGTGACCGGTCACGGTGACCTGCACTGGGGCAACCTCACCGCCGAGCCCCTGTGCCTGCTGGACTGGGAGCGGTGGGGCCTGGTGCCCTTCGGCTATGACGCGGGGCTTCTCCACGCCAACAGCCTGCTTGTACCCGACGTAGCCGCCCGCATCCGCAAAGAGTTCGCCGCCATCCTCGACACCCCAGCCGGTCGAATCGGGGAACTCGCGGCCCTGGCCGAGATGCTGCAAGCCGTGGCCCGTGGCTGGTACCCCGACCTTGCGCCCCACCTTCTCGCCCGAGCGGAGGCACTCACGGGAGTGCGCCCGCCCGTTCCGGTGCACTCCGAGGTGAGCGCCTGACTGCGCCCCTGCGCGCCTCTCTCAGGCCCTCTCTGCCAGGTGGCGGTAGAGGGTGGCGCGGTGGACTCCCAGCGCCTTGGCAATGCTGGTGACGCTCTCGCCCTTGTCGCGTCGCGCACGGGCTATGTCCAGCTTGCCGTCCCCACCCGGCCGCGGGGCATCACCGGAGGACCCAGCGTTGTCGGACCGGAGACTGTCGTACCGGCTGTGGACGGCCGTGAGCTCCTCGGTCGATCGCACGTCGCTGTGGACGTACACCTGCGGGCCTTCGCTGCGGATGCCGGCGTGTTGGGCCTGCAGTACGAGGAGCTGCGAGCTGTGTACGAGGAGGCCGCCGCCGCCCTCGGACACGAACCGGGCGGGATGGAGCACGCGGTATGGCGGTTCAAGTCGAGGGCCGTCTGACCCGCCACGCCAGGCGGGCTGCTGCTCGGCGACACCCAGCACGCTCACCCAGATGCTCTGAAGCCTCGTATCGACACGGCGCCCTCGACAGCGGTGGTCGAGGGCGCCGTTGCGGGCGCGTCAGCGGGTTGCTGTCGCCTTGGCGAGGGCCTTGTCGAGATGCTGGTCGACCAGGGCTGGGGCGCCGGAGACGATGAGCAGCAGGCTTCCCTCACGTATCGCGGTCTGCTTGACGACGCTGTCCTGCCCACCGGAGGTGAAGATCATCAGCTGGCTCCACTGCTGGTCGCCGAGCCGGGGCGCGGTCGTCTTCTGTGAGGTGACGTTGATGGCGGTGCTACCGGAGACGACTTGGTACGTCGGGCAGCCGGTCATGGCGTCGAAGATCCGATCGATGCCGGCGGACAGTTTCGTGGAGGTGTCGCTGTACAGCTCCTCGGAGACCTCCGAACCGGCGCTGCCGCCGGTGTAGGTGAAGGACACCTTCGCCTTGTTGGGGAAGTCGAGGGAGCCGCTGGCCGCCGCGTCGCCGCCCAGCTTCTCCAGGGCGGGGCAGCCGGTGACGGTGACGTCGTCGTGGCTGGAGGTGTCCTCCGGCTTGCGGGTGTAGTCGGACCCGAGGTCGCTCTCGTCGAGCAGGCGGGGCTGAAGCGCGGCCGACGACAGCGGGGCGTCGCTCTGCTTGGTGGTGGCCGGGTGGTCTGCGGGGGCGGAGGACGGGGAGGTGGACTTCGCCTGGCTGGTGCCGGCGGAGCAGGCGGGCAGGGTGAGGGCGGCGGCGGTGAGGCCGAGGGCGGTGATGGTGAGGCGAACGCGCATGGGTGAACTGACCCCTGTGGTGCTCGGTGACGGTTGGACAGTGCGGGCCCGTGAGCCCGAGAAGGGGCCGAAGGAGTGGAGGTCAGCGGTGGCCGAGGTGCCGCAGGCAGTCCTCGAACGTGGCGTGGATGGCATCTCCCGGGCCGGAGTGCCGGTTGAACCACGCGGTGTCGAGACGGGTCTCGTGCTGCTCGTGGCCGGCCTGGCAGCGCAGCCAGACCTGGTTGTGGGTGGAGAGGATGAGCCACTCGCGGTAGGCGCCGCACTCGGCGCAGGCGACGACCTCGCCGTCCAGGACGACCGGCCACGGCCAGGGCATCACCCGGCCGTCGAGCTGGTCGTGGCTGGGGACGCGCAGCTCCGGCGGGAGGAAGTCGTCCACAACCGGCGCCGGCTCCGCGAGCTGATGCTCCTCCTGCATCTGCAGGACCGGCGGCACCTGGTCGGCCATCCGCAGCCACGCCTCGCACGCTTGGCGCTGCACCTCACTGAACTCTTCCTCAACCGCGCGGCGGCGTCGTCGTATCCGGTGAAACACCCGGTGTCCTCCCTCGTCTCGTCCTGCACGCGTCATGATCGTGCGCGAAGTCCGCTGACCTGTTCAATTCACAAAGTCCACAGTCACGACCGGCCACGCCCAGGCCGGGCCTGTCCGGGGATGTGCTGCCCGGCGCGCTGTGCCGAGCGCTGTGCGGCGTGAGCGTCGGGCACCATGCCGGTGGTATCCGCAGGCAGGTCCGCTGCCCGGCGCAGCCGCCACACCAGGACGTCGCTGACGGACTCCGCCGTGTCCAGCTCCCGCCGACCCGCGGCGTCGGCGAGCAGGGCGGCCGGGTCATGGCCGGCGGCTTCGGCGTCGGCGAGGGTGGCGGCGAGCGCGTACCAGCCGGGCTCGGCGAGGATCTGCTCGGCCAACTCCGGCAGCGCTGTGCGCAGCACCGTCGTCTGCCGCTGCCGCAGCGCCCGGCCCAGGCGCCGGCCTCGCTGGTAGAGGGCACCGAGGGGTTGGGCGGCGGCGGCCTGGTAGGCGGCGCGCAGATGTTCGGCGGCCTGGCGGGCGGCGGCGGCCTGCTGGGCGTGGTTCTTCTTCGCGTGCCAGTGGGCGGCGGCGGTGATGAGGAAGAACAGCATGTCGATCGCCATCGCGGTGGTCGCGCCGTCCTCGCCGCGGCCCAACGCCGGACCGCTATAGACGAGGTCACGGGCGGCCTGCCGCAGCGCTCGGTCGTGGCCACGCTCGGCGCGGACGTGGGAGCGGGAGGCCCGCTCGAACGCGAAGGCGGCGTCACGCAGTTCGCGCCTGGTGCGGGCCGCGGAGGTCTTCGCGAGCGCGTCCAGGACCTCGCCGGCAGCGGCAATGTACGCGGCGGCGATGGCGTCGTCGCCGTGCTCGATGACGAGCACCGCGTTCCACGCGGCCGAGGCCGTGCGTCGGCGGGCGGCGGCCGGGTCGCTCGGCGCCGCAGGGGCGGGCACGTCTGCCGCTGTGGCGTCCTGGTCGCGAGTGTCGGCGGACCAGCGCTCCCGGATACGGGGCAGGGACAGATCGGGGGCCAGGCGGGCGCCGGGGTAGAAGACCGGTTCGCCGTCCTTGTTGCGGTCGTCGGGCAGGGCGACCTTGTAGCCGAGCAGGTCGCCGGAGGGGGCGACGCGCTTACGGATGATCAGGCCGGCGGCGGCCAGCCGGTCGAAGAACTCGGTCTCGCTGCTGGCGCCGGCCACCGCGCGGCGCACGGTTTCGCGCAGTTCCTCCCGCGCGGTGCGCTCGCGGCCCTGACGTTCGGCTTTGTGGCGCTCGGCGCTGGTGGGGCGTTGGGCCGCGGTGCCGTCGCCCTTGTTGAGCCGGCGCAAGCCCAGCTCCGCTTCCAAGGCGCGGGCCTGGGCCTGGGCGCGAGCGGCGTCGTGGTCGAGGTCGGGCTTGTAGCCGTCCTCACGGGCGAGCGTGGCGACGATGTGAATGTGGTCGTCGGCATGCCGGACGGCCACCCACCGGCAGCCCGCGCCCTGTTCGGGGTAGTCGATACCGGTGGCGGCGACCATCCGGCGGGCCACCTCGCCCCACTCCTCGTCGGTCAGGATCCGGTCCTCGGCACTGTTGCGGACGGACAGATGCCACACGTGCTTCTTCGGCCGGTCAGCCTGGTCGATGTTCTCGACGGGTTGGTCCAGGAGCTGCTGGAGCTGCTTGAGGGTGGCAGACGGGTCGCGGCCGGGGTCGGGAGCGTTGTGGTCCCACGAGGCGACCAGGTGCGGGTCGATGTGCTCCTCGTGCTTCCCGGGCCCGTAGAGGTAGTAGAGGAGACCGATGGTGCGCTGCCCGCGCTTTTGTATCCGGGGGATCATGCTGCTGTCCGAGGTCGTCGCTGGGAGTGGCGGGATGCGGGGCGGTAAGGGGAGCCAGCTCAGCGCTGCTCCAGCAGTCGGTCTGTGGCTGCCTGTACGCGGGTCACGGCGCGCTGGACCGCCGCGACGACCGCGTCGATTTCCGCTGGCTGGCCGCCGGAGTTGATGGCCCGGGCTATCTGGTTGAGGTTGTTGCCGACTTGTCCGAGGTGCCGGCGTGCGGCGAACAGCTCGGCGATCAGCTCGCGGTGGCCGGCGATGGCGGCGGCGGTGCTGTCGAGGTCGTGAGCGGCGGCGAGCCCGCTGCGGGCGAGGAAGCCTGGCAGGCTCGTACGGGTCGCGGTGGCGGCAGCGCAGAGCAGGGTCTTCTCGTCGCCGTTCAGGCGGACGCTGCAGACGTAATCACGCTTGTGCGAGGGCGGCTTGGGCGAGCGCTTGCGCGAGGTCTTCTTCGCGGCGCGCGGCTTGTGCAGTGAAGGCGTCTCCTCCGGCTGCGATCCGCCCTCGGTCGCTGTCTCACGGACCAGCACCCCCCGGTGCTGGTCCGCTCTCGCCACCCCCGGGGCGGGCTTGGCCAAGGCGCGCTTCCCCGACGGGGAAGAGTGTCTTGGCCGATAACTTGCTCGCCCCGAGACCGAGTTGGAGTTGGGAGCAGGTTCCGGGGCGGTGCCGGTCTGGGTGGGGTTCGTCATCAGGATTCGGGCCTCGTGGAGCGGGTGTGCTGTTGGATGCTCGCGGCCAGCGCGAGGACGTCGGCCGGTCCCGTAAGGACACGGACGGATCCTTATGAGTGGCCCTGGATGAGCCACTGGCCGGTAGGCGCGAGGACGGCGGCGTGCAGGAGTCTCCGGCGGACCAGGACGTCCGCCCAGGCGCTGGCCTCGACGACCGTGGCCTCGGATGAGCGAACAGGACGCGGAATCAAGGCGTGTCTCCTCAAGCGGGGCGGGTGGCCCGGCACGGAGTCGGGCCACCCTTTGCGATTAGGGGGCCTTGAGCGGGGTTTTGCCGGTTCAGCCGCACTCGGGGCAGCGACCGACGTGGCTGTTGAGCGCGCGGGCCATCCGCTGCTTCGTCGAGGCAGCCTGCTTCGCGCTGGACTTCGCCGCCGGCCTGCCCTCGTGCCGCTTTGAGTGGGCGAGCATGAAGCCGATCTCCCGCTCGTACTCCGCACGGACGGCGTCGAACTGGTGGCAGGTCTTCATCGGGCGGAGCTCCTTGTCGTCGTGGTGGCGTCACTCCGCAGTTCCTGGAGGACGAGGCTCAGCCGGTCGTTCCGGCCGCCCTTCAGGCCCTCACGGCGGAGAATCTCCCGCAGCTGGACCCGGGTGACGGACTCGTTGCCGTCCCGTTCGAGCAGGGCAGAGACGTGCGGACGGACCTGCTGGACGAGCTGGTCTACCGACTGCTCGAGCTCCCGCGGCGCGCGCTGCGTCTGCGGGCTGCGGGACCGGGCGCGCTTCCCCTTGGTCTTAGTCCGGGGCTTCGTGGCCGTCTTGCTCCGCAGAGGCACCGTGTGTCCCCGGTCCCCGGTGGGCTCGGTC
>NZ_JBFACU010000004.1:0-292901 GCF_040641015.1 Streptomyces sp. NPDC021356 | reverse complement strand
TTCCCCGTGTCGGTGTCGTTCGGTCCCCGGTCCCCGGTGGGCTCGGTCCCCGTGTCGGTGTCGTTCGGTCCCCGGTCCCCGGTGGGCTCGGTCCCCGTGTCGGTGTCGTTCGGTCCCCGGTCCCCGGTGGGCTCGGTCCCCGACTCGGCGGCGTTCGGTCCTGGATGCGAATCAGGGCCTTGAGCAGCTACTTCTCGCGTAGTGCGGTCGGTCCCCACGCCTCCGGCGTCCCCCTGTGAGGCTTCCGGGTCGGTGGGACCGGTCCCCGGGACCCCACCTGTGGCTGGAACCTCGGTCCCCACCCTGGTCCCCGCGTTCTCGCCCCCGGTCCCCGTGCCATCCGACGCCTTAGAGTCCGCAATCTTGGGGACCGGTCCCCTCGGGGCGCTCGGTCCCCGGTCCCTGTACGACTCGTGGGGGCCGGGGGGATCGGTTGCGGGGACCGGCGCCGTCGAGGCCGGATGTGAGGGGACGGCGGCTGCCCTCGCGGTGATGTGCGCCGGGGACCAGGGCGAGGGAAGCGGGACCGTGGCGAGCGCGAGTGCGTGCCGGCGCGCGGCGAGCTGGTCGAGCAGCTGTGCGCGCTGGCGGGCGTCGGTCCCGACCGAGGCCCTGCCGACCGCCTTCGACAGGCGCCGCGTCAGCCGCCGGCTGCGTCGGCTCTGCTGCTGCTCGGGTGTGCGTTCGGCGAGGCGGACGGCGAGGGCGACTGCGCGGGCGGTGGCCCGGTCCCGAGTGATCTGTGCGGCGTCGCGGTCGCGTGCGGCGATCCCGAGGCGGGACAGCAGCCGCTCGCGTGCTTCCCGCCCCAGGACGGCGATCAGTCCGTGGGAGGCGGCACCCGGGGTGCGCAGGCGCAGCTCGATCCCCATCGCGAGGTGCCACAGCATCGCCGCCATGACCGGCCCGACGAAGGCCCTTACCGTGCCGCCGATAGGACCGCTCTCGGCATAGGCGGGGATCACCTGAACTGTGGTGATCACCCAGACCAGCGTGCCCGGCAGGCCGGGGGCGCCCTCGGTGGCCAGGTTCTGCCGTGCCATCAGCGCCGTCGCGAAGAGCGCCAGCTCGGCCGCGGCGAACATGCCGGCTCGCTCGGCGGCGCCGGCCATGTCGAGGTAGTCGGCGGCGAACCGCCAGCTCGTGTCCGCGGAGTAGCAAGTACAGCCGAGGGCGGCAAGGGCAGCGACCTTGACCGCCGGACCGCTGAGACGTTTCTGCGGGCGCGTGCTTCGGCGCCGGACCGTCCAGGCGGTCAGCACCAGCACGACGGCGGCGGGCACCACGGCGGCGAGGAGGAGAGAGAGGTCCGGAGCGGCGCCGAGGGACAGGAAGGGGTGGGTCATGCGGCCTTTCCGAGAGAGGCGTGCGCCGGAGTCGATGCTGCCGGGCGGGCTGCCGGCTGCTGTGTGCCGGGTGCTGAGGCGGGCGGGGGGCCGCCTGCTGCTGGGGCGGTCTTCTTCCGCTTCTTCTTGGGCCGCGGCACGCCGTAGGTGCGGTCGCGGTCGAACACCTTGTTGGCCGCCTGCCGCAGCAGGTCGCGTGCGTGCTTGTGGCTGATCTGAAGGGCGGTGGCGAGCCGGTCGGGCCGCCAGCCGCGTACGTAGGCGTGGTCGATGACGACCTGCCGCTCTGCCTCGGTCAGATGCACGTCGCGTCCCAGGAAAAAGGAGGTTACGCGTCGGTAGTCGAGGCGCTGGTGCAGTCCGTCGTGCCAGGGACGCCGCTCGGCCTCGGTGAGGCCGCCCCAGATGCCCTCCTTGAGGACGTTCTCCAGGGCGAAGTTGAGGCAGTCGCTGCGTACCGGGCACCAGCCGCACAGCTCCTTCGCCTCGGCGATGGCTTCGTGGTCCCGCGGGAGCGGGAAGAAGACGGCGTCAGCGTCCTCGACGTCCATGCCGTGGCACGCTCCCTGGGTGTGCCAGTTGGTGTCTCCGATACTGCGCAGGCCGGTGGCCGGCGCGTCGTGGGTGGTGATGTGACGCAAGGGTGGTCTCCGATGTGCTGCCGCGTCGGCCGGCTGGGGCGGTGCTGGGCGCGGCGTCGGGTGGCCGCAGCGCGCGGGCGTGCGCCGCAGCCGGGGCGGGACGGTGATAGGGGGTAGCGGTGCATCGGGCGGGATGCACGCGCCCGATGCGCCGGTCAGGCCACGGCGGGCTGCTGGGCCTGCCGGGCGGCGGCGAGGTCGACGCGGCCGGGGTGCGGGGTGGCGCGCGGGGCGGTCGTGCGTACCCCGTCGTCGGGACCGATCCGGCGGCGACGACACGGCTCACCGGGCTGGGCCAGGCACCACTCGCACTTGACGCTCAGGGCGTCGGGCAGCCCCTGAGCGACGGCGGCCTCGCGGGCTGCGCGAGCGGGCCGATAGGGGGCGAGGGCTGCGCGGGCGGCGGGCGGTATGCAGGAGCCGATCTGCCGCAGCCTCGCCTCCAACCTTGGGTCGATGCGGTCGCGACCGCTGGTGATGGCTGTGGCCTGGGCGGGCTGCGCGGTGCCGGCGGCGACGGCGCGGCGGGTGCCGACCAGCTCGGCGGTCCAGGCGGCCTGGTCGTCCGGGTCGGCGGACGGCGTGGGATCGGAGTGCCGGGCCAGGCGGTCGCGACGGTAGCTCTCCCAGGGGCGGGCGACGTCCGCGGGCAGGATCTGGTACGGCGAGACTCTGATGTGCTGGCGGGCGGCGACGCGGGCGTCCCAGCCGTGCGGAGTGGCCATCGGCACGTCGCCAAGCAGCTCGTGCCACTGTGCGAGCTGGTCGCGTGCCTCGCCCTGGTCGGTGCGGATGGTGCGGGGGTCGAGTCGGCCGATGTAGGCCAGCAGGGCTGCGATTTCACGGCGGTCCACGACTACTGCTCCGTTCCGGTCGGCTCGTTCAGGGCGGCGAGAAGTGCGGCGGTGTGGGCCTCTGCCCGCGTCATGCCGCCGGGCTGGCCGGGACCCGTGCCGGGCACGGCGTAGAGGTTCGGGCGGCCAGGGGGGTGCTCCCGGGCGACCCAGGAACGCCAGTCGGCAGCCCACGCAGCCGCCGGCCTCGGCTTGAAGCCGGAGCGGTGGGCACGCCACTTCGCGTCGGCCGCCTGCAGGCCCTGCTCGCCCAGACGGTCGAGGTGCCCCTGCTCGCGGGCCCAGGTGTGGGTGGCTGGGTCGACCTGCCACTCGGCAGCTGAGAGGACGGCAGCACCACCACTGCTGTACCTCCGGTTCAAATCCGGTTCACTACGGTTCTGTGTGCCGGTTTCCGGTACATCGCTGTGCCGGTTCCCGGCACGTCGAGGTGCCGGTTTCCGTCCGGACCTGCCGGATTCCGGTACTGCCGGTTTCCGGGCCCTCGCAGGGGATTCCGGCACCTCACGCGGGCGGATGTTGTAGCGCCGCAGGGCCGAGACCCGGAGCGCCGGGGTGGCTTCGGTCCCCTCCGCCGGCGTCTGGTCGGGGTCCTTGTCGTCCACGGTCTCCGCCAGGACCTTGGCGGCGAGGGGGAGGCGGTAGACGGTGCTGCGCTGCGGGCCGGTGAGGTCTTCGAGCTGCTCCAGCTCACCGGCGTCGACCAGACGGTCGATGGCTTCGCGGACCGTGGAGACGGAGGCGCGGGTGCGCTTGGCCAGGCTCGACAGGGAGGCCCAGGAGACGCACTGCTCGTCGCCCACCCGGTCGGCGATCGACAGCAGGACCAGACGCGCCGTCCCCCGGCTGCAACTGTGCTCCCACACCCAGTCGCGGGCTTCGCTGCTCATCGGCAGCTCCCGACGAGCGGGCGGGTCCCGCAGCTCGGCGGGGCCATGAACGTGCGGTCCGGCTCGGGGCGCTGAGGCGCCGAGGCGGAGATGGCTGCCGCGCAGGCCAGGCGAAAGGGCCTTTTGCGCAGGGCAGGAGACATGCGATACTCCCCTTTGCAGTGTTGCCACGCTGACGCGCCCCTTGGAAGGACTCAGCGTGGTGATGGTGGGCAATCTCCGCCCTTGCCGGGGCGGGTATGCCGCTTAGCGTTCGGCGTCCGTGAGTTACCGCTCCCGGGCGCCGTCGCTGTTTGTGGACCTTCGCGGTCCGGTCCGTCCTCGTGCTCTCCTCATGTCCGTCGCTGCGGGCGGGCTGCCCGGGGACGACGAACATACGCACGGACCCGTATCAAGATCCAGACTTGGTTCTTAAACTCTGTACTGGTTGCAGAGAGTCATCGGATGATCGTGTGCCGCAAGTGTCCGTACGGCACGACCTGGGGCGCACCCCCGCGTCGAAGCGCACCGTTGCCGCGGTTGCCTCGAACGCCGAGAGCGTGTCACTGTGTCCGAATTGGAACGGGTGTCTGTTATTCCCTGCAGTGGAAATGCGAGGCGGATGGGGTGTTTCCACTGCCGCCTCCGCGCTTTCCGGTCGAAGATAAAATCCTGCGTGCCAGACGTGACCTATGTCGCTGGCTGAATGTGGCTTGTGCCACTCACCCGGCATACTCCTGCCGGTAGAAACGGACAGGCCGACCTGAAACAGGCGGTACGCGTCACACGGAAACGTGCTGGTGAGGAAGAACTTTCCATACAGTGGATCAGCTCGTCAACTCACGTTTATCGCGGGGTAGGGTGCTTGAAGTGACGACGAAGTCCACCCAGGAAAGGATCATGAAAGACTCGACCCAAGGCCAGGTGAGCCCCAAGGGGCTCATGGACCGCCTAAACCGCCTGTTCGACACAGTGCACCCGCCCGACCGCGGCCCCTTCAGCAACGCCGAGGTGGCCGAACTCATGGAGAAGCGCGGGCTGGGCAAACTGTCGGCCCAGTACCTCTGGCTCCTGCGGACCGGGCAGCGCGATAACCCGACGAAGCGTCACCTCGAAGCGCTAGCAGGGTTTTTCGGCGTGGACCCCGCATACTGGTTCGACGACGCCGTCGCCGAAAAGACCGTGCAGGAACTTGAGTTGCTCGCACTGCTTCGCGACACGAAGATCAAAAACGTGCTCCTTCGCCTGTCCGACGTTTCCGCAGACGGAAAGGATGCCGTCCTGGGAATCGTCGAGAGCGTACGAAAATCCGAGGGGTTGCCACCCTCAACTGGCTCGTAAAACGGCCGCGTTCAGTAAGTGATCAAGGAAAAGCAATGTGGTCCGCACGTAGGCTGCGCCGGCCTGACCTCTTGGCCGAGCTGCAGCTCCCGCACGTCACCAATATCCGCGACCTCAGCGACGAGGTCTCACGCCGCACGGGACGGAAGGTGGTCCTGGAGGCCCGTGAGCAGGCGCCCTCCGTGTGCGGGGCATGCGCCGTCACGGAGAGTGCCTTCCACGTGTACTACGACCCGCGGACCAGCTCCCTGCACCAGGACCACATCATCGCCCACGAGTTCAGCCACCTTCTGCTCGGCCACCACAAGAACCGCCCGGCGTCCGCGCTCTCCTCAACGATCTTCACCAGCGTGGGCTCGGCCACCGTCGAGATGATGCTGGGCCGTACCAAGTACGACGAGGACGAGGAGCGGGACACCGAGCTCCTCGCCTCGTTGATCCAGCGCCGGATCATCGACCGGTGGCTGCGCAGCGACGAGTCCTCCGGAGACGAAGTGCAGGACCGGGTCACGCACACGCTGCTGCGCCGACGGGAGGCCCGGCCGTGAAGGACCTGCTCCACCCGATCAGCCTCGTCGTCGCCACGCTCGGCTTCCTCTGCTTGCTGCGGGACGTGCCGACCCGCCGCCGAGACCCCGCCTTCACCGCGCTGGCCGCCGTCTTCCTGCTGTCAGGGCTGTCGTTCCTGTTCTCCATCACACTGATGTGGCAGTACCTCGACCATGTCCTGGGCGTGGTGAACCTCTCCGTACCCCTGGCGATGGGGTGCGTGGTCGCGCTGCTCGCCTGCCAGCAGATCGTCCTCACCTACTGGGGATCACCCCCCGAAGTTGCCCGCAGCAGGGCACGGGAGTGGCTAGCCGCAGGCTTCGCTGTGATCGCAGGGCTGCTGGTGCTGTTCGCCCTGCTGACGCCGAACGCGCCGCGACCGATCAACTTCACGCTGTACTACGCGCATGATGGCTGGTACGCCGCGTATCTCACCCTGTACGTCACGGCCTACACCATCGGCGAACTGTCCCTCGCCCGTGCCTGCTGGCGCCTGGCCCACCGCAGCACACGCGGGTCCGTCCGTATCGGCCTGCGCATCGTCGCCCTCGGCGCGACCGTCACTCTCGGATACAGCGCCGTGCGCATCGGGAACGTGATCGCCGGCGCCTTCAACGCGTCGCTCGCAGAGTGGGAGGGCTTCGCGTGGACCTGCGGCGATGTCGGAGCCATGCTCACGCTCATCGGCTGGCTAGTGCCCACCATCAACGATCAGGCTCAGAGTCTCCAGTACCGGATCAAGCAATACCGCAGCTACTACGGCCTACGCCCCCTGTGGCTGGCGTTCTACAGCGAGGCGCCCGAGATCGCACTGCCGATCGACCGAGTCGACCCGGCCCAGAGGCGCCGCTTCCGCAGCATCTCGATCCGGCTCTACCGCCGAGCAGTCGAGATCCGAGACGGACGGTTCGTGATCCGTCAGTACCTAGATGCCGCAGTCCGCGAAGCCAGCGAAGCCCGCCACCGGGCCCGAGGACTTCACGGAGAAGAGCTGTCTGCGGCCGTCACCGCCGACCAGATCCTCGCCGGAATCGCCGCCCGGGCCGCCGGTACCCGCCCGGAGACCGACCAGCTCACCGAGTTCGCCGACTCCGAACGCCAGACCAGCAGGCCCATGGACGACATCGACGCTCTCCTCGACGTAGCGCGCCACCTGCCCCGCCAGCCCGCACGAGCCCCCCACCTTGAGCAGGTCTCCGCATGACGACCGACCTCACCCACCAACCCGCCCACGTCCAGCTCCAGGCCCTGGATCGCCGCGAGATCTCCAGCCGCGAACTGCTCGACCTCCACCTGGCGCAGATCGACGCCAGCCAGATCAACGCCGTCGTCACCCGCGACGACAGCACTGCCCGAGCCGTCGCACACGCAGCCGACGAACGCCGCGCCCGCAACGAGAGCACCGGCATCCTCGACGGCCTTCCCCTCACGATCAAGGACAGCTTCGAGACGGCCGGCCTGCGCACCACCAGCGGTGCCGAAGACCTCGCCGATCACGTTCCCGCACACGACGCCGACGCCGTCGCCCGGCTCCGCCACCAAGGCGCCGTCATCATGGGCAAGACCAATACCCCGGCGTACTGCCAAGACCTGCACACCGACAACGTCCTGTTCGGCCCCACGCTTAACCCGCATGACCCCAAGCGCACTACCGGCGGCTCCTCCGGCGGCCCCGCCGCCGCCGTCGCCGCACACCTGACCCCCGCCGACCTCGGCAGCGACCTCGCCGGCTCCCTGCGGCTCCCCGCCCACTACTGCGGTGTCTACGGCCTGCGCCCCACGCAGGGACTCATCCCAGCCCGCGGCCACGTCCCTCGCCCGCCGGGGTGGATCACCAGCAGCGACATGGTCACCCCCGGCCCCCTGGCCCGCCACCCCCGAGACCTCGACCTGCTCCTCGCCGCACTGACGACACCGTCACCCGACGAGAACAACCCCTGGAGCGTCACGCTGCCCACGGCGCAACGCGAGATCGGCCAGCTCCGCGTGGCAGTGTGGGCCGACGACGCGAGCTGCTCAGTCGACCGCAACACCGCCGATGCTCTCGCCAGCGTCGAACGGACGCTGACCTCCGCCGGCGCGAGTGTCCGCCACACCACGGGGCCGGTCGGCTTCGCTGACTCTCTGCGCCTCTTCGAGCAGCTCCTCTACGCCACCACGACCGCAGCCACCGACGACGACGCTAGCGCCGCCGAACTCGCCGCTGCCCGTGACCTGCACACGGACGATGCGAGCCCTCGAGCCGCCTTCCTCCGCCACCGAACGCAGACACACCGTGTCTGGCTCCGCGCCAACGAGGAGCGCCACCGCCTCCGGCAGACGTGGCACCGGTTCTTCGCCGACGCCCAGCACGACGTCCTCATTACGCCCGCCGCTCCTACGGCGGCGATCCCGGCCGGGAGCCGCTCTCTCGTGGTCGACGGCGTTGAACGGAGCTTCTTCGACCAGACCGGCTGGGCCAACCTGACCAGCCACGTCGGTCTGCCCAGCCTGGTCATGCCTGCTGCGCGTAGCGCCGATGGCCTCCCGATCGGTGTGCAGCTGGTAGGACCGTCCTATTCGGAGCGGTCCTTGCTCGTGATGGCCGAGCACCTGGCGCCTCTGCTCGGCGGGACGGCCGGGGGCGTCATCGGATCATGGAGCGGATGACCTCTGCGTCGCCGTTGTAGGTGATGACGGCACCTTCATCCTCGGTAGGCGGTTCGAACCGAGCGAAGAAGTCGTCCAAGGCTTCCGGAGTCACGTTCAAGGCATTGGCGTCCTTGCGCTGGTTGCGCGCGGCGAGGCGCCGCAGGAGCTCCTCCCTGGAGGCCGGCAGGTAGACGAGCAGCGGGAGTCCGCCCGCGGCCCGGACTGTCTTCTTCCATTCCTCGCGATCGGCACGACGCCACAGGCCGTGGTCGAGGACGACGGCACGGCCCGCGCGCAGGTGCTCCGTGAGCTGCGCACGTACGGTCTCGACCGCAGGAGCCTCGCGCTCGAAATACCCGTGCTCGGGATAGTCGACCCCATACCGGCCGTGGAGGCGGTGGACCTCCTCGTCAACGCTGAGGCGGACAAGGCCCATCGCGGCGAGAGCCTGTGCAAGGTGCGTCTTGCCGGAGCCGGTGATCCCGATGAGCAGGACGGCGGTCGGCTTGCTCACGATGTCGCGCTCCCTCGCGGTACTGCTGATAGCTGCTGCTTACGTGCGGTCGCGTGGTCCGTAGACGGCGGCTGCCTGACCGGTGTGGAGGGCCCAGTATCGGTCTCCGTAGCTGAAATGCCACCATTCCGTTGGATAGTTCATAAAACCGGCGGCTGACATGACGCGGCAGAGCGTGTCGCGATGGGCCCGGGCAGCGCCGCTGATCGAGTTCGCGTGGGTGTAGCAGGCGCCGTCGCTTTCCTCTGGGGAGGCGTTCATCCTCGTCCCCATGTCCACCTCTTGGCCGTCCGAGGCCGCGAGGGTCAGGTCGACGGCCGCGCCGGCGCTGTGCGGCGCGATCTCCGGTGGGGAGACGTAGCGGCTTGCGGCCTCGTGGACGCGGCTGTCGCTCCAGTCGGGGTTTCCGCGACGCAGCTCGGTCGCGTACTCCTCGAAGTACGCCCGCTGGAGCGCCGGAGGCCGGTACCCCTCGACGACGAGCAGGCGGAACTCAGTGGGAAGCAGTCGCTGGGCGTGTTCCAGGCGCTCGATGAGCCCGTGCCGCAGGTGCGCGAAGTGGCGGTCGGGGTCCTGCTTGCGTTGATCGACGAGGAACAGGCCGGACGCCCGTATGTCGATGAGTTCCTCGCCGCAGTCCTGAACAGGGATGGCGGCGACCCGAGGGTCGGACATCAGCACGATCTTCAACTACGTCTCCTTCGACAGTAAAAGATGAGCGGTGCCGCAGGCGTACGAGGGTGCTGGCGGTCAGGCCAGGCCGTCGCCCGGCATGGCCGCTGGTCCGGATGCGAAACGCGTGGAGTGCGCTGGTGAGTGGTCGATGGCCAAGTCGGGCCGCCATGCGGTGAGGAACTGGGCGCTGCACACGAACAGGCTGTCGGGGAGCTGATCGAGCGGGTGCCAAGCCCAGTCGCCGACGCTTTCGTCCGGCTGGGTGGGTGCGCTGGGGATCAGGTGTGCGTGGTGAGGTAGGCGGGGCCTTCGCCACGACGGGCCCGTTCGATGGCGTCGAGGCGAGCGAAGGCGCGCGGCGCCATCAGGCCCTGCCAGGTGGCGAGGTCGTGCACGGCCCACATGTCGTGCTCGGCGGGATCGAGTCGGATCCGACCGAGCTGCTCTGCGGTGAGCCGGCCTCCGTCGAAGATGAGCCCTACCTTGTTCAGCGGCAGGCGGGGCCCGGCGTGCAGGAAGTGCGTCAGGAGTAGCTTCGGCGTATCCAGGCCCAGTTCGAGGCCAGTCTCTTCGACCGCTTCGCGGCGAGCGGTTTGCAACGGGTCCTCTCCTTGGGCGTCCAGGTTGCCGCCCGGGAACTGCCAGAGGCGCGAGCCGTAGACCGAGCGCAGTTGAACCGGCCGGTCGTGTTCGTCGCGGATGTACAGGCAGCCGTACACCGTATGGTGGGGGACGGTCTGCGCGTACTGCGCGGGCGTCATCGGCATCGGTCGGCCTGGCCGTGCAGGGCGGTGGTCGAATGCCAAGGCGAGGACGCCGAGGCCCTCCTTGGCTGGCGGGTAGATGCTGCGCAGGTTGGCGAGCAGTTCTCCGGGCGGCCCGTTCGGGTCGATGCGCGCTGGGTCCTCTGAACTGAGCAGATCCTCGAAGGAGGGGTACGGGGTGATCCTCTGCACGATGACGTCGAGCTCCCGGCCTGTGTCGCGGTCGTGGAAGACGACCGTGTCGCCGACGGCAACGGCGCGCTTCTGCGGGGTGGCCACCCTCACTTCGATCGTCTTGCGCCCTGCCTCTACTTGACGGTAGTACCGCGGGAGCAGGCGCATGTGGTGCTCCCGCGGTCCACCTCCTGTCGCCGGGTTCGGGACGGATGAGATCGCCTGTTGGGTGTCGTCCGGCACACGTGCCTCCGATCGATGGTCTGGCTGGTCCAGGGCTGAGAAGGGCGGTCGTTCGTGTCAGCTCAGCCGCATCCCCTTCGCAGGGACTTCGTCGATTGCGGTGGGGCGAGCGGTGGGCAGGCCCCAACGCTCTCGGGCTGTCTCAGCGGCGAGTCGGGCTTGCCGCGCTCCTGGCGGGCCCCATCCCAGAAGGGCGGCTGCCTGGGCGGGGGTTGCGAGCAGGCGTGCGAAGGGGCGGCCGGTGGCGGGGTCGACGGTCGCCGGCCCGATATCGGTGACCCGGGCGGCTAGGCGGAGCCGGGCGTTGGGGCCCACTCCGCCGTAGACCTCGCCGATCTCATCCAGCACCCAGCCCAGTCGCACCGGGTCGGTCAGGGTGAGCTGGGCTTCCTCGGCGGCTTCGCGGTGGAGGGTGTCCTCGGGTGTCGTGTCGGTCCTTTCCACAGTGCCGCCTGGCAGCATAGGCAGGGCGCCCCGGGGGCTTGGGCCGGCGACGAGGACGACCCGGCCGTCGGGCACGAAGCACCACGCCCAGGCTTGCTGCACGGGGAGCCGTTCAGGGACAGGGTCACGGTTGAGGGGGCTGTCCCACAGGGGCCGGTAGCGGACGTGGACGTCATGGCGGTCCAGGGGTGGGATATCGAGGATGTGCCGGCCGTCGGCGAGGTGGGCGGTGGCGGTGTTCCCGAGGCGGGCGCGGTAGGCGGCGAGCATGATCTGCCCGTCCACGGGGCGCAGCCGCTGCATCGCGTCCCGCGTTTCGAGGAAGGCGTACTCGGATAGTTCCTTGCGCGGCAGGCGGATCGCCTTCGCCTGGTCAGGGGTGAGGGTTCCGCCGTCGAAGACGTAGCGGATCTCTCCGGGGCATGGGATGCCGCGCCGGATGGCGGCGTGGTGTGACGAGAGGGAGTGGACGGCGAGCACGCTCGCCAGGGGCATGTTCGGCAGACCCAGTTCTTCGGTGATCTCGCGTCGGCAGGCGTCGTGCGGGTGTTCGCCGGATTCAACGACTCCTCCGGGCAACAGCCACCGGTCGTCCTCATGATAGGTGGGGTGTACCAGCAGGACGCGGCCGACCTGGTCGGTGACGATCGCGGCGGCGCCGAGCCACACCGCGTGCCGGGAGGACACGGCGTACTGCGCTGGCGAGAAAGCAGCCCGAGGTGCAACGCGATCCGAAGGGGAAGCGGGGGAGGTCACGTGGCTCTGCCTTTCAGGACGGTGGGCGGGCGTGTCATGGCGCGGACGGGGGAGCGTGGATCAGGCGGCGCCGCCGCTCCGTCGCTGCAGCTCTCACTGGGACTGGAACAGCCTCGGTTCCTGGGTGAGTTGGTCGTAGGTGCCTTCCTGGATGATCTGTCCTTCGTCCAGGACGCCGATCCGGTTGCTGATGGCCACGTTGGTGAGTCGCGCTGGCGGCAGGGGGGACTGTGCTGCCGATCGGCGTCCGCGAGCGGACGACCGGCATGCCTGGGCCGACTTCGGCAGCCCGGCGACGGACATCAGCCGCTCGGCGTGCGGGCTGGTGATGAACCGCACGGTAGCGTGGCCGCGGACCGGGGCGGTTCTGGGGCGAGAGTGAATTTCATCCACGGAACGGCGTTCTCTCGGAAGGAATGCCCGACGGGCTCGATACCGCGTTGGTGGGGGAGGTCGAGACTGAAGCCGGTCACCATGATCATGTCTGTGGAGTCAGCGACGGAGATCAGGTGGGTGCCGCAGCGGGGGCAGAACCCGCGGCGAAGGTCTGGCCATGTCGAGTACCAGGTTGGTTCACCGCCGGGGCCTGTCCAGGCCAGCCCGTTCTTGTGAAAGCCGACCCAGAGTACGGCTGGACCGCCGGAGATCCGGGTTTCGTGAGGACATGAGCACAGATGGGGATCATCCGGGAGGCCGCTGACCTCGTATGCGATGTCACCGCACTGGCATCGGCCGGTTCGGATCTCTGGGGCCAGGAGGGTGACAGCCTGTGCGGTGGCTTCGGATCCGTCGGCTTGCTGGCTCTCGGACACCAGGCGGGGCGGTGTGTGCACCAGCACCGGGTCACCGGAAGGACTGCGTGTGGTGTTGCAGATTTCGCGCTCGGTTTGTTCGGAGGGGCGGGTCGTCTCGGCCATGGATCTCCTCGGGGAAATGGGATGCGGACGGCAGGGTCGTGGAGGCTTCTAGCAGGTGCAGGAATCGATGGGTGGGACTCGACGCCCGTGAGCCGGGATTCCGTCGGGCTCACGTATGCCGGACATAGCAGGCCGTCCTGGTCCGGCGCGCTTCAGCGCCAGCCCCACGTCTTTCGTCCGGCCGGGTCTACGACGACGGCACACGGCCCGGCCACTGGAACACGAGGCGGCTGTGGGGCTTGTCCAGGACGTCGCCGGCGGGTAGCTGGCGGTCGGGGGTGCTAGCCGGGTGAACGGTCAGGACAGGGTCGTTTTGCTTGCCGTCGTTCGTGCGTACGTCGCGGTCCCAGGCTCTCACCGTGGCCGCCAGCTGCTCGGCGAGCTGCGGGCCGTGCTGGCCGAAGGCGTGGACGACCCACTCCCACTCCTTTTCGGCAGGGCTGTCACCGTGCCGGGTCTGGACGTGGATGAGGTAGGCCAGTGAGGCGTCGCCGAGGATCGCCGGCGCATCGCCGTCCTTCGCGATCTGGGTGACGCCCGTGCCTTTGTCCCGGTGAGCGGACAGACGGACGAAGCCTGGCAATGTGGTGGCCGCGTAGAGCTGCAGCGAGCCGAAGTAGAAGGCCGCCCCCATGGTGACCCCGGTGGCGACCTGGTGGCGCGGCCCGCGCAGCGCCTCTTCCAATCCCTTCGTCGAGGCGGGGGTGCCGTCTTCGAATCGGAGCTTCAGCTCGCCGTCGAGGAGGTCCACGGCCGGGATAGGGCGGGCGTGTTCGCCCTGGGCGCGGAGGAATCCGCAGTGCGTGAACTTTCGCGCGTGCAGTACCTCGCAGCGTCGCTCGAACGCGATCGCCCTGGTGTATCCGTGGATTTCGAGGGGCAGGACCAGGCGCCCGCCCTCAGCGACCTGCTCCCGCCAAGCTGGGGAGATGTCCCTGGAGTTGTAGGTGATCACGACTCCGTCGAAGCCTCCACGCGGTACGAGGTGCGAGGGGGCGCCGAGTGCCGCATCGCCCTGGAACGCGGTGACACGACCGCTGCCAGCCTCTGTGGTCAACCGCCGGGTGCGGTGCACGACGTAGGGGTCGATGTCGCCGGTGACCACCCTGCCCGTGGGGCCGGCCACATGGGCGATGAGCTCGGCGTTGTAGCCGCCGGATCCCGCCTCGAACACGATCGCTCCCGGCTTCAGGCACAGGCTTTGGAGCATGTCGGCCTGGAGCCAGGCCGCGGACACGGAACTGGTCGCATTTCCTGCCTCGTCGCGGCGGGTGATGATGGCCCGGTCGCCTCCGTCGTACGCGGTCTTCAGGGCTTTCTCGGGGACGAAGCGGTGCCGGGGCACCGTGCGCAGCGCCTGCTGTACCGGTTCGGAGGGCGCCCAGCCGCCGTCGATGACCGTGTTGGTCATCTGCTGGCGCAGCCGGACAGCTTCTGCCGGTTCGCCGGGCACGGGCGGTTGGTCGATCGCGAGCGGATAGGAGTGGACCGGTGCAAGGCCAGGAATAACCCCGGGCCAGGTCGCGCCCAGGGCCTGCGCGGCTGGAGCGAACACGGGACCGAGGCAGGCCACGGCGTGCAGGTCATGCCACTCCCACCGGTCGAACAACTGCCGTTCTCGGTTGGCGAGGGTGCCGGACCATGCGGTGATACGGACGACCGCGGTGAGCCGCGGCACGCCGTGGCTGTCGTCGGCCAGCATCGTGGCCACGTGCGCGTCCGAGGCCGAGGCGGTCAGGCCCGTCTCCTCGGCCAGTTCCCGAACCGCCGCCGCTTCGAAGGACTCCGCACCACTGGTCTTCCCGCCGGGAAGTTCCCACATGCCCCGGCGCGAGCGGCCGAGCAGGACCCGGCCGGCCTCGTCGGTGACGACCGCAAGGGCGCCTGTCACAGCCAGACCGGTGGGCGGTCGCTGCCGCTCCACCGCCCGGGTGCCGGTGTGGCACGGGCCGCGCAGGACCAGGACAGCGAGCTGGTCCGCCTCCAGCCGCTCGACGGTCTCCCAGCCTTCGGCGAGCAGGCGGACCTCGTCCTCGTCGAGGGCGATGTCCCGTCGTTCGGCCGGGGTGTGCTCGACCACGGGGGTGATGGCCACAAGCGTGCCGCCGGGCCGCAGTCGTTCACCGAGCCCGTGCAGGACGCGGCTGCGATCGCGCAGGAAGGGGTACATCAGCCGCATGGTGACCAGGTCGTAGCCGTCCTCGTGCAGATCTGCCGGGTCGTCGCGCTCGATGTCCAGGCAGATCCAGCGCACCCGCTCGACGTCGGCGTGTTCGTCCCGGGCCCGGGCGAGAGCACTGTCGGCGAAGTCGACGGCGTCCACCGTGTAGCCGAGGGAGGAAAGGTAGGCGGCCAGGCTGCCGGTGCCGCAGCCCACATCGAGCGCCCGTCCGCCGCCATCGGGAACGGGAGCGTGCTCGGCGAGCAGGGCCCGCTCGCGCTCACCGAGTTCCCGGAACCCCTTGCCGTCGGCATAGTGCTGCTGCCACTGGTCGCGGACGACGTACGCCACGGGCGTGCTCCTCAACTGCTCTTCAGCTGGTGGGTGGTGTGGTGTGCTGGTCAAAGACGGTTCGTTGCGCGGAGCCGGGCCAGGGTGCGGCGGCCTCGCTCGACGAGTTCCGGATCGCCGTGGGCGGCGCCGTATTGGATGCCGGAGACGGCATCCAATACGGACAGGACGACCAGGTGCTCTTCTTCGGCGAGGGACAGGGGGCGGCCGTAGCCGGTCATCAGGGCCTCGTGCAGGTCCGGCCGTCCGTGCCAGGCGTCGGACAAGCGGACGAAGTCCCTGACGGCCGGACCGCCTTCGCTTCTTTCGAAGTCGATCACGTACAAGGTGCCCGTCGACTGCTCCCAGCGAAGGTTCCGCCGCTGGAAGTCACCGTGCGTGGGAACCCTCTCCAGAGCCGGCAGACCAGCGGCCCCCTTTGCGGTGGCACGGATGAACGCCTCGTCCCCGGGCTCCAAGTAGGCGCGTGCGCCGTCGAGGTGCCGTTCCAGCTTCTCGAGCGGCAGAGAGTCGGGGAGGGGCGGCAGTGCCGGGGCGCTGCGGTGAATGGTTGCCGCGAGCTGCCCGATGCAGTGGAAGATCCGCCGCTCCTGGTCGGGCGGGTGGACGGCGCCGTGCAGGGAGCGGCCTGGCACCGTGGTGATGACGATGGCCCGCAGTGATTCGTCGGCGGCCACCAGACGGGGTGCCAGCGGGCCCAGATGGGGAACCCAGCTGCGGTATGCGGCCAGCTCGCGCTGGTGGAAGCGGTCGTTCTGGTGGATCTTGACAAACCACACCCAATCCTCGGCATCGCGTGCCCGCCACACCTGACTGCCCTTGCGTGCCCAGGAGACATCCGTCCAGCCGGTGATCCTGCCGATCGCCCGCTCGACGAAGTCCCGCACCGCGTCCTCAGGGACCGTGCTGCTTGGACCGGCGTCGGGCACGAGGCGCAGCCGGTCGACGGCCGGGGCGTAGGCGATGGGATCGCCGGGCTCCTGGAAATGCAGGGCCATCCGGGCTCCGGCCCGGTAGGCGTCCAGCCCGGCCCGGCAGTAGGCCACCATGGGCTGCGGCAGCGCGTCGAGCGGGAACCAGCCCATGGCGTCGCACCGGTCCGGCTCCATGACGCGGGGGTTGCCGCGCCAGTGCCGGACCTCGAAGAAGAACCCGACGCGTGCGCCCCCGCCGGGGGAGCGGTGGTGCACGGTGACGGCCGCGCGGATATCAGCGGGGTCGACGATGACGCCGGTCTCCTCGCTGGTCTCCCGCACGAGCGCGGTGACGACATCCTCTCCGGGGTCGAGGTGACCAGATGGGAGATGCCACAGTCCTGTCGCGTAGACGTCGCCGGCCCGCCGGGACAGGAGCACTTCGGGGCCGGCCGCGGTATCGCGGACCGCGACCAGGTGCACGTCCAGCGGCTCGGTGTGCCGCCCCCCGCTCACCGGTCACCGCCGGGGCGGCGCGCGAGCAGCATGGTGAACACGGCGTCCTCGACGAGCCGTTCGCCTCGGGCGTGTTCCTCCAGCAGCAAGTGGGCCTCCTGCTCGAACCGTGCGTGCTGATCGCCGAAGAGCGCCGGGCGGGCGAAGCTCGTGCTGCGTAGATAGCCGACCACGGCTGCGGGTGTCCACGTGCGGCGGACCGGGATCCGGTGCTCGCTGACGTCGCTGAACGCGGACTCGGCGAGGTCGTCCTCGTAGCGGCGCCCCGGCTCGGTGTACGCCCCAGCGGTGCCGGCCCGCCGCTCGGGGCCGAGGTAGGACTGGATGAGCCGCTGCAGATCTGCCGTCCACTGCGCTTGGTAGGTCCAGAGGCTGCCATCCCCCATGATCGCCACGCCGGCCCCGGGAGCGGTGACGCGGTCGGCCATCGTGAGGACCGCGGGGCGGGGCATCCAGTGAAACGCCCGCGCGCGGGTGACCAGGTCCGCTCGGTAGCCGTCGAACGGCGGCGTGAAGTCCTCGGCCCGCACGCAGTGGAAGCCAACGGGACTGTCACCCAGGAGCGGGGCGAGGGTTTCAGTGGCCTCGCGGAGCATCCCTGGGTCCGGATCCACTAGGTCCAGGCGGGCCTCATGCGCAAGAGCGGGGAGCAGCGCAGCTGCAACCTGTCCGGTCCCGGAGCCGAGATCGAGCACGACAGGCCGAGCGACACCTCTCACTGTGCCGACGAGCAGGCGGACCGCTTCGGACGGGATGCCCGGCCGGTATCGGGCGTAATCGGCTGCCGCAGAGGCGAACAGGTCCCCGGACTCTTCATCCGGGCGGCCCCTCATGCCTGCTCCAGCAGCGCGCGCAGCGCGGCGGCGTCCGCCTGGAGCTGTACTTCGTCCGGGCGGTTTATATCTAGGGCCGTCCACGGGAGCGGCCCGCCTGGCGCCGGGTCGGCGTGGTCGGCGTAGCGGGGAACGATGTGGGTGTGGAGGTGGGGCACCACGTTGCCGAGGGTGGAGTAGTTCATCTTCACCGGCTGGTAGAACGCCGTCAGGGCCTTGCCGAGCGTGAGGGTGTCGGCCCAGTACGCGGCGGCGTGGGCGTCTGAGAGGTCGGTGGGCTCGGCGACGTGCGGTGCGCCGCGGTGAATGAGTACGCAGTAGCCCCGGACCTGGCCCGAGCGCCACAGGTAGGCGTTGGCCACTTCGCCCTGGTGGAGCAGGATCCCCCAGCCGATGTCGTCGGCGGCGAAGTCGTTGTCACACATGGGGCAGCCCTGGCCGTCGCGGTGGCGGAGGAATTCCTCGGACCACCCGGCCGGTCGACTGGGGCCGTCGGCGGGCGGGGAAACGGGGTGCCGTTGCTGGGTCATGGACAACTCCCGAGCGATGGAGACGTCTGGTGGGGGACGGCGGCGAGCGGGGGCAGCGTCCAGGTGAGGGCCATCCGGCCGGGACCGGAGGCGACGCGCTGCGGGCCCCCGCCGTCCGGAATATCGACCCGGTACGTGTCCGGACGGCCCGCCCGCTCCCAAGCGTCGTGGACGTTTTCGAGTTCGGCCCACACATCACGCGGCCCGTGCACGCGGACCGTGCCGTCGCCGGGGCCGGCCACCGCCCAGGAATCCTCCTCCGGGGCGACGATGGTCATCGTGTCGGCCTCGAAATCCCTGACCAAGCCCGGTGCCAGGTACGCGGCGGCGATCCAGAAGCCGTGGGCGTCATCGTCGGGCGGCGCGAGCCGGGTTGGGCGCGGTCGGCCGGGGTCAGCCTTGATCTTGGGCCGGTGGGTCACGGCGGTGAGCCACTCGTAGCCGAGCAGGGGCCGGTGGCCGCGCGGCCTGCCCGTCAGCACCGCCTGAAGCCTGCCCTTCATCGTGCGAGTGGCGCGCATCTGACCTGGCCAGCTGGGCGTTCTGGTTACGAGCGTGGTCAGCAGCGTTCCGCCGGGGGCGAGCTGCTCCACCCAGGCCAGCGGGATGCAGGGCACGCCGATGCCGGAATGGATCCGGTCATACGGTGCCCCGGTGGCGTGTCCGTTGAGCGCGTCACCTTCGACGACCGTCGCTTCCAGCCCGAGCCGGTCCAGGTTCCGCTGGGCGAACACGCTCATATGCGGATCGCGTTCGACCCCGGTGGCACGGCCAGGGCCCGTGATGGCAGCGGCGAGCGCCAGGGAGATTCCCGGACCCGACCCAAGGTCCAGGAACCGCTGCCCGCAGTCCAGTTGGAGGCATTGCAACACCTCGACGGTGGCAGGGGCGTAAGTGCTCATGGAGGTCATGTGGCCGCCGGTCACCGGTCCTCGGCGAAGGGCGTCCAGCGGCTCGCCGTCACGCTGGAGCAAGACGGAGTCGCCACTGTGGACGAGGTCGAGCCACTCCGCCTGGTCGTCGGGGTGCGAGCCGTCGAGGAGCCGCCAGTCGATCGGATCCGCGCCTGGGCCGCTGACCCGGACGTATGCGTGGGGGAGAAGGACTTCCCGCCGCACACGCAGGAGGGCATCGCGCAGCCGCGGGTCGGTCAGCACGCCGTCGGCGACGAGGCGGTCGACCATCGCGGTTCTGGCGGCGGCCGTTGCGTCGAGCAGGTCAGCGGACATCCTTGGACGGTGTGATGTACTCGATGTAGAACCCTCTCCTTGTTTCTGACCGGTTGGGCCTACGGCCGTTCTTGCAGTGCTTGCACCGGAAGGTGCGGGTGTATCCGGGATCTCTGCGCGGTGTTTGCAAGAGGAGTCCGGCTGTTGGGCGGCTTCAGGACCAGGCCGGTGCGTGTCCATCTCCGAGGCGCTCACTTCCGCCGCTCCCAACCGATCTCGGTATACAGCCGGCCAGCACGAATCCCCTCGATGGCCGCTCGGGTGTAGGGAACGGTCGGCTCCGGCAGGCCGTCGACAGGCCACCAGGCCCAACGGAGGCACTTGTCCGGCTCCAGCACGCGGGGCTCGCCCTCCCACCGGCTGGGCCGGAAGAACAGCTGAACGCGCGGGACGGCGTCCTCGTGGTCGAGGAGGTGCACCGTATGCACGAGGATGAGGTCCTCCTCGGCGACGACCAGCTTCGCCTCCTCCATCGCCTCCCGTGCCACGCAGGTCCGCGCCGGTTCTCGTTCCACATGGCCAGCGAGCAGGTGCCACTGGCCGCCCGCGAATGCCGAAGCCGGGTGCCGCTGCCCGAGCAGCACCATGCCGTCCCGCTCCAGGTACAGGTGGCCGCCGATCACGTTGAGTTCCGCGCTCACGCCGTACCACCTCCGGCCGCCGCGGGATTGCGCTGTCCGTCGCCGGCGGGGGCGGCGCCGGGTGAAGGTGAGGGGGAGGGGACGGGTGGTTGCACGAGTGGATCTCCTGGAGGGGAGGGGACGGGCTGGGCTCCGGGCATCTGGCGGAGGCCGCGTAGTGGGGAGCGGTAGAGGACCACGAGGGGGACGAGGAGGAGGCAGGTGCCGACGGCCAGGGTGGGCCGTACCCCGATCCGCGTCCCGAGGCCGCCTGCGACCAGGGCGGCCACCGGCCGGGCGCCTGAGGTGAGCCAGGTACTCACGGCCTGCATGCGGGCCTGCATGTCATCGGCGGTGACGACCTGACGAATGGAGCGCTGGGTGGTTCCCGCCGCCGCGGCGCAGGCCAGCTGGAGAAACAGGGCGGCGCCGATGCCGATCTGCCATGCCCGGGCTGGGGAGGCGAGGAGCAGCGGGATCTGGGTGAGCGGGGTGAGTGCGAGCGCGACGAGCATCATCGGCCCGGCGCCGTACCGTCGCGCGAGGGCCGGGGCGGCAAGTGCTCCTGCCGCCGCGCCGAGGGCTCCCAGCCCCAGCACCACGCCGAAGGCGGTCGGGCTCATCGAAAGGGACTTAAGCAGGTACAGGGCCCACAGGGTGTTGAGGAGTGCCAGGGCGGCCGAGGTGGTCGCGTTGACCAGGGTCAGCGTGCGCAGCCGGTGGTCACGGCGTACGTACCGCAGGCCCTCACCGATCTCGGCGTGCAGACGGTGGCTTCCTGCTCGCGCCCGGGTGGTCTCACGCGTCTGGATACGGGCGGTGCACCAGGCGCTGACGAGGTAGGAGCCGACGTCACCGAGCAGTGCCCGGGCCGGTCCGAGGAGCGCGGTCAGGGTGGCGCCGAGGTTGCTGCCGGCGGTGGCGGCGACGGCGAACAGGGCGCCGATACGGCTGTTGCTCCGTTGGATCAGGGACCGGTCGACCAAGCTGGGCAGGAGACTGATGGCGGCGGCATCATGCAGCACGCCTGCCGCACCCTGCACCGCAGCGACCACCATGAGCTGAGCCAGGGACAGCCTGTCCAGCGCCGCCGCTGCGGGCACGCTGGCCAGCACGACGGCGCTGACCAGATCGCCGGTGATCATCTGCTTCCGCTTGGAGCGCCGGTCGGCCAGCGCTCCGGCGTGCAACGCCAGAAGAGCGGGCGGGAGTTGGCCCATGAACGTGATCCAGGCAACCTGGGCAGGGCTGGCATCCAGTTCGAGGACAGCCAGCACGGGCAGGGCCATTGCGCTGATCGAGCTGCCGGCCACGCTGGCGGCCTGGCCGGTCAGGTATCGACGGAAGTCCTGGTGCCGCCACAGCGACGTCCCTCCGGCCGACGAGATGGGGTCACACAGGGAGGACATGACGTACCCCCTCGGCTCCCGTCGGGCGCACGCCCGGCACGACCGTGGCTGCGTGATCGTGTTGCTCGGGCATCCCAGGCACCGCGGTGTCCACGCCCGGGTCGCTGCCCCGGATACAGCCGCGGAGCAGAAACCCCTTCCGCCGCAGTAGGGGGGCGTCAGATGGAGGTTGGCCGGTCAGCACATCGGCATCCGGACGGGCAAGCATGGCGGTGTGCTGTGTGCTCACGGCGGCGGACAGGTCTGTGAGCACGCTGCTCTTGCGCGGGCGTGTGTTCATGCGGGTGCCTGCCGCTGTTCGTCATCGTCCCGGGCATCCGAGGAGACCTGGCACGACAGCAGCTGTCGGAACAGACCCGGTTGCTCGGCCAGCTCTTCGTAGGTGCCCTCCTGCACGATCCTGCCCTCGTCGAGCACGACGATCCGGTCGGCTACGGCGACGCTGGTGATGCGGTGGGTCACCAGCAGTACCACCCGGTCCCGGGCAAGACCCCGTAGCCGCTGGAAAATCCGGTACTCGGCAAGCGGATCGAGGTTCGCGGTCGGCTCGTCAAGGACCAATAGCCCCGCCTGGCGGAAGAACGCTCGTCCGAGAGCGATGCGCTGCCACTGGCCCCCGCTCAGTTCCTCCCCGTTGAGCCACTCGCGGGCGAGAAGGGTGTCCAACCCGGCGCCGAGCTTGTCGACGACCTCGTCGGCGCCGGCGGCCTCACACGCCTCGCGTACCGCCGCGTCCCCACGCGCCGTGGGCTGCCCGAGGGTGATGTTCTCCCGCACCGTCAAAGGCCAACGCGCGTAGGTCTGGGGTACCAGGGCCACCTGCTGCCACAGCGCCTGCGGCTCGGCGTCGCCGGTAGGAACGCCGTCCCACAGCACCTGCCCGTCGGTGGGCAGGTAGAGGCCGCTGATCAATTTCGACAGCGTCGACTTACCCGAGCCGTTGAATCCGACCAGGGCGGTGACCTCGCCCTGGCGCAGGGTGAGCGTCACGTCGGACAGAGCGTCTTGGTTCTTGCCCGCGTACCGGTGCGTGACCGACTTGATCTCGATCTTCTTCGGCGGCCCCGGGCGATGCGTGCCCCGGCGCATGCGGAACCCTCCGGCCTTGTCCAGGAAGCCGCTCCAGTCGTCCATGTACAGGCCCGTGCGCACGGCGCGCGCCCCTACCGAGACCAGACCGCGGACCGACTGGCCCACCGTCTGCAAGGCGAAAACAGCCGTCCCGGCGTGTCCGACGCTGATGCGGCCTGTGGCCAGCAGCCACACGACCGCCGCCCATACGACTGCCGAACCCACGCCGCCGCACAGCGCGCCGATCAAGGACATGCGGGCCCCCTTGTCGGCGGCGGCGCGGTCCTCGCGGTTGATCCGTGCGACCGTCTGCCGGTACCGGCCGGAGAGGAAACCGGCCATGGTGCCGGCACGGATCTGGTCGGCAGCCTCCTTGGTGTAGATGTGCCAGCGCAGGATCGACAGCATCCGCAGGTCGCCGTTGCTGCGCAGATTTGCCAGGTATCGCACCCGTGCGGCGCTGACCTGTGCCAGGGCCTGCGGCAGGCTGGCGGCGACTAGAAGGGGGAGAAGGACCCAGTGCACGCCGGCCAGCACGATCGCGCCAGCGACGAAGGAGGCCGACGAGGCGATCAGGTCCTGCCCCTCGTCGATCAGGTCCCCGGTGACTTGCGCCCCGCGGTCGGCGGCTTCGCGGTCGTGGTTGAAGTCGGGCTCGTCATAGGCGCACAGCTCCACCTCGGCGCAGCCGGTGAGCAGCATCTGCTCGGCCTCGCGCGACATCAGCGGGCCCAACCGGGAAGACAACCAGGAGACGGTGATCCCCAGAAGGGCGCGTACGCCGGCGGTGCCGGCCAGCAGGGCCACAGAAGGCCACGCCTGAAGGAGCCGCTGGTAGACGTCTCCACTGGTCAGCAGGGCGGTCAGGGTGCCGCTGATGGCGACCAGGCCGAGGGCTTGCATCACGCCGGTGACGGCCTGGCAGAGCAGGAGACCGATGGTCGCTCGGCGGTCGACCCGCCACGCGAGAGCCAGTGACCGGCGTACCAACTGCGGCAGCCGCCGGGCCATATCGCGCATCCTGATCGAACGGCCGGCCGCTTCACGGCTGCCCGTCAGATCGACGTACCGCATCTGCGGCTCCCTGGCAGCCGTTTCCGATGGCTCATCCGGCTCGGCTGTAGAGGACGCGTCGGGCCCGGTCGTCGGTCCGGGAGGCAACGAAGAGGGTGTGGACTCCAGCGGGGCGGTGCGCGGCCCCGGGATGTTGTCGGGTGATGCATCGGTGGGCTCACTCATGCTGCCCACCTCGTATCCGGTCGTGCTGCGCGCTGGGCGGCGGCGTCAACTTGCCGGCCGGATCGAGCGGAGCGCGGGACAGCCGGCATAGGACGTTCGAATGCGGCGAAGGGATTCGCAGGGACGGGCACAGGGTTCACGGAGTCCTCCGGATGGACGCACGAGGGGTACTGGTGCTCTAACAACGGCCCCCGGACGGGTCTGTCACGGGCAGATCTGGGGCAGATAGTGGACGGATGTTCTATTGGATTGCAGGGGTCAAGCGGGCCTTGTCGTGGGTCGCGCCCGTGTCGCTCGAACAGCTGGGATCACCCTTTCGAGGTGTTGCGGGGGATCCCGTCGGGCGCGGTGCGGGCATGGCAACCAGGAGCAGCGGCGGCGGTGGCGTCCGCTGCTCTCGACCTGGGGTGGGTCAGGTTCCGGTCTGCTCCAGCGCCGCGTTCCATGCGGTGAGGGCGTCGGGGCCGGAACGCAGGAGCGGGGCGACAGGATTGGTCAGGTACTCGTGCTCGACGAGGTAGAGGCCGGCGGTGCCGGCGTAGCCGGGAAACAGTTCGTTGAGGCGGGTCATCACGGTCTCCGGCGCGGCGTCGTCAGCGTTGAGGAGGCTGCGCGCAAGGATCTTGCGGTTCCACACGTCGATGCCGAAGACGGCAGGGTCGCGGGAAGCGTGGGAGGCAATTACCGCGGCGGTGTAGGGGCCCACTCCTTTGATTTCCTGGACGGCCTCCATCAGGTTTCCGGCGGCCTTGAGGTCCTCGGTGCTGTGGTCGCGGAAGTAGGCCGCGTAATGCGGAAGGCTTTTGGCGCGAAAGCCCAGCCGGTCCCGTTCCTTCAGCGTCTCCGGCGAGACGTGGGCGATCTCGTCTGGGGTGAACCAGGCCCGCAGCGTGATCCCGTCGAAGTGGACGAGACGGCCGTAGTGGACCAGCAGGTTGCGGGTCATCTGGGCGGTGCGGCCGATGGTGACGTTCTGCAGCAGCAGGGCGATCACGGCGATCTCGAAGTGGTCCTCCGGGCACGACTGCCGCATCCCGCCCAGGGCTGCGAGTGCCTCGCCCATTGCGGGCACACGGGACGCGAGTTCCGCGAACGCCGCCTGGTCTTCTTCCAACCCGTATGAAGAGATGAGCCGGCGCGTCAGCTCCTCGCGGTAGGCGGGCTTGAAGTCACCGTCGGTGTAGATGTCGGCGATCACGGTGCGGTCCTCGGCATGCAGCCGGACTCCGACCACGAGGTCGCTGACTCGGAAGGTACGCCAGCTGCAGGACTCGGTGTGTGCTTTGAGGCCGGTGGCGTAGTGGGACGGCTTCCAGAAGGTGTGCAGGGCGTTGAATGGGCCGTCGCCGGTGACGGGCAGTTCGAGGGTGTCGGTGTGGTCGAGGGTGCGGGGGTTCCCGTCATGCTCCTGGGTGGCGGCCGTGGGTCGCAGGGGGCCGCCGAACAGCTGGTGTTCGGCGTCGGAAACGTGCGGATCGGCCATCGTGACCGGGCCGAAGAAACTCTTCACCGGGCGCCTCCCGCAGGCCAGTTGATGGCCCGGTAGGACGGGCCGTGGGTGATCATGTGGAAGATGGTGGCGGTGTAGGGGTGACAGTCCGGCGACGGTCGTTCCATCGGCACCCAGAAGAGCCCTTCGTGCTTGTGTGGCTCGGCGTTGTACGGCTCACCCGTCCACGACTGCGCCACGAACACGGCGGTGATCCGGTCCAGGCCACCGTCGGAGTCGTGGTGGTGGATTAGCCCGCAGAACTCCTGCTGATCAGCAGTGATAAGGACCCCCACCTCCTCCATGGCCTCGCGTCGCGCAGCATGGTCGAGTGGTTCGCCGACTTCCAGGTGGCCGCCCACGACAGTGAGCTGTCCCGGTGCGAGGGCGGCGTCCAGTGCGCGGCGTACGCACAGGGCGGTGCCGTTCGTACGGAGCAGGACCTGTGCCACGTCGGCGATCAGCTGGTGAGGCGAGTCGCTCACGGGCGGCCCTCCTGTACCAGGCGTTCTACGGGTGTGCCGATCATTGGTCACGAGGGCACCGCCGTGCCGAAAGCTATAGGTGAGGACGGAGGACGGGAGAGGTGTGGGCTGCGTCATGCCAGGTACCTCGTATCCGGTCGTGACCCGTCGGCGAGCAGAGATGCGCGACCGGAGGTGAGGCGAAGGCTGGCGCCCGAGGAGGTAGCGGCATTTTCGAACGCAGGATGAACGAGTCCAGGGCGGCGTACGGGATGCATGGGGACTCCTCGGGGCGAGATGCGGACAGGTGATCGGGTAACGGCGGCCCTGCTGTAGCCGTAACGGGTGGAGGGGGGCGAAATCTAGAACGTGATTTCGAATATCGGGCTCTCTCCTTGTGCGGTCGGGTGGTGCGGGGTGTGATGCAGTGTTCGATCACTCATGTGGGTTGCGGTACCTCCTGCGGGGGATTGCCGGGGGGGCGCTTGGTCAGTCATCGCGTGGCGAGGTCCGGGCGGAGGGCGATGGCGTCGCGAAGGAAGCTGCGCTTGGAGTAGAAGGTGTGCTCGGCGGCCCAACCGTGACTGGCGAGGTACTCGCAGAGCCAGCTGTCGATCCGGTTCATCTCGATGAGGATCTCGTCCTGGTCGTGGTCGTGGTCGAGGATGCTGCGTGAGCGGAGGTACTCCAGCTCGCACTGGGAGAGCACCACGTCGGGAGCCGCCAGGAGTGCGCAGCGGTCGAGGAAGATGCCGTAGACGTGTCCGGTGCGCAGCGACTCGCACTGGATGTCGTAGCGGACGCGCTGGAAGGGCGGCATGGCCCGGACCTGGAGGTTCAGGTCTTCGTGCAGGAACGTCTCGAAGCGGTCTGGGGTGATGTCGAGGCCAGGGGTGAGTTCCTCGCGGCGGGCGAAGGCGTCCTCGGTGAACCACTTTCGCTTGAGCACGTGCCCGGCGGTGACGGTGGGAATGAAGGAGGCGTAGCCGATCTCGGGCTCGGGGCCGGTGACGTCGAACAGATGGTTCTCGGTGTGGTGGATCTGGAACTCTTCCCGGTACTCCGGACGGCAGCCTTCCAGCTTGCCGTCGCGCAGTGCCTTGAGCAGTTCCATGGACGCGGACCAGATGTCCGGTGCCGGGTCGAGGGTGTACTTGAACTCCAGCTCGGTGCCGGAGAAGTGCTTGCGGAAGTACCGCAGATGATTGTTGAGCGCCGTGCTCGACTCTGCGTGCGCCGTCAGCACGGGGTCGAACCAGCGCAGTTCCTCGACCGGGCCGTGGCCGACTGGTTCCCGGGTGGTGCGGACGAAGCAGGCGTCCTCGGGGTGGAAGCGGATCTGCGCGTACGCGTGGTAGCCGCCGCCGGGGTGTTCGGCTAGGTAGCACAGCGGCACCAGGCCGGGGGCGGCCTCGGTGCCGACCAGGCCGCGCAGGGCGGGGCCGGCGATGGCGTCGGGGAACAGTTCGCCGCCGTCGATCCTGGCCGCCCCGAGCCGGGTGCCGCCGGGGTACAGCGCTTCGGCCGGGCAGGGCCCCAGCGCGTTCCAGCGGACGATCACGGTGGTGGCCGGCCGGCATACCTCCTGCGGTGGCACCCGTACGAGCACGATCGGCTCGTCTGGTCGCCGTGGCGCGGTGCGGTTGAGGAGGTGAACGCCGCCGAGGACGACCCAGGCTCCCCGGTCCGAGGGCTGCTCATCGGGCACGCTGGTCTCCTTCGTGTGAAGCGGGTGCCACGGGTGATCGCCCTGCAGCCCGAAGGGGCCACCGGGTCGGCCGGACATCCCCGGATGGCTGCCTGCTCGTCGCTGCGACGTCCGGCCGGTTCGTCGGCCTAGGGTGGGGCGGGTGAGTCATGGTGAAGTCGGTCAAGTGATCTTGGACGAGGCTGTTGCGGATGCCCGCCTCGCCGCGTGGGAGTTCGACGGTGCACGGGCCTGGCTGGAGGAAGCCCGCCGGCATCCCATGGAGCCGCTGGCGGCCGAGGTGTGGGTCACCGACCCTGCTTTCGAGCACGTCCTGCTGGTTAAGCACCGCGTGCGCGGATGGGTGCCGCCCGGTGGCAAGGTGGAGCCGGGCGAGGCGCCGCGTGCGGCGGCGGCACGAGAGCTGCTGGAGGAGACCGGCCTGCGCACCGAGTTGCTGCCCGAGCCCGCTGCCGTGGCGGTGCGTTCCTACCGGGCCGACTGGTCTCCGACGCTGGGCCTGTCCTACGCCGCGATCGTGGGACGCGACGTGCCGCTCGCCGGGGAGCAGAACCAGCCGGCGGCATGGTTCCGTCTGGATACAGGCTGGGACAGCGTCTTCCCCGAGGACCGCGAGCGGATCCGTGCGCACGCTCGCCGTCTGGCAGCCGGCCGGGCGGTCGGCTCCCGCTGAGGTAGGCCCTTGGCCGCCGTTCACAGGAGGGCCTCGATCCGGTCGAGGTCGGCCGAGGGCAGGCTGACGAGCTCAAGGTCGTGCAGGAAGCGGCACCACACCGGCTCCAGGCCGGGTTCGCGCTCGAACTCCTCACGGTCCAGGTACCCGTTGGCGTGCGCGGTGGTCCGCAGCGCGTGCTGCTGCAGCTGGGCCGGGTGGATCCACCGAGGGGCGCGGACCTCCCGGGGCGAGGGGCACAGCGACCCGGAAACCTCGGCCTGGAAGATCCACCAGTGGTGGCCGACCGGACCGCTGGGCGTGCGGTGGCAGTGGTTGGGCCGCCACTGGTCCAGCAGCAGGTGCAGGTGGGTGACGGTGAGACCGACCTCTTCGGTGACTTCGTCGCGCGCGGCCTGCTCGGGGCCGCCATGCTCGTCGACGTGGCCGGCGACCGGGGCGATTCCGGCCGGAGGAATCGCCCGCTCGAACACCAGCAGGCCGCTCGGGGAGGAGATCAGTACCCCGACGCTTGCGTGGTCACAGAGGCGGGCCCCGCCGCCGGGAGCCGGGGCGGCCGGAGTCATGCGGCCCTACCTTCTTGAGTGCGTCCCGCGAGTTCGCGACTCTGGGACTGCGCGGGTGGGGCAGGGATGGCTTTCATGCTGGCTGCCCTTGATGGCTCAGACCGCTGTTCCCCCTGCCCCGCCACTTCTTCCGGACTGCTGATTAGGCTCTGCGGACCATCGCTGGGTAGGGCGAGGACAGGCGGAAGGAGTCGCGCCACAGATTGGTCGACGAGGGGAGCGTCACCTTGTCCGCTCATGCAGGCTTCGACATCGCCAAGGATTTCCACTGGCTGGCCATCATCGACGACCGCGGCAGGCAACTGTGCAGCCGCCGGGTCGACAACGACCCCGAAGCCATCGACCAGGCCATCAGCGACCTGAAGGCCGTGGCGGCCGAACATGGCGGCGTCACCGTCGGTCTGGACGTGATGGGCGGAGTGGCCGCGCTGGTCACCGCCATGCTCCTGGCCGCCGGCCTGTGGGTAGTGCACGTGCCCGGCCTGGCCGTCAACCGCGCCCGCCGCGGCACCCGGGGCGGGGAGAACAAGTCCGATCCCCGGGATGCGAAGGTGATCGCCGAGCAGGTCATGCTCCGCGACGACCTGCGGGCTGTCCAGGTGCCAGACGAGATCTCCGTCGAACTGCGCCTGCTGGTCGGCCACCGAACCGTGCTGGTGAAGGAGGCCACCGCGCGGATCAACCGACTTCGGGACCTGCTCGCTTCGATCCACCCCGGCCTGGAGAAGGTCACCGACCCGACGAACAAGTCCAGCCTCATCCTGCTGGCCCACTACGTCACCCCCAGCGAGATCCGCCGCGCGGGCGCCTCCCGCATCGCCGACTACCTGCGCAAACGCGGCGTCAAGCGGCCCACCGCCGAAGCTCTGGCCCAGGCCGCTGTGACCTCGGCGCGCGCGCAGAGCACGGTCGTGGCCGGCGAGCGCCGCACCGCCGAACTGATCCGTGAACTCGCGGGTGATCTCCTGGCCGGCAAGAACCGGCTCCTGGCCCTCCAGGCTGAGATCGAGGAGCTGCTCGACGTGCACCCTGACGGGGCCCTCATCCGCAGTCTGCCGGGGATGGGGGCCACCCTCACCGCTGAACTCATCGCCGCGGTCGGCGACATCCGACGCTTCTCCAGCGGCGATGCTCTCGCCGCTGCCTCCGGCCTGGCGCCCGTGCTCACTCAGTCCGGGAAGATCCGCTACTCGCGCAGCGCGACCGGCGGTGACAAGGCTCTCAAGCGGATCTTCTACCAGTCGGCGTTCTGCGCGATGCCGAACCACCCGCCGTCCCGGGCCTTCTACGAGCGCAAGCGAGCCGAGGGAAAGCGACATCACCAGGCGCTCATCGCCCTCGCCCGACGCCGCGTCAACGTGCTCTACGCCATCCTGCGTGACCGCCGGCCCTATCAGGACCGACCTCAACTCAGTCTCGTGGCTTGACTTCAGCATTAGGCAGCGGCCTTTGGCCGTTGGGCGACGACGACGAGCCAGCTCGTCACGGCCGGGGCATCGGGGGTGGTCATGGCGTAGGCGGTGTCGAGGATCTGCATCCGCTGGGCGTGGGTGAAGTCGCCTTCGGGCCGCGCGAAGACGGGGATGGACAGCCACGCCTTCTTCTCGGCCATGGTGCTGTGCTGGGCGGTGAGCTCTGTGCCGACGATAGTCAGTCCGGCTGCGGTCAGCTGCTCGGTGACTGTTTTCAGCGGCAGCTTCGGCGGCCTGTCCGCGTCGCGCGGCGGTGGGGTGTATCCGTGGGTCTCAGCGGCGACTTGGCGGATGAGGGCGTTTAGGGAAGGCCCGGTGCGGGTTGACAGTTCGTCGGGGTGCCGGACGCCGGCGAAGCCGCCGCCGATGTTGAAGACGAAGTGCCCGCCTGGGCGCAGGATGTGGGCGACGGCTGCGAACACTGCGGCGGTGTCGGTCTTCCAGATCGCGGAGTTGCACACTACGGCGTCGGCGCTGCTGGCGTGCAGGTGGTCGGCGAGCCGTTCGGCCGGGGAGGTGATCCAGGTCAGGCGGGCGTCGGTCAGGGTGCGGCGACCGACACGCTGCATCGCGGCGGCGTTGTCGACGGAGACGACCCGAGCGCAGGCCGGGATCACGTCGAGGATCGCGCGGGCGGTCGCGCCGGCGCCGCCGCACAGGTCGACCACCAGGCTGGCGTTGTCCAGATGGCCTCGGCGGGCAAGGTCGCGGCTGGTCGCGTCGTACATGGGATGGGCGCGGGTGAAGGCGTTGTATGCCTCGGCGTTGCTGTCCTCGTCCCAGCCGAGGATGGCGTCCTGGGGTGCCATGTTGCTGTGGCCTCGCTTCTCAGAGCGGCCCGGCAGTGCAGGCCGGGTGTTCGGACAGGGTCAAAAGAGCGCGGACTGTACGGCGGCGGGCGGTGAGGAGAACTGTGCGCCGAGGACGATGCGCCTGCCCTTGAGGGTGCCGAGGTCGAGCAGGTAGGGCAGTTGTTCACCGTCGCCGTCGAGGGTGGCGAGGACCTGGGAGCCGAGGCAGGAGAGCACCATCAGTCCGTGCTCACCGGAGCGTGGGTCGTGCGGGTACAAGGCGCGCCCGGTCTTCGGCGTGCGCAGCAGTTCGCCTTCGCCGGGCGGCGTCCACGGCTCCGGTGTGGCCGGGACGTTCAGGCTGCTCAAGGCCGCGGTGGCGCGGTCGAGGTGCTGATGGTGGGCGGCACCGGCCGGGGCGAGGTCGCGCAGCTCGGCCAGGGCCGTCAGCTTGGCCGCGGCTCGCACGGTCTGCGTCAGGCCGAGGTGGCGGGTGAGGGCATCCTCCAGGAACCGCACGGCGCGGCCGTCAGCACTCCGGGCGAGGTAGGTAGCGATCAGGGCACCCTGTTCGTCGAGGCGGGAGCGCTTACGGGGTTCGGCCGCGGTGCCGATCTTGGTGGTGCCGTCGGCGAACGTCGCCAGGTACAGCCAGTGCGGCTGGGCCATGTACGCCGCCAGGGCGTCGGGAACATGCCCGCCGGAGTGGAACCGGTGGGCGAAGCGGAAGTCGTCCCGCCCGGCGCAGGCCGGGCACTGTCCGCCGGCCTCGGCCGGGGCCCGGTCAGGGCAGGCGACCGCCTCGACGCGGACGCGGTCGGCGAACCGGTACCGGCCGGTGCACCACCGGCCGGTACCGCTCACCTGGTAACTCAGGCGCCTGCCCATGACCGGGGCGTAGACGAGTGGTCCGCCGGTCACGGGGGCGAGCAGAAGACGGGGGTCTGCGCTCGCCCAGGTGATGCCGTGACAGACGTATGTCCCGCTGACGGGCAGGGCCTGGTCCATGGTGCGTTCCTTGTCGATCGGGGAGGGAGGGCCGGTTTAGACGGTCAGGCGCAGACGGTCGGCCAGGGCAGCGGCGGCGGCCTTGAAGACCTGGTCGCGGTCCAACTGGGCGACGTCCAGCGTCAGCCAGGCGCCGCGCTCCGCCTGTTCGCGCATCTGGTCCAGGACGGTGTCCTGGTAGCGGATGAAGTCCTCGTCACCGCCGCCGGCGTGGCCGGCCTCTAGGGAAGTGAACGAGCCTTTGCGGACGAGAGCCTCGCGAGCATCGATGTTCAGGAAGAACACCAGGTCCGGCTTTGTGAGATGCGCGAAGACCTGCTCGCACAGGCGGGGGGAGACCTCGGGGTTGACCGCGTACCGAGCGAGGATCTTGTGGTGCGCGTTGTCGAGGATCACGTGGGTTCCCGCGGCGAGGGCCGGCTGGATGACGAGCCGGTCCTGCAGGGTGTACCAGGAGGCCAGGGCAAGCAGCCAGTAGTGGTCGCCGCATGCCTGGGCGACGCCGGCGTCGCGCCGGTAGACCAGCTCGTTGAGGCGGTCGAGGTAGGCGGACAGCTCCGGGTCCCGGCGGACGTCGGTGCTGTGCTTGCCGATGAGGACTGCCGTGTGGCCGGCGTCGTTGAGGGCCTGGTGCAGGCGGGCGGCGAGGGTGGACTTGCCGGCCCCGTCACCACCGACGAAGGTGATCAGCTTCCCGGCTGCGGTGGTGGTCGGCGCGTTCGCCGTCATCGGGATTCTCCCAGGGGGTGGGTCGGGCTGGCGGTCAGGCGGCCGGTGATGATGGTGCGGATGCGGTCCACCAGGACGGCGCGCTGGCGCAGGACGTCGCTGTGACGCTCATTGGACAGGTCGGCGGGATAGTGCGTGGCGAGGTTGTTGGAAATGACGTGGAGGTAACCGAATCTGATCCCCGCCTGGCGCGCCGCCGCCCCCATGGGGCCGATCTCCGGGTCGACGAAGGCGTACGAGGCGGTGTGCTGGGCCAGCCAGTCGCGGTTCTCCAGCAGGATCGACGGGGAGGACACGTGCAGGCCGCTGCGCACCCCATCGTGGGCGGCGGCGTAGTCGCCGAAGAAGTCGTCCCAGCTCACCATCGCCCCGCGTACCAGGCTGGTGTTGCCGGTCGCCAGCCAGGCGTTCGGTTCGACGCCGGGGGTCAGCGAGCCGACCTTGCCGACGTAGACGACGTCGCCTGCGCCGAGTTCGGCAAGGTGCGTGACGACCCGTCCGGCCACGTCTCCCCAGATGCTGTGGAGGAACCCGAGGTAGACCACGCGACGGCCGGCGACGTCGAGGCGCTGCCAGGCGTAGCCGGGTCCGCGGGTCCACACTCCGTTCTCGGGAGCGAGGTACTGAAGGCCCCAGCCGACGATCACCAGGTCGCCGTCCAGTTCCAGGTCGAGCGCGTCGAGCGCCGTTCGGCACTCCTCCTGCTCGGGCGGCTGATAGGTGACGGTGCCGACGGGGCGGCCGGTCATGGCCAGATACGTGGCGATGATCAGGGCGTAGTGCTGGACGTAGTCGGCTCCGGGGAACGCCTTGACGATGAGGTCACGGCCGTGGATCTCTGCGGTGGGCCGTTCGATGTTGAACAGCTTCCCGGTCTTCTCGTACCGGGAGATCACCGCCGTGCGGTCGTAGCCGCCGATGACGCGGATGCTGTCCCAGTCCTGGTCCTGGATGAGGTGGTGGACCTTGATCTCCAGGTAGCGCAGCAGCCTCGCGTGGGTCATAGTGTGCCCGGCCGGCTCGATCGGGGCGGCGCGCAGGAGTCCGGGGGTCGGGTCGGCGAGTAAGGGCGTCATCGGTGCTCCTCGGCGATCGTCACGGTGCTGCCAGCCGCCGCGCGAACGACGGAGATGTTCTTCCGGATGAGATCGAACCGGTCTTCGGGGATCGGGCCGAGCTTCTCGATGCGGGGCGTGGAGGGCTTCTCGTATGGCCCTTCGGGCAGCAGGGCGACGCCCATCGCGCCGAGGATGACCGGGGCTGCGCCGTCCACGGAGGAGATCCACTCGTGCTCGCGCTGCTCGATCAGCTCCAGGTGCCCGGTCCGGCCCAGACCGAGCAGCCGGTAGATGAGCAGATCGTCGACCAGGCCGCGATCCCGCAGGTAGGCGGTCGCCAACCAGCGGGTGCGGCACAGTTGCTCGTCGGGATCCGGTCGACGCGAGGCCGGCAGGGCGATGGCCCCGGCCCAGCCGCTGGTCACGAAGGCGTCGTAGGTGCGCAGCCACTCGTCGTCGTCAGCGGCGTGCAGGACCGCGCACAGCCGGAATGCGTCGCCGGACAGCTTCCGGATCTCTCGCGCGGCTTTCTCGCTCGCCTTCAAGGTCGCGGCCCCGTCCCGCATGACGTCCGGCAGGATGATCTCCCTCGCGGACACCGCCAGCGCGGCTTCGACGAGGCTTTCCGCCGGCAGGGCGTAGCCGAGGTCGAAGAGCCCGTTGTCGACGATGATCTCGGCGCCGCGCTCGGCCTCGCGAGCGAAGAAGGCCCGGTAGCTCTCGTCGGACAGCACGTGCTGGGCGGCCACGTGGTGGACGCGGGCCGGCTCCTGGGCGACGAAGTTCTTCAGGTAGGCAGGCGGAGCGATGACGGAGAAGTCGATGCCCGCGGTGGTGATCACGACGCCCCCCACAGGCCGGTGGTGAGGGTGAGGAACTGCTGGGAAAGGACGGGGTCGGTGCCGAAGCGCCCGCCCGAGTGCACCGTGGTGGTGCGAGCCTCCTCCATCCGTACGCCCCGCATGCTCATGCACAGGTGCACGCCGCGTACGGCGACGGCGATGTTCTCGTGTCCGATCACGCCGTTGAGGTATTCGGCGACCTGGCGGGTGAAGCGTTCCTGGACCTGCAGTCGGCCGGCGAAGTGCTGGGCGATCCGCCCGAACTTCGACAGGCCCACCACCTCGCCATCCGGCACGTATCCAGCCGTGACCTGCAAGTTCATGGGCAGCATGTGGTGCTCGCAGAGCGACCACACGCTCATGCCGCCCACGATGACTAGCTGACCACCCAGCTGGGACTCGGTGAAGCAGGTGGCCGTTTCGGCGCCGTCCGGGGACAGGAAGGCTTTCCACCAGGCCGCGACGCGGTCCGGGGTGCCGGTCAGCCCCTCGCGGGCGGGGTTCTCGCCCAGCTCGACCAAGAGCTGGTGGATCAGGCCGGCGACCCGGCCGGTGTCGATGACCGCAGCGGGCCCGGCGACCGCAGCGGTCGGCGCCGCCGCAGGGCTGGCGATAGAGGTCGTCATGGGCGTCTCTCGTTTCCGGGGACTGGGGAACGGATGGGGCGTGGAGTCGCGTGCGGTCAGCGGCCTCGGGCGTCCGCGAAGGCCAACACGTGCAGGCGGGTGGTGAAGTGCCAGTGCCGGGCCGCGACCCCGTCCGCGAGGACCCGGGTAGTCGCGGTGATCACCTCGGGGGTGGTGCCCTCCGGCATCACCCACACCGGCGCGAGCCGGTGGGCGTCGGCCAGCTCGGCGATCCGGTCGAGGTCGTCCACCGTGGAAGCGACGAACTTGAACGCCGCCCGCCCGGAGGCCACAAACGCCTCCAGCGCGGCTGGCACGATGCTCTTGGTCTCCTTCACGCCGAAGCTGGCAAGCTTGGGCGAGACGTTGAACCGGACCCCGTCGGCCACCAGCTCGGGAGTGGGCGCGATGGTGCCGTTCGTCTCGAACTCGATCCGCTTGCCGGCTGCTATCAGTCCCCGGACGAGAGGCACCAGTCGCGCCTGCTGGATCAACGGCTCGCCGCCGGTGATCACGACCAGCTCGACCGGTGAAGACGTGGCCCAGGCCACCAGGCCCGCGACGGATTGCCTCGTCGACTCCTCGTGCGGGTCGAAACGAGACCAGTCCCAGGTGTACTTCGTGTCGCATCTCGTGCAAGTGAGGTTGCACCGGGACAGGCGGATGAACAGGGCCGAGTGTCCGCAGCTTGGGCCCTCGCCCTGAAACGTCGGCACCTCGGTACCGAAGCACTCCGCGACGATCAGGGATTCGCCTTCGGCAGCTTCCGGTTCGAGGTTGAGCGGCTTGGTTGTGGTCATTGGCCCACCACATCGAAGCGGGCCCAGCTGCTTGCGGTCTCGCGGACCAGGACGGCGACAAGGCGGCCGGGGATCTCCGACTGGAGGTTCTGAACGAACCAGCCGGCCAGGAACTGGGCCAGGCGCTCCGAGGTGGGCTCGAAGGGCAGGATCTCGTGCAGGTTGTGGTGGTCGAGCTCGGTGTCCAGGAACGACTTGAACGGGGCGAGCGCACCGAAGTCCGTGACAAACCCGGGATCCTCCAGCGCGGATGCAGTGAGGATGACCTCAACCTCGTAGCTGTGCCCGTGCTGGCGGGAGCACTTGTGCTCATGCGGCAGCCGGGGAAGCCGATGGCCAGCCTCGAAGGCGAACTTCTTACCGATGGTGAAATTGCCGGGCGGTAGTGGAACAGCAGTGAAGCCCATTCGATTTCTCCGAGAGGTGAGGGTGTGGCTGATTCGGGCGGGGTGGGGCAGCCGCCTCTTCAGGCGGCTACGGGCTGTGCCCCCAGGTGGTTCTTCGCGGCCTTGTCCAGCACCTTGGTGAAGTGCTCGGCGCGCTCGTCGCCCTCGGCCTCCTGAGCGCGGAGGCCCCCGAAACGGGCCCAGTACCGCCGGCAGACGTCCCTCTCCATCAGCTTCGAGGCGTAGAACGGCAGACGCCCGTCCCGGACGAAGCCGAGGCGGTCGCGCAGGCTGAGCATGCAGATGAGCTGGTTGGCCTTCAGCAGCTGCATGTACTCCTCGACATCCAGGTCCTCGGGCGTCCAGAGCTTGGCGAGGTCAGGGTTGGCGGACATCTGCGTCAGCCAGTCGAGTTGGTTGCGCGCGACGGTCGCCTCATTTCGTTCGGCCTGGTGCCGCGCGTCCTGCCTCAGCCGGGCGGCTCCGACCACGACGGTGGCGAGGGAAACCGCGGCGCCGGCAGCGAGGACGGCGGTGGTGAGCTTCATGCTTTAACGGTCCTTTCACGCAAAGTGATCTGGGGCGAGGGCGGGTCTGTGGAAGCCTGCGGGGCTCGCTGCGTCATGCGACCTCCGCGAGCACGACGGCCGGTGAGCCGCCGTCAATGCGATCCAGGGCGTACCGGCGGCGCACAGTGTCCAAAGCGACGGCGATCGGCGGCAGTCCGACGGCGGCCCTTCGCTGGTCCAGCAACTGCGGCGCACGCAGTGGGCACAGCTCCACCCCTGCTGCGCTGAGGACGAGTTGCGTCCCGAACTCTTGGGGTCGCCCGCTGTTGACCAGGGCGCGGTCGTGAAGGTGGGCCCAGTGCTGGATGCGCGCATCGCCGTCCTGGACCGCACGTTTCAAAAGGGTGGTGGCCGCCCGCTGGAAGTCGGGTTCGTCGTCGGCGTGCAGAGCGATGCTCCAGGCGGCACGTGCTGCGTCGGGGCCCACGAGACGGTGGCCGGGCCAGTCATGTTCGGCCAGGATGCGGCGCAGCACTTTGGTGTCGGCGTGCTCAGCGTGACGGTCCTGGCCGAGGTGGACGGCGTCGAGCTGGTTGCGTACGCGTCTTGCCCGGCGTGCTGCCGACTGTGCGGCGCGGGCGATGAGTTCGCGGGCGAGGTCCGGCCGCAGCGGTTCCGCGGTCCTCACGCGATACTCCGCTGGTAGGCGGCGGACTGCGGCTCGTGGACCTGGCAGCCGATGAGCGCGCTCAGCCCAGGCCGAAGCTCGGCGGTGAGTTCGAGGCGCGCGACTCGCTCATGGTGCTGTCCGGTGCCCGATCCACGGACGTCCCAGCCCATGTCGGTGAGCCGACGAAGGAATGTGGCGATCGGATCGACGTCGAGAGGATGGCGGACCATGGCCTCGGCCCGCACAAGCGGTACCTCGAGCCGGGCGGCGAAGTCGGAGGCCCACAGAGTGATCAGCCGGACGGTGTCATCGGAGTGACCGGGCAGGGTGTGGACGCAGTCCAGGAAGAGGCACGGGCCTTCGCCCCATCCGAGGTCGGGCCCGCGTTGCGGGATCATGCAGGCCAGCAGCAGCCCGTCCTCGAACAGTCCAGCCGGCTTCACCTGCGGGGCGCGGAACAGGGCCGGGATATCGGACAGGGCGGGTGTAGGCACGCCGCGCATGGCGAGCCAGCGCTGACGGTCCTGGACGAGGGCCGCGGCCTCGTCCCGTTCGGCGTCGGTGCGCAACGACCGCATCTCGTACACGGCCGGTAACCCTGTCGCGCACTGGCTTCGAGGCGCGGGGGAGGACTCGATGGCCGTAGAAGCGGGTGAGGCATTCACTGGCTAGCTCCGCTCTCCATCGTGGTGACCCGCCTGGCGCCCAGCAGGCCCCACGCGTGGGCCCAGACGACAAGTTGGGTGGTGTGGGCCGCCCCGGTCTTGTCGAGCAGTTCGTCATGTGCGGCTCGCACGTCGGCGGGCGCGATCTTGGCTATGGCAGCAATGTCGCTGGGATTGCTGTGCTCAGCGACCGCCCGCAGCAACAGTTGCTGCTCTGGACTGAGTTCCGGCATTGGCCTGTCCGTTGTGGGCGGAGCGACCTGCCGGGCGTTGCACAGGAAGTGCACGATCACCGGGGGCTTGCAGCGGGGCGGGCAGTGGAGGCTCTCCCGGATGTCGCGTACGTACTGGCGGACGGTCACGGCCGACAGCCCGGTCCTCGCGGCGATCTCTTGAGGGCCGAGGCCGTCCACGAGGTGCTGGGCGACGCGCTGCTGGGTCGGGGTCAGGGGGGTGATCGGTGCGCTGGTCATCATGCGCGGGGTCACGGGTGTCTCTTTCGCGGCTGGGTTGAGGGATATCGGGTGGGGTGTCGCCGGACCCCGCGGGGGACGGGGGCCGGCGACACGGGCCCGTGCGCGGCGGTCTGGATTCACGGGGCGCCGCACACGGGGGCTCATGCGGCTGTCGGGTCGGGGCGGGCCCACGCCGCTTCGGCGGCGAGACGTTCTGACCACTGGATGTGGGCCTCGTCGAAGGCGGCGTCGGCGAGGCGTATGCGCTGGACTTCGCCGGTTCCGGCCGGTGGGTAGGTGAACTGGATGTCGCGCCACAGGCGCTGGAGGATGTAGTCGCCGTTGAGGGCATGGGCGCCGTGCAGCTCCATGGCGTCCTGGGTTGACTGCATCGCCCACTGGTGGCCGAGGTACTTGGCGTTGATCAGGTCGGTGTCGCAGGGTAGGCCCTGGTCGAGGAGGTGCACGGACTGATAGGCCAGGATTCGCCCGGCGCGCAGGCGGGCCTCCATGTCACCGATGCGGTCCCGCAGAACCGGCAGATCGGAGAGGGCGCCCCGGTAGCGGGAGCGCGTCTTGAGGTAAGCGGTCGAGGTGGCCACGACTGCCTCGTGTATTCCCAGGCTGACTGCGGCCAGGTTGGGACGGCCGTACAGGATGCTGCTGCTCTGCGCTACGCCCAGCCCCTGGCCGATCTCTCCGACCACGTTTTCCTCGGGGACGCGGACATGATCGAGGTCGAGGCGGCCGGCGGAGAAGCCGTGCAGGCCGAGGCCGGGACGGTGGTCGGCGACTGAGAGCCCTCGGCGCTTGGATTCGACCATGAACGCGGTCAGCGCCTGGGAGGTGCTCACGCCTGCCTTGGCGGTCCGGGCGACCACGAGGTGGGCTTCCGCGAGGTGGCTATTCCCGATGTGGATCTTGCTGCCGGTGATCACCCATTCGTTGCCGACGTGCTCGGCGATGGTCTCGATGCCGCCGATGTGTCCGCCGGCTCGCGGTTCGGTCACGGCGATCGACAAGAGCAGTGAACCGTCCGCTACGCGGGGCAGCCAGCGGCCCTTCTGCTCGTAGGTGGCGAAGTGCAGCAGGGCGCCGACGGGGATCAGCGTGGCCTGGAGGATGGCCGCCGCAGCCGCCGAGACGCGGGCAATGCGGTGGACGAGGATTGTCTTGGCCACGTGTCCGGCGTCCAGCCCGCCGAAGGAGGACGGGACGCTGACGGCGAACCAGCGTCGTGCGGCCATCAGGTCGGCGACCTTGCGCTCCACCCTGCCGGGGGCGGCCTCCATGCGTGCGGCGCGCGGCGCGATGTGCTCGGCCGCGAAGGCGTCCGCCTCGTGCCACAGCAGTTCGTGGCGGGCGTTGAGATAGGGGCGCAGCGCCGGCGGCGGCGTGGTGGGTGTGGCGGGCATGGTCCTCTCCCTCTCCCTGGATGAAGGTCGCACGGTGGAGCGGCCGGGGATCGCCTGCGGCTCCCGGGTGGGGGGTCGTGCAACGGACTAGCGGACGGGCGCGCGGGCGATGTGGTCCATCACCCGGACGCCGGCGTTGATGACGATGTCTCTCAGCCGTCGGGCCTCGCTCAGGGGCCGCTTCTCGGGGTCGATGACGCACACCGTGCCCAGCACGGTGCCGCTGTCGTGGATGAGCGGGGCACCGAAGTAGGAGCGGATCCCGACCGCGTCGACCACGGGGTTGCCGCTGAAGCGCGGGCTGGCGTGCACGTCGTGCAGCGGAAGGGCCTTCTTGCGGGCCATGACCTCCGGGCACCAGCCGTGGTCGCGGCTCATGGTGCGGCCGACGATGACGTACCCGCTGTCCGCGGGCGGCTGGTGCAGCCCGACGAAGGTCTGCTCCTCCAGGAAGAGGTTGACGAAGCCGTACAGGAACCCGGCTCGTGTGGCCATGTCGCGGGCCAGTTCGTCGAAGTCCTCGCTGGCAGCGGTGGGCACGCCTAGGCGATCCAGCAGCTCGTACCGCTGCGCCAGCTCGGTCGCCTGCTGGGCCTGCGGGGCGGGGACGGCGGCGCCGGCGGGGAGGGATGGCCCATGGGTGACGTCCCGCATGATACGTCGCGGCAGCGACTGCGTGAGGGGGGCGGTCTGCCGCGCGCGGTAGGGGTCGTTGGGCTGATACGACATCAGGCGTCCTGAAAGGTGGTAGTGGATGCGGGGCGAGCGGGGCTTGCCGATGCGCTCTTCAAGGCGTGGCCAACGAGGGTCAGCAGGACGCCAGCGACGTGGTTCGGATCGCGGGCGTCGCAGGTGACCACCGGCACAGAGGCGGGCAGTTCGAGGGCGGCGCGGACCTCATCGGGGTGGTAGCGATGTGCTCCGTCGAACTGGTTCACCGCGACGACGAAGGGCAGGCCGATGTCCTCGAAGAAACCGACGGGGGTGAAGCTGCTTTCCAGGCGGCGGGTGTCGACCAGGACGACCGCGCCGACGGCTCCGCGACAGAGGTCGTACCAGAGGTCGACGAACCGGTCCTGGCCGGGCGTGCCGAACAGGAACAATTCCAGGGGCACGGGCGCGTCGGGCAGGTTGAGGCGACCGAAGTCGAAGGCGACCGTGGTGGTCTGCTTGGCCTCGACGCCCGCCAGGCTGTCCACGTCCGCGCTCGCCTCGGTCAGGTACTCCTCCGTGCTCAGCGGCGTGATCTCACTGACGGCACCCACGGCGGTGGTCTTGCCCGCGCCGAAACCGCCAGCGATCACGACCTTAAGCACGGTCGGTGCACCGGTACGCGGGCGCGACGACGGCCGCAGCACCACGGCCGGGTCACCCGGCCTGGGGGTAGGCGATGGCATCGGGCCACTTCCTCTTCAGGCCCGCAGATAGGGCCGCCAGCAGTTGTGCAGAGGGACGTGCATGCGCGTCGGACGCGGCATAGGCGGTGACGGGGACGACCAGGGCGTCGGCGTCCAGGAGGTCGGAGATAAGGATCTTGACGGCGGTTACGGGACGGCCGAGTCGGCCCGCCAGCTCGGTCACCGAACGCCGGTGCTCCCGGCACAGGGCGAGGATCTCTGCGCATTCTTCGGCCTGGCCCGGGCCGGGCCGCCCGGGTCCGGCGTCCAGCACCGTGTCCAGGCCGAGCAGATGCCGTGGCCGGGTGCGACCGCGCGTCAGGGTGTAGGTCCGCACGAATGTCGAATCCTCGGCCGCGCTCCCGTGTGCGGTCACCGGACCTCATCACCCGTGCCGACGCGGACGGGGATCTGCATGTAGGGGGCGAACTTCTGCACCAGGCGCCCCATCTCGAACCCGACGGTGCCGGCATCGGCGTCCATGGTCGCGATCACCGCGAGGACCGTGTCCACCACTCCCCGTTCGTTGCCGGGATGGCCCTCGAAGGCCGCGCTGCGACCGGAACTCTGGACGAAGATCAGACAGTCGTCTCGCTCGATGACGACCTGCCTCGCCGGCCTCTTCTTGTGGGTGGGACCGGTGATGTTCGCCGCGAGTGAGGCCACTCCGCTGATGGCGGCCGACAGTTCGTCCGCCCAGTCCTTGTCGACGTCGCTGTCCAGCAGCCGCAGTCCGTCCCGCGAGAGCAGGACGGCGTGCGTGACGCCCGTCGTGTCGGAGGCGAACTGCCGCAGCAGCCACGCCATGTTGTCCCGCTGTCCGCTTGCCGTTGTCTCGGTTGCGGGTGCGTCGCCGGTCACGTTGTTCATCGCGGGGTGGGTACTCATAGGGATCGCTCCAGAAAGGGGGGAAGGGCCAGCGGATGTAACGGCCACCGGGAACGTGGAGGGACGAGGTTCAGGGCCTGGGGTGCTCTGTCGAAGCGGTGGGAGAACCGGCTTGCCCGCCGGCCTGGATGCCGGTGCGGAAGGCGGCTGCGAGCCCTGGCGTCGCCGCGATCACGGGGGCCTGCTCCCGCTCGTGTGGCGGATGGAAGGTGCCGGCCTGGCGTCTACGCGTGGGAAGGGCGGGCGCATCAGCAGAGTGACCTGCCCGTGCGGGTTCCGGAGCCCCTGCGGTACCGGGGTGTGGGACCTGCCCCGGCCTCGGAGTGGCTGGAGTCGCGGCAACCGGCTGCGGTTGCGGCGCCAAGGGGCGGGCGTCCTGGGGCAGCGCGCTCGCATCGTCGACGGAGGGAATCGCTACTAGGAGCCGTGCCGGGATGACCACCAGGGCGGTGGTGCCTCCCGTCACGTTCTCCTGCAGGAGAACGGACAGCCCGTGCGACTGGGCGATCTTCGCGGCGACCAGCAAGCCGAGCTGCCCCGCTCGCACCTGGCCGCTGACGTCGACCTCTTCGGGGGCCTGGAGCAGGTGGTTCATCTGCGCCCGCGTCTGCGGATGCATGGGGATGGCCCGGTCCTCGACCTCGACCGCCAACCCGTTCGCCACCCGCTGCGCACGCACCATCACCTTCGTAGCCGGATCGGAACACTCACAGGCGTTCTCGATCAGCTCAGCCAGCAGGTGCGTCAGGTCCGGACCCACATGGCCGGGAAGGCCCAGCTCCGCGCCCACGGACCCCGCCGCAACCGCCACCCGCGGATACTGCACGACCTCGGAGACGGCGCCGCGCAGCACGCTCTTGACGGGAACGGGCCGACGCACGCTGCGCAGAGACTGCCCGCCCAGCACCGCCGTGCTCTCGACCTGGCGACGCATCCGCGTCACGAGGTGATCGATCTCGAAGATCTTGGCGAGCAGCTCCGGGTCGTCGGTCAGCATCTCCAGCTGACTCAGTGCCTCAAGCGCCTTGCCGACCAGCGCGTGCTCGCGCATGGCCAGGCGACGCAGCACTTCCAGGAGTACGACGGACTGGGACTCGTCGTGCACCCGTATCAGCGACGCGATGGCCTGCACCTGGAGGGCACTCAACGCCTTGTTGATCTCGACGTTCGGACTGGCCGATGGTGGCACCTGCAGGTCCGGCAGCGGCGGCCGTCCCCCGCGGCACAGCTCGTCTGCCGACCACTGCACCGACTTTTCGACGGCCGCCGCTGCTCCTGCGATCGCTGCCAGTGCCGCTGCCTGGGCATGCTCCGCAGCCGTCTGCACGGCCCCTGCAGCCGTTCGCGCTCCGCGAGCCGCCAGCGTGGCGACCCCCGCCAGTCCGCAGACCAGGCCGGCGAGGAGCCAGCCGGGGCCCACTGCGGACACCGACCAGAGGATGAAGGCGGCACCAAGCAGTGCGGCAAGGAGCACTAGGGGCAGTGCGACGGCGCGGTGGACACGGTGCAGCGTGAACGCGTCGATCTGAGGCCGCCGTCGGCGGTGGCCGGTGGCGGCTGGCCCTGCCGCAAGGGCGCTGTCAGGCATGGGAATCCTCGTCAGGGTGGGGGTGGCTACGCGGGCTCCGGCGTCAGGTCTGCGCAGGTCTGGTGTGTGCTGCGTGGGGTCGAGCTCCCGTGGAGCGATGCGGCCGCTTACTCGATCACCACGAAGAGCCAGCCACGCCATGGGACCGAGAATCAGCGCGATCAGAACTGCCCCGGCGGCGGTCATGTCCGGGGCACCGACGCGGCCAAAACCACGCAGGCGAGGGCGAGAGCGAAGATCGCGCCGCGCAGCACGTTGATCGGCGGCTTCCACCAGCGCCGTCTCTGGACCGGCTTCGCAGGGGACACGTCGTGGGCCTGCACGGCAGCGATAAGGTCTTGGGTTGCCTCGGCCAGCCTGACCAGATGGACCCTGCTGGGCATGTAGCCCTCGGGGATTCCCGCCGACGCGAGTTGCTGCGCGCGGCGCAGTACGGGTGCTTCCGGGGGCACAACCAGCCCGAGCTGGCTGACGTGACCGCGAAGGCGGCAGGCGAGTTCCTCCACGTCGGCGGCGCTCTCCGGCAGCGGCGACTCCTCGTCCAGCACGAGCGCCACCGTCTCCGCTGCGGCCATCGACCGATCGCGGTCAGGGCCTGGTTCGGCACCGACAGCGCCCTGTCCGCTCGGGCCAACGCGCTGGCTGGCGTCCCGGCGGAAAGTCAGCCGACGACGCATGAGACAACTCCTGTTCGCATGAGGCCAACTCGGCTTGGCCGTGGTCGGTGAGACGCCTGGTGTCGGGCGCAACCGTGTCCTCCCAGGCGGGTGGCACACGGGAGCGCGGCATGCGGCGTCGTGACATCGCGCCGCGCTGATCACCTCGCCGATCACTCGACGTGATTGCGCGGTGACTAGAGAACACCTCGCGGTGAAGCCTGGGGAATGACTTTCAGATGACGTTGACTCGTCAGTAACCCTGTTTGGGGTGCCGCCGGAGCAAAGGGGCCTGACATGCTGGGCGCCATGGTGACTCTCGATGGAACGCCCGTATCCGTAGACGACCTGCTTCCCTTGGCGCTCACAAACGTCGGCCACTTCACGTCCATGCGCGTCGACTCCGACGGCACTATCCGCGGCCTGACACTGCACATGGAACGCCTCGCACGGGACTGCAAGATCGTGTGGCATGCGGCTTTGGACACCGACCGTGTGCGCGAGTACGTCCGTCAGGCCCTGGAGGCAGAGCCCCATCCATGCGTCGTGCGTGTCACGATCTACGACCCGAAGGTCGAGCTGGGCCATCCGGCCGACGCCAACGAACCGCACGTTCTCGTGTCCGTGCGCGGAGCCGGCGCCCTGCCGCCGGCTCCGCTGCGCGCCCAGAGCCTGGTCTACGAGCGGGACCTCCCCGAGGTGAAGCACGTCGGCCTCTTCGGCGCGTTGCACATCAGGGGCGCGGCCCAGCGAGCGGGCTTCGACGACGCCTTGTTCGTCGGCCGCGACGGCTTCGTCTCCGAGGGCGGTACTTGGAACGTGGCCTTCATCGACCAGGAAGGCACCGTGGTGTGGCCCGACGCCCCCGTACTGCCCGGCGTCACCATGACCCTGCTCCAGCAGCAAGTCGAACACCGCACCGCTACCGTTACGTTGGAACAGGCGAAAGGCATGGCTGCGGCCTTCGCGACGAACACCTCGATCGGCGTCCGCCCCTTGGCCGCGATCGACGACACCCAGCTCCCCGTCGAGCACCCCGTCTTGACGCGGCTCCAGGAGGCGTACCTGTCGATCCCCGGCGAGACGCTGTAAAGCAGCACCATGGCGGGGGTGACTAGGTGGACCGGCCGTGAAGCCGAGCTGCTGCGCAAGGCCATGCGGAAAACACAGAAGGAGTTCGCTGAACTGGTGGGAGTCAACCCCCGTCAGATTCCTCGCTGGAAGAGCCGGGCGGAGACCATCGAACTCGAACTCGACAACCAGGCAGCCCTGGATACTCTCCTGGCCCAAGCCGAGCCCGACGTCCAGCAGCGGTTCGCCACGCTCCTGACCGAACGTGCCGCTGCTGAGCATGATGAGCGCGCCGAGGAACTGCTGCGAAAGGACCCGAGCACCCGCCGGCACCCGATCGACGGGAAGGTCATGGCCCTCGTCGAGGAGGGCATCTACCTCTCCGGCCCCGACAACCGCGCTGTGTGGCTGGAGCCGTTCTTCATCGACGTCTACCCGACGACCAACGAGGACTACGCGAAGTTCGTACAAGCCACCAATCACCGGCCACCCCAGCACTGGCCTGACGGCCGCTGCCCCGCCGCCCTGGCCACCCACCCCGTGGTGTGGGTGACGTGGCACGACGCGACCGCATACGCCCGCTGGGCAGGCAAAGCTCTGCCGACCGCTCGGCAGTGGGAGAAGGCGGCTCGCGGAGCGCGCGGGCGCATCTACCCCTGGGGCAACGAACCGACCGCCGCGAAGGCGAATACGGCCGAGGCCGGCATCGACGCGACGACCCCCGTTTCCCGTTACCAGTCCGGCGTCAGCCCATTCGGGATCTGCGACATGTGCGGCAACGTCTGGGAGTGGTGCTCCACCGAAGAGGAGCCCAGCAACGGGCGGTACCACCTGAAAGGCTCGGCGTTCACGTCCCCGATCGAACGGGCTGCGCCGTCCTTGATGAACACTGCCGCTGCCTCGATGAAGGACAACGACACTGGATTCCGCTGTGCTATGCCAGCGTGATTCGGGCACCGTGAGCGACCAGTCGATCCTGCATCGGCAGCCGTGAGAGACGGCTCCGGCCATCAGGGCGCTACCCGCATCAGGCGAGGACGGGGCGCACCTCGTACTGCGGTTGCTTGTCATCAGCTTGCCGCCAATCTCAGCTCACACCATGTGATGGCGCCGGCGTCCTCGACCCCGCCAGGCCCCTCGTCCCTCTTGGGTGAGCGACTGCACGAGCACCAGGCAGCGGCCGTTCTCGTCGGCGTCACGAGGGGCTTCCTGCCGGGCGCGGCCATGACAGATGTCCAGCCCAGTCCGGTCGTGCCCGCGACGGCATCGTCCGCATTCAGAGCGAGCTGCCGCCTGACCGGCAACGCGTCGGTCGCCACGTCACCGAACTGGACCACCGGGCACGGAACATGCTGCGGGACATAGGCTGACCGCGACACGGGCTCAGGGCCCCGTACGGCAGCTCGTGGATCCGCGTCTCCAAGGGGGAGGAACCAGTACCGGTGACGACGTACGAGGTCGAATCGATCGCAACGGTCGTTGGCGGCCACACCTGCGTTCAGGATGACTACCAGGGTGGGGTCGAGTCGGTCATCCGATTCAACGACGCATACCCCCTGGAAACCCTCCAGGGCATCGATGAGTTCTCCCACTTGACGGTGACGTGGCGCTTCCACCTGGCGCGACCCGAAGACGTCCAGCTCCACGCGCGCAGCCCCCGCGGAAATCCGGGCTGGCCGCCGACCGGTACCTTTGTCCACCGCAACCACCGGCGTCCCAATCAACTGGCGGTCAGTTACCCGCGGTTGCTCCAGGTCGAAGGACGGGACCTGTTGGTCACCGATCTCGACGCTGTAGACGGAACGCCCGTGATCGACTTGGCACCGTACTTCGAACAGATGGGGCCTCGTGGCCCGATCCGTCAGCCCGCCTGGCCCGGCGAGATGCTCGAACCGAATTACTGGGCGAAGGCAAGCGAACGGCCCTCGGAGCGCCCTGTATGACAGAAGCGACTGAGCTGCCCGGCTTGCCATTTGCATCGTTGGGAACCAACTGGAGGTCTGGCTCAAGCTGCAGCCCTCGCGTCTCGGAACTCACACCACGTCTCCTCGCCGTTGCTCTCCCATGCGTCTGAGATCGCATCGACCAGCCGGATCCCGCGCCCCGATTCGCCGTCGGGTCCGGCTTCCTTGAGCACAGCGGGCGCCGGGTTGTGGTCGGTTACCGAGACACGCACCACGTCGACGGCCACCGTGATGCGGAGCACGACTTCGCCCTCACCGTGGACCACGGCGTTGGTGACCAGCTCCGAAACGGCCAGTACGACGAACCCCGCCACCGGCTCCGAAACACGGCACCGCCGCAGGAACGCCCTGGCTATGCGCCGCATCTCCCCGACCTTCGCAAGGTCGGGGAGAAGGGCCGCCTGACAGGCATGGGATGCCGCCGGTACCTCTGCCCTCGCCCATGCGCCGGCCTCATCTTCCTGAACCGGCCTGACGCATGACGCGCCTGCTGTAGCCGCACAGCTGCGGATGCCCCCGCCGGGCGGGGCCGCCTCTTGGAGCCTGGTCATGTGGGCTATGGCACCGTGCGGCGACGCCGTCGACCAGGGGAATCCAGAGGGGGAAAATCATGTCAAGGGGGAAACTGAAGGGGGGAATTGAGGCCATGATTGGATTCCGCCCACCGACAGAGGTCACACTCATGCCAGACCCGTTCGCCGACCTGCTCCTCCGGCTTCGGCAGGAGGCGGGCCGGACACAGGAGGAGCAGGCGGAGGCGATCAACGCTGTCTCCGGCCGGGACACCATGACCCGCCGAGAGATCAGCCGTTATGAGAACTTCGAGAACATTCCTACCAACCACACAATCGGCCACATCGCGGCGGCCTGCGGTGTCCCCTTCGAGGAACTACAGCGAGAGGCCAAGGCCGCCCGCGCTCGGAAGAGAAAGGGGCATGCCGATGCAGGGGAGGACCAAGACGCCGTGAAGCGTCGCACGCTCCTGGGTAGCGCCACTATCGGCGTGAGCGTGGCCGCCGAGCCGTGGGGGCGCCTCGCCTTCGCCCTCAGCAAGGGGAACAAGATCGATTCGCCCGCTGCCGCCGCGCTCATCGACCGAGCCGCTGAACTGCACGTCCAGGAACTCAACCTCAGCGCGCGGCGGCTACAAAAAACGGTCGAGTCGCATCTTGACGCGATCACTGCGGCCCTGCCTCGTGCAGGCGAACACGAAGGCGCTCTCACCATCGCCGCCGGGGAAACCGCCGCTCTGGCCGGTTGGGTGGCCTGGGACCTGGGGGAGCACGACAAAGCCAACGCCTACTACAAGGTCACGTCGCAGTGCGCGGCGGCTGCCGGGCATCCTCCACTCCGAGCCCTGGCCCTGACCTACAGCAGCTACGGCGCTTTGACGCCAAAGGCGAAGATGGAGTTCCTCTCCCAAGCCGCCAACGACGTGCGAGGCCACGGTAACGCTACTGCTGCCGCCTGGGTTCTCGGTAGGCAGGCGGAAGAAGCTGCGGCGGCCGGCGACGAGGTGGGGGCGCTCCAGGCGTTAGACCGAGCGCGCTTCGCCTACGATTTCGCGGACCACACCAGCGAGCAGGCATGGGTCAGGTTCGTGACCCCATACCGCATGGACTCGTTGGCCCTGTCCGTGTACGGCCAGCTGAGGCGCCCCGAGCTAACGTCCACAGCGGATACCGCGGTCGACCGCCTCGGAGACGGGCTACCGGACGGGGGCGTCGTAGTCCTCGGTGATCTGGCGTCGGCCCTACTGCGTGGGGGCGACGTCGACCAAGGCGTCTACGTGGCCCGCCAGTTCGCTGCGGCGGCACAGGCCAAGCCCAACACCATGGGCAAGGAGCGGGCGGCGGCTATTGCAGCGTTGCTCCCTGACAGCGAGCACGAACTTGCCGTTCATTTCCGGCGGTTCGCATCCTGATCCACCTCGGGTGGCACGCGGCAAGCCCAGGGCACCAACGTCGCCGACGCCCGGCCCGTGGCTCCTCAGTCGGATTCCGTTTCCTCGAAGACCCAGGACAGGTACGCCTCCGACCCGCCGGTTACGGGCAGTGTGATCCATTGGGGGACGTCGTACGAGTGCTTCTCGTGCACCCACGCTTCTAGCGCGGGAAGACGGTCTGTCGTAGTCATATACGAGATGCGCCACTCCCGCGCCGCCTCGACCTTCCCCTTCCACCAGTAGAAGGCGGTGATTGGCGCATCGATGTGGACTCCCGCTGCCAGCTTGCTCTCGACCGCACCTCGGGCCAGCATCGTCGCCTGCCCCTCGTCGTCGCTGGTCGTCTGCGCAATCACAATATCGTGGGCCATGCAACTACCTCTCCAGCTCGGGTACCGCGACCCTACCCGGCCGTCCAGGGCACACCGAAAGCTGGTAGCCACCCCTCAATGCGAGTGAGGCTCGACCACGTGCCTGTACCAGTCAGGTGCCGGTGGGCCATGCGGGGTGGCGCGTCGCTTCGGCACCGCGGTGGCAGGTTCTCATCAACGAGGTCGTGCGGCTGCATGAGGCAGGCGCCGGGGCTCGTGCGCTTCACAAGCCCACGACAGGAGGATTTGCTGGCTGTCGGCGGCCATTCGCTCACGGCAGACGAGAAATAGGACCACAGGACTGGATACCTCCGTCCGGACCATGTCAACGTACAACGTCCCGGAAAACACCAGGCCAGGATGTGCAGGTGGTCCACTGCGGCTCGGGTTGCGAAATGCCTTGGAATCCTGCACCCGTTTGACTGCCTTGCTGGCAGGGCTCCTACTCGGGGAGGTCCGCCTGTCTGACCCCGCTATTCGATCCGCTCGCTTCACTGCACCCGCTCTTTATACCCGCGGCGCGTCTGAACGCCTGGTACAGCCAGGCAGCCGGCGACTACGGGACCCTTTCCGCCGAGCTGTACGTCTGCCTTTGCGTGGCTGGCCTGTTCGGCGAGGACCTGTTGCAACCCGGCTATCGCAGCGTCAGTGCCGCCCTCGCATACCGTGCGGCACGTCTTGGCGCCGCCACACGGCAAGTGGCACTCGCCATCAGGACGAGCGACTCGCTGCCCGGAATCTCGACCGCCTCACCGATGACGGTCTGCTCGTGCTCGCCACGGACGGCGCGCACCTGGTTGCGCGTCGGCTGGCCCTGGCTGCGGCGAGCCTAAGCCGATGCTGCCTTCGTGATGCGGTGCGCAACATAGACGACGATCGCCGGTTAGCAAAACCGGCGATCGTGAGGTTCCTTGAGGACGTTCGCATGCGCGGCTGTGCTTGGCGGCGGAGCTGCAGCGAACTCAGCAGCTCGTGAAACGGAATGGCACTGGTCTGGTGCCAGCCAGATGATCCGGCGCCCTGCTCGTGCAGGTCCCCTTGAAGGAGAGTGAGTACCCCCTGTCCGTTCCGATCAAGAAGCTTCCACCCAACTCCAGGGGACAGGTGCGCTACCGGTTCGTAGTCGACGTAGGCATCGACCCTGCCACCGGGAGGCGCAAACAGCTGACTCGTACGTTCGCCACTCTCAAGGAGGCGAAGGCTGAGTACGCGCGCATCACCAACCGCCGCGAGGAAGGGACGTTCGTACTGCCCAACCAGATAAATGTAAATGAGTGGCTTGATCAGTGGCTGGCCATGAAGGCAGAGGATCTGGAAGAGACCACTATTTACAACTATCGGGTTACCCTCGATCGAGTTCGGGAGAGGTTGGGGCGCATCCGGCTTCAAGAACTCACCGAGGAAGATGTAGAAAACTGGATGCACTGGGCGTTGAAGCATGGGCGGTTGCGCGGTGACAAAGCAGGTACTCCGCTTGGAGTGACCAGCGTGGAGATGAGTCTCGCCCGATTGAAGGACGCCCTGAATCGAGCCGTTACGCGTCGGCTAGTAACCATGAATGTAGCCCAACATGTGACCATCCCACGTAGGGCACGTAAAGAAGAGCGAAAGAAGAAGCAGGAGGTGAAGCCGTGGAACGTGCAGGAGATTCAGACGTTCATTCACGGTGTCCGGACAGAACGGCTTTACGCTGCTCTCTTGCTGTCCCTCATGGGTCTACGTCCGGCTGAAGTCTGCGGACTCCGATGGGAAGACGTGGACTTGGAAGCCGCCACGATCACCATAGCCAACACGCGGACAATGATGGGGAATCGGTACGTTGTGGAGAAAGACACCAAGTCCCTGGCCGGGGAACGGGATCTTCCTTTGCCGGCGCCGGTGCTGGCTGCCCTCAAGTCGTTCAGGGCTCTCCAAGCCAAGGAGAAGCTCGTCCTCGGTGAGGCTTACTCGGATTCCGGATACGTCGTGGTGCACGAGACCGGGGAAGCCTTCACGATCAAGCAGCTCCGCAGACGCGCTTACCGGCTCATGGAGATCCTTGAACTCCGCAGAGTGCGCCTCTACGACGCTCGCTCCTCCTGCCTCACATACCTCGCCAACAAAGGCGTGCCGGATCACATCCTTGCCCGGTGGGCCGGACACACGAACGTCAAGACCACCAAGAAGTGGTACGTGAAGCCGGACGTGGAGGACCTCCGCGGAGCCGCCACAACGTGGGACGGCCTGCACGGTGCTGCGACGGAGGGGCAAGCGTGACTCAGGCGGCCTGCCGATTGAGCGACCTGCCCAGCCGTATGGCAGTCAAATCGAGTGAACCCGGAAGCCGCTGCTGGCTGTGGACCAGCGACGGCAAGGGGGAAGGGCGGCCAGGCTACGGCCAACGTCTCCCCTCCTGCGAGGGAAGGCAGAGCTTGCCCGCCGTGTGGCGTTCGGGCTGTTCGTCGGTGAATCCCGGAAGGTTTTCAGGTGCCTCATGCCGATCCTTGGGGACGGCACTACACGCTTTGCTGCAAACCAGACCGTCTGGAAGCCGTGCCGAGGGTGGGAAGCTGTGCGGCGCAGGGATTGCGAGGGTGCGCGAGCCGGGAGGACGCACTGTCCCCACGGTCAGGCGTGCACATCGAAGAACCCGTACGTGGACCCATGAGGGTCTCGGCAGCGCCGGGCATGCCGCGCCGCGAGGTCACGCGCCGCCGGGTTCCCCTGACCGTGTGAGATTTCGTGAGACGTGAGAGGGTCTGGGGCGTGAGTGAGACACCCCCGAACACCCTGCAATACCGCTTTGACGGGCCAGAAGACGCTCCGGTCCTGATCTTGGGTCCCTCACTGGGTACCACATGGCACATGTGGGACCGGCAGGTCCCTGAGCTGACGAAGCAGTGGCGTGTCTTCCGGTTCGACCTGCCGGGCCACGGCGGCGCGCCCGCGCATCCGGTCGGTTCGGTCGAGGACCTGACCGCCCGGCTGCTGGCCACCCTCGACGGGCTCGGCGTGCAGCGCTTCGGCTACGCCGGCTGCTCGCTGGGCGGCGCGATCGGCGTCGAGCTGGCCCTGCGCCACCCGGAGCGCCTCGCCTCCCTCGCTCTGATCGCGGCCTCGCCCCGGTTCGGCACGGCGGACGAGTTCCGCCAGCGCGGGGTGATCGTCCGTACGAACGGTCTCGACCCCATCGCCCGTACGTCCCCGGACCGCTGGTTCACCGCCGGGTTCGCCGCCGCCCAGCCCGCGATCACCGACTGGGCCGTGCAGATGGTGCGCACCACCGACCCCGGCTGCTACATCGCCGCCTGCGAGGCGCTGGCCGCCTTCGACGTCCGTGCGGAGCTGGGCCGGGTCGGCGTGCCCACGCTGGTCCTGGTCGGCTCCGACGACCAGGTCACCGGCCCGGCCGAAGCCCGCACACTGGTCGCCGGCATCCGGGACGCCCGCCTGGCCGTCGTGCCCGGCGCCTCCCACCTGGTGCCGGTGGAGCAGCCCGCCGCCGTGACGGACCTGCTGGTGCGGCACTTCTCCACGGCATGGCAGCCCGCCTTCGAGTCGAGCACGGGCCAGATGGCGATCGTCGCGGCACCGGCCAAGCCCGTCCTGGCCCCGCCGCCGCAGACCCCGCCGAGCGCGCCGATCGCCGAGATCGCTCCGGCGGCGGTGCAGCCCCAGCCCACGCCCGGGGCGGACCCGTACGACGCGGGTCTCAAGATCCGGCGCGAGGTGCTCGGCGACGCGCACGTGGACCGGGAGCTGGCGGAGGCCGACGACTTCTCGGGGGACTTCCAGGAATTCCTCACCCGCTCCACCTGGGGCGGCGTCTGGGGCCGCTCCGGCCTGGACCGGCGCACCCGCAGCTGCGTCGCGCTCACCGCCCTGGCCGTGGGCGGCCACCTGGAGGACCTGGCCGCGCACACCCGGGCCGCCCTGCGCAACGGCCTCACTCCGGACGAGATCAAGGAGGTGCTGCTCCAGACCGCGGTCTACTGCGGGATGCCCGCCGCGGGCAGCGCCTTCCGGGTGGCGCAGCGGGTCATACAGGAGGAGACGACGCCCACCGAGTGACGCCGGTCGGCCCGCGGGCGAGCGGAGGCGTCGGGCCGGGGACGCACCGGGCGGAAGGGGCCGCCCCCACGGCCGACCACCCGGTCCGTCAGGCCCCGCGGTGAGCGAGGTCATCGTCCAGCCGGGCACCAGGAACACCACGCTGAACGGGCCGCGCGCCCGGTACACGCGGCAGGATGGGACACATGAAGCTCACGAAGAAGTCGCACGCCTGTGTCCGCCTGGAGAAGGACGGCCGGACCCTCGTCATCGACCCCGGCACCTTCAGCGAGGAGGACGCCGCGGTCGGCGCCGAGGCCATCCTGGTCACGCACGAGCACCTGGACCACTTCAACGAGGACCGGTTGCGGGCGGGCATGGAAACCAACCCGGCCGCAGAGATCTGGACCCTGAAGTCGGTCGCGGAGCAGATCTCGGCGGCCTTCCCCGGGCGCGTCCACACCGTGGGCCACGGGGACACCTTCACGGCCGCGGGCTTCGACGTGCGGGTCCACGGCGAACTGCATGCCGTGATCCACCCGGACATCCCGCGCATCACCAACGTCGGCTACCTGATCGACGGCGGCAAGGTCTTCCACCCGGGTGACGCCCTCACCGTGCCCGACCAGCCGGTGGAGACCCTGCTGCTGCCCGTGATGGCGCCCTGGAACAAGATCGCGGAAGTGATCGAGTACGTTCGGGAGGTCAAGCCGCAGCGTGCCTACGACATCCACGACGCGCTCCTGACCGACCTGGCCCGCCCGGTCTACGACCACCAGATCGGCTCCCTGGGCGGGGCGGAGCACCTGCGGCTGACCCCGGGGGCTTCCGCCGACATGTGAGGCACCGGGGCGGCCCGCGGGGAGGGGCCGGCCGGCAGGGGGCCGGCCGGCAGTGGGCCGTGCAGCGGGGGTTGTCAGTGCCTCCCGGTAGGTTGTGAGGCATGCGCATCGCGACCTGGAACGTGAACTCGATCACCGCCCGCCTCCCGCGGCTGCTCGCCTGGCTGGAGAGCAGCGGCACCGACGTGCTGTGCCTCCAGGAGGCCAAGATCGCCGAGGACCAGTTCCCGTTCGACCAGCTGCGCGAGCTGGGTTACGAAGCGGCGGTCCACGCCACCGGCCGGTGGAACGGCGTGGCGGTGCTCTCGCGAGTGGGCCTCGACGACGTGGTCAAGGGCCTGCCCGGCGACCCGGGGTACGACGGCGTCGAGGAACCCCGCGCCCTCTCGGCGACCTGCGGCCCGCTGCGCGTCTGGTCGGTCTACGTGCCCAACGGCCGCGAGGTGGACCACCCGCACTACGCCTACAAGCTGCAGTGGTTCGAGGCGCTGAGGGCGGCCGTCGCCGGCGACGCGTCCGGCAGCCGCCCGTTCGCCGTCCTCGGCGACTACAACGTCGCGCCGACGGACGACGACGTCTACGACCGCACCGCCTTCGAGGGCTCCACGCACGTCACCCCGGCCGAGCGCGCCGCCCTCACCTCCCTGCGGGAGGCGGGCCTGTCCGACGTGGTGCCCCGGCCCCTGAAGTACGACCACCCCTTCACGTACTGGGACTACCGCCAGCTCTGCTTCCCCAAGAACCGCGGCATGCGCATCGACCTGGTGTACGCCAACGAGCCCTTCGCCAAGGCGGTCACCGACGCCTACGTCGACCGGGAGGAGCGCAAGGGCAAGGGCGCCTCGGACCACGCGCCCGTGGTGGTCGACCTGGACCTGTAGGCGCCGGGGAGACGACGGCGTGGACGGCCCGGCACTCCCCGCGGACGCACTCAGGGCGGCCCGCCCTGTGGTGCGCGCGGCGGTCGCGGTGTCACGCTGGGGCCATGGACCTCCCGTTCCTGGGCAACTGGCGCAAGAGGCACGCACCGGCCGTCGGCGTCACGGTGATCTCCGCCGGCGACGGCTCCCCGACCGCGGCGGATCTCGCCGACCTCTTTTCCACCTGCGAACAGTTGCGCGCGCTGGCCGCCGAGGCCGGCGTCCGGCTCGACGGGTCGCCCGCCTCCCTGGAGGCACTCGACCAGCTGCTGCCGCGCTGGCGGGACGACGCCGAGACGGTGTCGTGGCTGGGCATCGACGCCGGGCTCTATCTGGGCACGGTCATCGTGCGCACGATGCCTGGGGCGGCCTGGGAACTGTGGCCGAACGGCCATCCCGTCGTGCGGCTCGCCTCCGGCCGGGAGATCGCCGTCGTGGAGGCCGGGCACGCGTGGGCCGAGGAGGGCGTACCGGAGCTCTCCCAGCTGTATGCGGAGGTCGCCGAGGGCTGAGCGAGCGCGCCGGCGGAGAGGACAAAGACCCCGGGCGACGGAGATTGCAGCAAACGCCGCAAAGTCGCCGTTGACGTTCCCGCGATGCCGCGTCGGCGGGCCTTCCTCCACGCCGGAGGACTCATCGGCCCGAACCTCGACTACGATATGGCGTTCGCGACCGTCTCAGGGGGCAGCGGTCCACAGAGCCATACCCGGCCGGCGGCAGCCGGAGATCACTGCTCGCGCGGCGGTACGGACAGCCACTCCGGGTCGTCCGCAGGCGAGCAGAAGGTCAGCTGCGCGCCGGGCGGGTTGTGCTCGACGCGGAGCCGACGGACCGGCGGGCTCCGCTTCCGGCGGCGGCGAGCCGCCTCGCCCGGGAAGGCGCGCAGGAGCCCCCGGTTCCTCAGGGGCGAGTGCGCCGGATTCGAACACGCTGCCGGGTGCGCGTGCGCCGACCGGCTCTCCCGCCCACGGCCCCAGCCGCGGCCCGCCCGGTACGTCGAACGCCGACGGTGACATCCCTGTCCCGGCGGAGGAACCGGTACCTCCCACACCGGAATCAGGCATGCCGGGCGGCCGACCCCGGCGGAGGCGCCGGCGGAGTTCACGCTCCCGGGCGGCGAGGCCTGCTCCGGGGCTCCGGGACCGAGCACGTCGCGCGAGGAGCGTGCCGGCGGCTCGGACGGTACCGTGTTCGAGATGGTCCTGACGGGATCATGGCAATGGAATAGGCTGCGCGGACGGTCTCTGACTGGAGGTGCGGATGCGTCGCCCTGGTGTACGGAAACTGACGGTCCTGGCGGTCTCGGCCGCCGTGGTCTCGGTGGGAGCGGCGGCACCGCCCGCCGCGCGGCCGGACGTGAGGCCGAAACCGGTCGAGAAGGTTCCCGTGGCCGCCGGCTACGGCGGCGCCGTGGCGAGCGTCGACGCGGACGCCTCGGCCGCCGGTATCGAGGTGCTGAGGAAGGGCGGCAACGCCGTCGACGCGGCCGTGGCCACCGCCGCCGCCCTCGGCGTCACCGAGCCCTACTCCTCCGGCATCGGCGGAGGCAGCTACTTCGTCTACTACGACGCCAAGTCGCGCACGGTGCACACCATCGACGGCCGCGAGACCGCGCCGCTGAGTGCCGACGAGGACCTCTTCACGGAGCACGGCAAGCCGCTCTCCTTCGACGACGCCGTCACCAGCGGCCTGAGCGTCGGCACCCCGGGCACCCCCGCCACCTGGCAGAAGGCCCTGGACGAATGGGGAACCAGGCGGCTCGGTACGGTCCTGAAGCCCGCCGAGCGGCTCGCCCGCGACGGATTCACCGTCGACGACACCTTCCGCTCGCAGACGGCGGCCAACGAGACCCGCTTCCGCTACTTCCCGGCCACCGCGAAGCTGTTCCTGCCCGGCGGGCGGCTCCCCGCCGTCGGTTCGACCTTCAAGAACCCCGACCTCGCCCGCACCTACGAGGAGCTGGCCAGGAAGGGAGTCGGCGCCGTCTACCACGGCGACCTCGGTGACGAGATCGTCGACACCGTCAACCGCCCGCCTCTCGCCCCCGGTTCGGGCTGGAACGCCCGGCCCGGCAAACTCGCAGAGAAGGACCTCGCGGCCTACCACGCCAAGCTCCAGGCGCCCACGCGCACTTCGTACCGCGGCCTGAACGTCTACTCCATCGCGCCGTCCTCCTCCGGCGGCACCACCGTCGGCGAGGCGCTGAACATCCTGGAGCGGACGAACCTCTCCAAGGCGAGCGAGGCCCAGTACCTGCACCACTACATCGAGGCGAGCCGCATCGCCTTCGCCGACCGGGGCCGCTGGGTCGGCGACCCCTCCTTCGAGAACGTGCCCACCCGCGGCCTGCTCTCCCAGCGCTTCGCCGACTCCCGCGCCTGCCTGATCAAGGACGACGCCGTCCTCACCAGCCCGCTCGCGCCCGGCGACCCGCGCCGGCCCGCCGCGTGCGGCGCCGGGGGGACGGCCGCGCCGACGACGTACGAGGGCGAGAACACCACACATCTGACGACCGCCGACCGCTGGGGCAACGTCGTCTCGTACACCCTCACCATCGAACAGACCGGCGGCAGCGGCATCACCGTCCCGGGCCGCGGCTTCCTGCTCAACAACGAGCTGACCGACTTCTCCTTCGCGCCCGCCAACCCGGCCGTGCACGACCCGAACCTGCCGGGCCCGGGCAAGCGGCCGCGGTCGTCGATCTCACCCACCATCGTGCTCGACCGGCACAACCGCCCCGTGGTGGCGCTGGGTTCGCCCGGCGGCGCGACCATCATCACCACCGTGCTGCAGACCCTGACCGGGTTCCTCGACCGCCACCTGCCGCTGGTCGACGCGATCGCCGCGCCCCGCGCCAGCCAGCGCAACGCGGCCCAGACCGAACTCGAACCCGCCCTCTACGACAGCCCGTTGAGGAAGCAGCTGGAGGCGATCGGCCACTCCTTCAAGCTCAACCCGGAGATCGGCGCGGCCACCGGGGTCCAGCGGCTGCCGGACGGCAGGTGGCTGGCGGCGGCGGAGAAGGTGCGCAGGGGCGGCGGTTCGGCGATGGTCGTGCACCCGGCCCCGTAGCGCACCACCCTCCGGCCCCGTAGCGCACCACCCTCCGGTCCCGTGGCGCACGCGCTGCGAAGGGGCCCCGTAGCGCATGTCCGTGGCGCACGTCCGAAGCGGTCACGTAGTGCACGACGGACGCCGGGGGCGGGCCGCGGTCGCGAGCCCGCCCCCGCCCCCGGCGTCCGGCGCCGTCCCCCGGCGCCGTCCTCACTCGGTGGGCGCCGGGGCGGGCTCCCTGTCCTGCGGGCGGAAGGAGAGCCGGCCGTCCTCGACGTCCACCGTGACCCGGCTGCCCTCACCGACCCGCCCGTCCAGGAGCAGCCGGGACAGCTGGTTGTCGACCTCGCGCTGGATGGTGCGGCGCAGCGGACGGGCTCCGTACTCCGGCTGGTAGCCGCGCTGCGCCAGCCAGTCCACGGCCGCGTCGGTGAACTCGACGGCCACGCCCTGCGCGTGCAGCAGCCTGCGGGTCCGCTCCAGCAGCAGGGCGGTGATCTGCCGCAACTGCTCGGGGGTGAGCTGACGGAAGACGACGATCTCGTCGATGCGGTTGAGGAACTCGGGCCGGAAGTGCTCGCGCAGCGGGCGCAGGATCTGCTCGCGCCGCGCCTCCTCGTCCGCCTCCGCGCCGCCCGCGCCGAACCCGATCCCGGCACCGCGCCGGGTGATCGCCTCGGAACCGAGGTTGCTGGTCATCACGATGACGGTGTTGGTGAAGTCCACCGTGCGGCCCTGGGAGTCGGTCAGCCGCCCGTCGTCGAGCACCTGGAGCAGGATGTTGAAGACGTCCGGGTGGGCCTTCTCCACCTCGTCCAGCAGGAGCAGCGAGTACGGGTGGCGGCGTACGACCTCGGTGAGCTGGCCGGCCTCCTCGTGGCCGACGTACCCGGGCGGGGCGCCCACCAGGCGGCTGACCGTGTGCCGTTCCTGGTACTCGCTCATGTCGAGGCGGACCATGCGGTCCTCGCTGCCGAACAGCGCCTCCGCCAGCGCCCGGGCCAGTTCCGTCTTGCCGACGCCGGTCGGGCCGAGGAACAGGAAGCTGCCGATGGGCCGGTCGGGGCTGGCCAGACCGGCACGCGAGCGCAGCACCGCCTCGGCGACCACGGCGACGGCCTCCTCCTGGCCGACGACCCGCCGGTGCAGGTGCTCCTCCAGGCCGAGCAGGCGCTCCTTCTCCTCCTGGGTGAGGCTGCTGACGGGGATGCCGGTCTGCCGGGACACCACCTCGGCGACGGCCTCGGGGGTCACCTCCAGGTGCTGCCCCTCGTCGGCCTCCTCGTTGCCGCCGGTCTCGGCGATGCGCCGCTTCAGCTCGCCGATGCGGTCGCGCAACTGCGTGGCCTGCTCGTACTGCTCGTCCGCGACCGCCTGGTCCTTGTCGCAGGCGAGCTGTTCGACCTCGCGCTCCATGGCCCGTACGTCCGTGCCCTTGGTGCGGGCGCGCAGCCGTACCCGGGCGCCCGCCTGGTCGATCAGGTCGATCGCCTTGTCCGGCAGCCGCCGGTCGCTCAGGTACCGGTCGGACAGCTCCACGGCGGCCACCAGGGCCTCGTCGGTGTAGCGGACCTGGTGGTGGGCCTCGTAGCGGTCGCGCAGCCCGCGCAGGATCTCGATGGCGTCGGCGACGGTCGGCTCGGGCACCAGGATCGGCTGGAAGCGGCGGGCCAGCGCCGCGTCCTTCTCGATCCGCCGGTACTCCTCCAGGGTGGTCGCGCCCACGACGTGCAACTCGCCGCGGGCGAGGGCGGGCTTGAGGATGTTGCCCGCGTCCATGGAGCCGCCCTCACCGCCGCCGCCCGCGCCGACCACGGTGTGCAGCTCGTCGATGAAGACGATCAGGCGCTCGGAGTGGGTGCGGATCTCGGTGACGATGTTGTTCAGCCGCTCCTCGAAGTCGCCCCGGTAGCGGGTGCCCGCGACGACACCCGTCAGGTCCAGGGCCACCACCCGGCGGCCGAGCAGGATGTCGGGCACGTCGCCGTCGGTGATGCGCTGCGCGAGCCCTTCGACGATGGCCGTCTTGCCGACGCCCGCGTCACCGATCAGCACCGGGTTGTTCTTGCCGCGCCGGGAGAGCACCTCGATGGTCTGTTCGATCTCCTGGTCCCGCCCGATCACCGGGTCGATCCGGCCCTGGCGGGCCGTCTCGGTGAGGTCGCGCCCGTACTTGTCCAGGGTGGGTGTGCCGGTGGGCTGCCGGTGCTCGGTGCCCGGCGGTGCGCTGGTGTCCTGCGTCTCCGCAGGCAGGCCGGAGGCGGCGAACCGGGCCGCGTTCAGGATGTGCCCGGCCGCCGAGTCGGGGTTCATCGCCAGGGCGCTGAGCACGTGCTCCGGGCCGATGTACCCGGCGCCGCTGGCCCGCGCCATGTCGTGCGCGTCCAGCAGGGCCCGCTTGACGGCCGGGGTGAGGGAGAGGGCGGTGGGCGGTGGTGCGTCGCCCGGCGGGCTCTGCGCGGGCCCGGACCGCTCGTCGATCTGCGTGGCGAGCGAGTCGGGGTCCGCGCCCGACCTGCTGAGCAGGGAGCGGGTGGGTTCCGTGGCGAGCGCCGCGCGCAGCAGGTGCTCGGTGTCCAGGTCCCGGCTGCCGTGATCGGCGGCGTACTGCGCCGCGCCCTTGACGAGTTCCCGGGCGGGCTGGCTGAGGAGCCTGCCGATGTCGACGTGCCGGGGACCGGGGCGGGTGCCGCCGAAGAACCGGGCGAAGAATTCGCCGAAGGGGTCGCGATCGCCCTCCGGGCCGACGAAGCCGCTGGTCATCGCTTTCCGTTCCTTCGCTGACGGGTGGCTCCCGCCGGGTAACCGGGTGAGCGGGGCTCATGCCCACGGTTGCACGTTCTGTGCGCTCGGGCATGTCGGGCGCGGGCGTGTCCGGTCCGTCCGGGCACGTCGGGGGCCCACCGGCCCGGGGCCCCGGCCCGGCCCGCGGGCTCGTCCAGCGGAGTGTGAATCACGATCGACTCCGCGGGTTCGCGACGATGGTCTTGGCAAGGCGGCCGGGGAGGCTTACGTTCGTGCCTCTACGTGTGTTCTACGGGCGTAGAGGCTCTGACGTACGTCGAAGGAGCAGCTCATGGCCAATGTCGTCCGTGCGGCCCTGGTCCAGGCGACCTGGACCGGCGACACCGAGTCCATGGTCGCCAAGCACGAGGAGCACGCCCGCGAGGCGGCCCGGCGCGGCGCCCGGATCATCGGGTTCCAGGAAGTCTTCAACGCGCCCTACTTCTGCCAGGTCCAGGAGCCGGAGCACTACCGCTGGGCCGAGCCGGTCCCGGACGGCCCGACCGTGCGCCGGATGCGGGAGCTGGCCCGCGAGACCGGCATGGTCGTCGTCGCCCCGGTCTTCGAGGTCGAGCAGTCCGGCTTCTACTACAACACCGCCGCCGTGATCGACGCGGACGGCAGCTACCTCGGCAAGTACCGCAAGCACCACATCCCGCAGGTCGAGGGGTTCTGGGAGAAGTACTACTTCAAGCCGGGCAACCTCGGCTGGCCGGTCTTCGAGACCGCCGTGGGCCGGGTCGGCGTCTACATCTGCTACGACCGCCACTTCCCGGAGGGCTGGCGGCAGCTCGGCCTGAACGGCGCCCAGCTCGTCTACAACCCCTCCGCCACCCACCGCGGCCTGTCCTCCTACCTGTGGCGGCTGGAACAGCCCGCCGCCGCCGTCGCCAACGAGTACTTCGTCGCCGCGATCAACCGTGTGGGCCGCGAGGAGTACGGCGACAACGACTTCTACGGGACGTCGTACTTCGTCGACCCCCGCGGACAGGTCGTCGGCGACGTCGCCGGCGACACCACCGAGGAACTGGTCGTCCGCGATCTCGACCTCGACCTCATCGAAGAGGTGCGGCAGCAGTGGGCCTTCTACCGCGACCGCCGCCCCGACGCCTACGAAGGGCTGGTGCAGCCGTGAACGACCTGTACGACCGTCACCGGGCCGTCCTGCCCGACTGGCTCGCCCTCTACTACGAGGATCCGCTGGAGATCACCCACGGCGAGGGCCGGCACGTCTGGGACACCGAAGGCCGCCGCTACCTGGACTTCTTCGGCGGCATCCTGACCACCATGACCGCGCACGCGCTGCCCGAGGTCACCAAGGCGGTGAGCGAGCAGGCCGCCCGGATCATCCACTCCTCCACCCTGTACCTCAACCGGCCGATGGTCGAACTGGCCGAGCGAATCGCCCAGTTGAGCGGCATCCCGGACGCCCGCGTCTTCTTCACCACCTCGGGCACCGAGGCCAACGACACCGCCCTGCTGCTGGCGACGACGTACCGGCGCAGCAACACGGTGCTGGCCATGCGCAACAGCTACCACGGCCGCTCCTTCAGCGCGATCGGCATCACCGGCAACCGCTCCTGGTCGCCCAGTTCCCTCTCCCCGCTGCAGACGCTGTACGTCCACGGCGGCGTCCGCACCCGCGGCCCCTTCGCCCACCTGGGCGACGACGAGTTCGTCGCGGCCTGCGTGGACGACCTCGAGGACCTCCTCGGGCACACCCGCCCGCCCGCCGCGCTGATCGCCGAACCCATCCAGGGGGTCGGCGGCTTCACCTCCCCGCCCGACGGCCTGTACGCCGCCTTCCGGGACGTCCTTGAGGACCACGGCATCCTGTGGATCGCCGACGAGGTGCAGACCGGCTGGGGCCGCACCGGCGACCACTTCTGGGGCTGGCAGGCGCACGGACGCAGCGGACCGCCGGACATCGTCACCTTCGCCAAGGGCATCGGCAACGGCATGTCCATCGGCGGGGTCGTCGCCCGCGCCGAGATCATGAACTGCCTGGACGCCAACAGCATCTCCACCTTCGGCGGCACCCAGATCACCATGGCCGCCGGCCTCGCCAACCTCAACCACCTCGTCGAACACGACCTCCAGGGCAACGCCCGGCGCGTGGGCGGACTGCTCATCGAGCGGCTGCGGGCCGTCGCCGCCGGGCTGCCCGGCGTACGGGAAGTCCGCGGCCGCGGGCTCATGATCGGCGTCGAACTGGTCAGGCCCGGCACCGACGAGGCCGACCCGCGCGCTGCCGCCGCCGTGCTGGAGGCGGCCCGGGAAGGCGGCCTCCTCATCGGCAAGGGCGGCGGCCACGACACCAGCGCGCTGCGCATCGCCCCGCCACTGTCCCTGACCGTCGCGGAGGCCGAGGAGGGCGCCGCGATCCTGGCGGACGCGCTGCGCGCCGCCTCCTGAGAGCGCGCCCGGGGCGAACCCCGTGGCGAGCGAGGCGAGAAGAGGGGAGTGCCGCCCATGACCACCGCCCCGGACAGGTCCCCGAGCGCCCGCGGCCGTTCGGGACCGGTCCCCTGGAACCCGCCGGAGCACGCCTCCTGCGTCCTGTCCGTCCGCCAGGTGCTCACCCTGGAGAGGGTGCTCGCCGGGGAGCCCGAGGTGGTGGCCGGCGCCGCCCGGCTGGACCGGCCCGTGCGCTGGGTGCACGTCGCCGAGGCCGCGGACGTCGGCGTGATGCTCAGTGGCGGCGAGATGGTGCTCACCACCGGCGTGCTGCTCGCCGGGGACGAACACAAGCAGGCCGAGTACATCCGCTCCCTGCACCGCGCGGAGGCCGCGGCCGTGGTGCTGGGCCTCGGGCGGGCGTTCCCCGCCGCGCCCGAGGTGATGCGCCGGGCCGCCGAGCGGTGCGGGCTGCCGCTGGTCGTCCTGCACCGGCCCTTCCCCTTCGCGGAGCTGACCGAGGAGGTCCAGTCCCGGCTGGTACGGCAGAAGTTCGCCTCGGTCAGCCTCTCGGAGACCGTACGCACCGCACTCACCGCACTGATCACCGCGGGCGCCCCGCTGCAGGCCCTGCTCGACGAGATCGCCCGGCACAGCGCCTGCCCCGTCGTCGTCACCAACCTCGCCCACCGCGTCCTCGCCACGGCGGGCGAACGCTCCGCGGTGGACGACGTGCTGCGCGACTGGGAACGCATCGCCCGGCAGGCATGGGGGCACCGCCCAGGCCATTCAGGCACTGGGGGAGGCACCGAGGGCGACGGCTGGATCCGCGCCGAACTCGGCGGACGCGGGCAGAACTGGGGCCGGATCGTGCTCTGCGGCCACCGCGGTGACGCCACCACCGGACGGCTGCTGGCCGACCGCGCCGCCGAGGCCCTGGTCCTGCACCGCATGCTCGGCGGCGGCGCGGGCGGCTCCTGGGAGGAACAGTGCGCGCAGAGCCTGCTGACCGACCTGGTCGGCGAGACCGTACCGGCCCGGCAGCTGCTGCCCCGGGCCCGCGCGGCCGGCCTGCCGGTCAACCGGCGCACCTTCGTGCCCCTGGTCGTGCGCGACGCCGGCCCGGCCGCACTCGACCGGCTGCTGCGCCTGCTCGGCCTGCCCGGACTCGTCGCCGAACTGTCCGACGGCCTCACCGCCGTCCTGCTCAGCCTCCCGCGCGACCAGGACGCCGAAGCCCTCACCACCCACTTCGCGGCCCGGCTGCGCGCGGACCCGGGACCCGGCCGCCCGGCACAGGCGTCCCCGGGCGCGGACCCCCCGCCGGCGCCGGTCGTGGCCGTCGGACAGGCGTCCCGGGACGCGGACCCCCCGCACGCGGCGCCGGTCGTGGCCGCCGGACAGGCGCGCGGAGGATGGGACGACGTGCCCGCCGGGCTGCGGGAGGCACGGCACGTGGCCGATGCCGTGGGTGACTCCGCCGGTGCCCGCCACCTGCCGGTCGTGGTCCGGCTGAGGGACGTCCACCTGCGCGGGCTGATCCGGCTGCTGCGCGACGACCCGCGGGTGCAGTCCTTCGCCGAGCGGGAGCTGGACGGGCTGCTGTGCGGCACCGACCAGGACCTGCTGGACGTGCTGCGCACCTACCTCGCCACCGGCCGCAACAAGTCCCGCACCGCACGCCTCCACCATGTCTCCCGGCCCGCGCTCTACCGGCGCCTGGAGGCCATACAGGGGCGTCTCGGGGTGGACCTCGACGACTTCGAGCAGGCCGCCTCGGTGCACATCGCACTCCTCGCGCACGACGCGCAACAGCAGTGAAGACGGTGACGGGCAACGGGGACGGCGGTGAGGCATGCGGCGGCGCCAGGGTGACACGGTGGCACGCCCTACCCCCGCGGACGTGACAGCGTGCACCTCAAAAGCAGGGCCGCCGCCTCCCTACGCTCGCCCCACACCGATCGAGCAGCGGAGGTTTCGATGAGCCGAGTGATCCGTGCCGCCCTCTTCCAGACCGCCTGGACCGGCGACAAGGAGTCCATGATCGTGGCGCACGAGCAGGCGGTGCGCGACGCCGCCGCCCAGGGCGCCCAGGTCCTCTGCTTCCAGGAACTGTTCTACGGACCGTACTTCTGCCAGGTCCAGGACCCGGCGTTCTACGCGTACGCCGAACAGATCCCCGAGGGCCCGACCGTCCGCCGCTTCCAGGCGCTCGCCCGGGAGCTGGGCATCGTCCTCGTCCTGCCGATGTACGAGGAGGAGCGGCCCGGCGTCCTCTACAACACCGCCGCGGTGATCGACGCGGACGGCTCCTACCTCGGCAAGTACCGCAAGACCCACATCCCGCAGGTGCACGGCTTCTGGGAGAAGTTCTACTTCCGGCCGGGCAACAGCGGCTGGCCCGTCTTCGACACCGCCGTGGGCAAGGTCGGCGTCTACATCTGCTACGACCGGCACTTCCCGGAGGGCTGGCGGGCGCTCGGCCTGGCCGGCGCGGAGATCGTCTTCAACCCGTCGGCCACCTCCCGCGGCCTGTCCGGCTACCTGTGGCAGCTGGAGCAGCCGGCGGCGGCCGTCGCCAACGAGTACTTCGTCGGCGCCATCAACCGGGTCGGCGTCGAGGAGTACGGGGACGACGACTTCTACGGGACGTCGTACTTCGTCGACCCCGAGGCGCAGTTCGTCGGCGAGGTGGCGAGCGACAAGGAACCCGAACTCGTCGTCCGCGACCTGGACCTGGCCAAACTGCGCGAGGTCCGCGACCGCTGGCAGTTCTACCGCGACCGGGCGCCGGGCGCGTACACGCCGCTGACCGCCCCCTGACCCGGCACGTCACCTGCAAGGAGTGGGACCATGAGCAGCCGTACCGTCATCCGCGGCGGCCTCGTCATCACCGCCGCCGACGAGACGCACGCCGACGTCCTCGTGGAGGACGGCCGCGTCGCCGCCCTCGCCGCCTCCGGCACCCCGGCCGCCGAGGCGTTCACGGCGGAGCGGACCATCGACGCCACCGGCAAGTACGTCATCCCGGGCGGCGTCGACGGACACACCCACATGGAGATGCCCTTCGGCGGCACCCATGCCTCGGACACCTTCGAGACCGGCACCCGGGCCGCCGCCTGGGGCGGCACGACCACCATCGTCGACTTCGCGATCCAGTCCAAGGGCGGCGCCCTGCGCGAGGGCCTGGACGCCTGGCACGCCAAGGCCGAGGGCAACTGCGCCGTCGACTACGGCTTCCACATGATCGTCTCCGACGTGAACGAGGACACGCTCAAGGAGATGGATCTGCTGGTGGAGGAGGGCGTGACCTCCTTCAAGCAGTTCATGGCCTACCCGGGCGTGTTCTACAGCGACGACGGGCAGATCCTGCGCGCCATGCAGCGCGCCGCCGGCAACGGCGGGCTGATCATGATGCACGCCGAGAACGGCATCGCCATCGACGTCCTGGTCGCCCAGGCCCTGGCCCGCGGCGAGAGCGACCCGCGCTACCACGGCGAGGTCCGCAAGGCCCTGCTGGAGGCCGAGGCCACCCACCGTGCGATCCGGCTCGCGCAGGTGGCGGGCGCCCCGCTGTACGTCGTGCACGTCTCGGCACGCGAGGCGGTCGCCGAACTGACCCGGGCCCGCGACGAAGGGCTGCCCGTGTTCGGCGAGACCTGCCCGCAGTACCTGTTCCTGTCCACCGACAACCTCGCCGAACCGGACTTCGAGGGCGCCAAATACGTGTGCAGCACCCCCCTGCGCCCCAAGGACCACCAGGCGTCCCTGTGGCGCGGCCTGCGCACCGACGACCTCCAGGTGGTCTCCACCGACCACTGCCCCTTCTGCTTCACCGGCCAGAAGGAGCTGGGCCGCGGCGACTTCTCCAGGATCCCCAACGGCCTGCCGGGCGTGGAGAACCGCATGGACCTGCTCCACCAGGCAGTCGTCGACGGGCACATCTCGCGCCGCCGCTGGATCGAGATCGCCTGCGCCGCCCCGGCCCGCATGTTCGGCCTGTACCCGAAGAAGGGCACCCTCGCGCCCGGCGCCGACGCCGACGTCGTGATCTACGACCCGCACGCCGAGCAGGTCCTGTCCGCGGCGAGCCACCACATGAACGTCGACTACTCGGCCTACGAGGGCCGCCGCGTCACCGGCCGGGTGGAGACCGTGCTCTCGCGCGGCGAGCCCGTCATCACCGAGCGGGAGTACACCGGACGCGCCGGACACGGCGTCTACACCCCGCGCTCCACCTGCCAGTACCTCGACTAGGAGCGGTGCCCATGGACTTCGGACTCGTCCTGCAGACCGACCCGCCGGCCTCGCGCGTCATCAGCCTGATGCAGCGCGCCGAACACAACGGCTTCCGCTACGGCTGGACCTTCGACTCCGCCGTGCTGTGGCAGGAACCGTTCGTCATCTACAGCCAGATCCTCGCGCAGACCCAGCACCTGACCGTCGGCCCGATGGTCACCAACCCGTCCACCCGCACCTGGGAGGTCACCGCCTCCACCTTCGCCACCCTCAACGACATGTTCGGCAACCGCACGGTGTGCGGCATCGGGCGCGGCGACTCCGCGATGCGCGTCGCCGGCCGCAAACCCAACACGCTGGCCCGGATCAGCGAGGCCATGAAGGTCATCCGGGCGCTCGGCAGGGGAGAGGAGGCCGACCTCGGCGGCACGACCGTCCGCTTCCCCTGGGTCGGGCCGGGCGCCGAAGTACCCGTCTGGATGGCCGCGTACGGGCCCAAGGCCCTGAAAATGGCGGGCGAGGAGGCCGACGGCTTCATCCTCCAGCTCGCCGACCTGTACCTCACGGAGTACATGGTCAAGGCGGTGAAGGACGCCGCCGTCGCCGCCGGGCGTGACCCGGCCGCGGTGAAGGTCTGCGTGGCCGCCCCCGCCTACGTCACCGCCGACGACTCGCCCGAGGCGCTCGCCCACGCCCGTGAGCAGTGCCGCTGGTTCGGCGGCATGGTCGGCAACCACGTCGCCGACCTGGTGAGCCGCTACGGCGAGCACTCCGCCGCCGTACCCGACGCCCTCACCGACTACATCAAGGCCCGCCAGGGCTACGACTACGCACACCACGGGCGCAGCGGCAACCCGGACACCCGGTTCGTGCCCGACGAGATCGTCGACCGGTTCTGCGTGATCGGACCGGCCGAGCGGCACATCGAGAAGCTGAACGCGCTGCGCGAGCTGGGCGTGGACCAGTTCGCCGTGTACGCGATGCACGACGCGCGCGAAGCCGTGATCGACGCGTACGGCCGCCAGGTCATTCCCGTCGTCAACCCCAGATAGCCCAACACCCCTGTCGATTGGGGCCGTCCATGACCGACACCGCACCCCCGGGCATACCACCGACCGCCCAGGTCACCCTCCCTGACGGGCGCGTGGAACTCGCTCCCGGCACTCCACCGCCCAGCGGCCCCTACGCCAACGCCGACCTGCTCCCGGTCCCGGTGGCGCGGCGCACCTGGACCACGTACAACTTCTCCGCCCTGTGGGTGGGCATGGCCCACAACACGGCCTCCTGGACCCTCGCCTCCGGCCTGATCGCCGTCGGCATGGACTGGAAGCAGGCGGTGTTCACCATCGCCGTGGCCAACCTGATCGTGCTCGTCCCGATGCTGCTCACCGGCCACGCGGGACCCAGGTACGGCATTCCGTTCCCGGTCTTCGCCCGCGCGTCCTTCGGGGTGCGCGGCGCCAACCTGCCCGCCGTGGTGCGGGCGCTGGTGGCGTGCGGCTGGTTCGGCATCCAGACCTGGATCGGCGGCGAGGCGATCTACTTCCTGGCCGGGAAGCTGATCGGGGACGGTTGGACGGGCGCCGCCCGCATCGGCGGGTACGCCTGGACGATGTGGCTGTCCTTCGCCCTCTTCTGGGTGATCCAGGTAGCCGTCATCCTCCGGGGCATGGACACCATCCGTCGCTTCGAGAACTGGGCGGCGCCCTTCGTCCTCGTCGGCGCGTTCGTGATGCTGTGGTGGATGAGCGCGAAGGCCGGCGGCTTCGGCCCGCTGTTCGACCAGCCCTCGAAGCTGGGCTGGGGCGCCGGCTTCTGGAAACTGTTCGCGCCCTCGCTGATGGGCATGATCGGCTTCTGGTCGACGCTCTCCCTGAACATCCCCGACTTCACGCGCTACGGCAGGAGCCAGCGGGCGCAGACCCGGGGGCAGGCGCTCGGCCTGCCCACCACCATGACGCTGTTCGCGTTCCTGTCGGTGCTCGTCACCTCCGGCTCACAGGCCGTCTACGGCCAACCGGTGTGGGATCCCGTGCAGTTGGCGGCGAAGACGGACAACACGGTGGGGCTGCTGTACGCGCTGGTGACCGTGCTGGTGGCGACCCTGTCGGTGAACATCGCCGCCAACCTGGTCTCCCCGGCGTTCGACTTCTCCAACGTCGCGCCGCGCAGGGTGAGTTTCCGTACCGGCGCCCTCATCACGGCCGTGCTCGCCGTGGTGATCTGCCCCTGGAAGCTCTACTCCGACCCCCAGGGCTACATCTTCACCTGGCTGGGCCTGGTCGGCGGGCTGCTCGGCACGGTCGCGGGCATCCTCATCGCCGACTACTGGATCCTGCGCCGCGCCCGCCTCGACCTGGGCGACCTGTACCGCGCCGGCGGACGCTACTGGTACGCGGGCGGCTGGAACTGGCGGGCCGTCACCGCCTTCGTCGTGGGCGGCGTACTGGCGGTCGGCGGCGCGGACTTCCATCCGCTGATCGACGGCCGGCCGGTCCCGGCCCTGCGACCGCTGGCCGACTACGGCTGGGCCGTGGGCCTTGGCACGTCCATCGTGCTGTACCTGCTGCTGTCGCTGCCGGGCCGGCGGACCCGGGGCGTCGGCTGACGCGGGCCGTCGGCTGACATGGGCCGTCGGCTGACGCGGGCCGAGCACGTGCACGGGGCGGTCGGGTCCGGTCGGGGCGGTCAGTTCCCCTGGGACCGGCCGCCCAGCAGCGCGGCCACCGCTTCCCTGGCCGCCTTGATGGCACCCTTGTTGATCTCGTCGGTGGCGGGTGCCTTCTTCGTCTCGAAGTCGCTGCCGTTGTACGTCACCGCCACCAGCGCGTTGGCTGCGCGGACCAGCACCACGCCCTCACGGGTCTGCTGCTTCTTCTCGGTGGTGAGGTTCACGACGGAGTACGCGGCGTCACCGAGGCCGGGCACCGCACCGCCGCCGCTCTTCGCGGCGGTGCGCTGCTGGTAGGCGGCGGTGGCCGCCTCGTCGGTCCGCATGACCTCGAAGGACACGTCGAGCCAGCGGTAGTCGTAGCCCTTGAGCGCGTTCCAGGAACAGGTCCGGCGCACGCTCTCGTCCGTCGAGGCGATCTCCTTGCCCGCCGTCTTCGCGCCGGGGACCAGCGCGGTGACGGTCTTCGTGGAGACGGCGGTGCACGGCGCGGGGGCCGACGTGTACGCGTTCGGCTGCCCGGTGGCGGACGTCCCGGAGGACGCCCCCGGCACCGCGGGGGAGCCGGACGCCGAGCCCGACCGGGTGCCTGTGGTGCCGGCGCCCTGTCCGCCCGCCTCGGGCCCGTCGGCGGACGACGCGGCGAACGGGCCGGACGTCAACGCCCAGCCGGCACAGGCGAGTACGACGACCGGAGTCAGCCGCGCGGTGAGTGCGAGCGGCAGGGGAAGATCACGCACGGCACACTTCTCGTGTGGGGGGAGGGACGTTGCGAAGCACGTCCACAGTGTGGACGGGACGACAGTGTCACATGCCCGCCTGTGCGGCGGAAGTGCCAACTCGCTCCGTGCCCGGGCGATCACGCGGCCGGGCACCACCGTGCCCCCGGCCGGGACAGCGTGCATGGTCGCCGGTCGCCGGTCGCCGGTGGTCGGTGGCCGGAGGTCGGTCGCCGGGGCGGTCACCGCGTCACGGCACGCGCGCGGTCCACTCCGGTGCACCGAACTTGGTGCGCGCCAGCTCCTGGGCGCGGGCCAGTTCCTCGTCGGTGACCTTGCCGCCGGTCAGCCCGTACCGGCTGTCGAAGGACTCGATCATCCGCTCGATGACGGTCTCGCGCGCCAGCCCCGTCTGCCGGCGCAGCGGATCCACCCGCTTCTTCGCGCTCTTCGTGCCCTTGTCGGACATCTTCTCCCGCCCGATGCGCAGCACGTCGAGCATCTTGCCGGCATCGATGTCGTAGGACATGGTCACGTGGTGCAGGACCGCACCCGGCCCGCCGCCCGGCCCGACGATCCGCTTCTGCGCGGCGCCCGCGATCTTCCCCTGGTCGGTGGCGATGTCGTTCAGCGGCTGGTACCAGGCCCGGATGCCCATGTCGCCGAGGGCGCCGAGGACCCAGTCGTCCAGGTAGGCGTAGCTGTCCTGGAAGGACAGGCCCTGCACGAGCGCGTCGGGCACCGACAGGGAGTACGTGATGGTGTTGCCCGGCTCGACGAACATCGCGCCGCCGCCGGAGATCCGGCGCACCACCTCGACGCCGTGACGTGCGGCACCGTCGGCGTCCACCTCGTTGCGCAGCGACTGGAAGCTGCCGATGATCACCGCGGGGGAGGCCCACTCCCACACCCGCAGGGTCGGCGGCCGGCGGCCCGCGGCGACCTCGGCGGTCAGCACCTCGTCCAGCGCCATGTGCAGGGCGGGGGACTGGGGGCCTTCGTGGATCAGCTGCCAGTCGTAGTCGGTCCAGTCGGTGGCGTGGGCCAGCGCGCGGCGCACCGCGATCCCCACGCCCTCCGAGGTCAGTCCGTACATGACCGTGCCGGCGGGGAGCGCCGCGTCGATGCGGGCGGCGAGGCCCGCCGCGTCGGTGTCGGCAGGGGCGCCCTCCAGCGCCGCGTTCACCGCGTCCAGGGCCTCGTCCGGCTCCAGGAAGAAGTCACCCGCCACGCGCACCCGCCGCAGCACGCCGTCCTCGGACTCCACGTCCACGACGACGAGCTTGCCGCCGGGCACCTTGTACTCACCGTGCACTTCCTGGGCCTCCCTTGCTGCCGCAGGGACCAACGCCCGGGCGGACCGGTGTGTTCCCCGCCCACCTGTGATGTGCCTGTGACCCGGAACTATGGCTTCCGTCACAGTCTCGGCGAAGGGGCCCTGATGGGCTGGGCGGATGCGCAGAGCCACCGTCCCCGTCCTGCTTCTCGCCCTGGGCCTCGGGCTCACGGTCTGCGGCGACCGGCCCGGCGCAGGGCTCGCCGGTGCCGGTCCGGCGGCGGCAGGCACCCTGGACGCCGACCCGCTGGACGCCTACGAGATGACCCCCGCCGAGACGCACACCGTCGCCGTCGCCCGCTGGACCCTCGCCAAGGAGTGCATGCGGGGCCTCGGCTTCGACAACCTGCGCGACCTGGACCCCGCACACCCGCCGGGTCGGCCGCAGCGCCCGGCCGACGGGAAGACGGTCTTTGGCCTGATGATCGTCGCCGACCGCGACCACCGCTACGGCGTCCAGAACCCCGAGGAGGCCGCGACCTACGGCTACCGGGCCCCGGCCGCCGAGTACCGGCGCGCGGCACCGGACAGGAAGTGGACGCTGCCCGAATACCTGGCCCTCACGGGGGCGGGCTTCGGCGACGACCCGAGGAGCGTCCACGGTCACCCGATCCCCGAACGGGGCTGCCTGGGCCGGGCCGACCTGCGCATCTACGGCCGGGACCGGTACGCGGCACCGGACCCGGTCCTCACCCTGCGCTCCGAGAGCCGGCGACGCGCGCAGCAGGACCCCGCCTGGACGCACGCCGACCGGCTGTGGTCGGCCTGTATGCGCGGGGCGGGCTACCACTACGCCACGCCCCGCGAGGCGCAGAACGGCGACGACCGCCGTGACGAGGACCTGAAACGCTTCCTCTCCGTCCACCGCCCCGACGACGACCGGCCCTCCGAGGCAGAGCGACGCACGGCCGTCGCCGACGCCCGCTGCAAGCGGCGGACGGGCTGGGTCCGCACGGTGCGGGCCCTCGACGTACGCGAGCAGGCAGCGGTCATCGCCGAGCACCGCCCCGCACTGGAGGAGGCGCGCGCCCGTGCCCGCGCCGCCGCGCGCACCGCCGGCGGCATCGTGCGGGACGGTTGACGCGACTGCGGCGCGGCCTGCCCCCGTCCGGGCCCCGGCGGCACCGCCGCCTGATGCCGACCGCCGGCATCAGGCCGCCCGCGGCCCGGCAGCCGCGGTGCGTACCGCCGCAACCGCCTGGGGAGATCTGGGGAGGCCCGGCAAGATCTGGGATGGCGTACCGAACCCGGGTCACCAGAACCGGCGACGCCACCGGCACGCAGCGAACACCGAGGTGAGAGATGCAGTTCACCACCCGCCCCACCCTCCAGGGCACCTTCGGCATGGTGTCCTCCACCCATTGGCTGGCCTCGCAGTCGGCGATGGCCGTGCTGGAGGCCGGCGGCAACGCCTACGACGCGGCCGTGGCCGGTGCGTTCGTGCTGCACGTCGTGGAGCCGCACCTCAACGGGCCGGCCGGTGAGGTGCCGATCCTGCTCGCGCCGGCCGGCGGCGAGGTGCGGGTGCTGTGCGGGCAGGGCGTGGCGCCGGCCGGGGCGACGGTCGCGCACTACAGGGGGCTCGGGCTCGACCTCGTGCCGGGCACCGGGCCGCTCGCCGCCGCCGTTCCCGGCGCCTTCGACGCGTGGATGCTGCTGCTGCGCGACCAGGGCACCAAGTCGCTCGACGACGTCCTGAAGTACGCCGTCGGGTACGCCGAGCACGGGCACGCGCCGGTGGAGCGCGTCGGGGCGACCGTCGAGACCGTACGGGAACTGTTCGAGACCGAGTGGACCTCATCGGCCGACGTGTACCTGCCCGGCGGCCGGCCGCCCCGGCCCGGGGAACTGCTGCGCAACCCCGCCCTGGCCGCCACCTGGAAACGGCTGCTGGCCGAGACGGCCGGGGCCGGGGACCGGGAGGCGCGGATCGACGCCGCCCGCGAGGCGTGGCGGTCCGGCTTCGTCGCCGAGGCCCTGGTCCGGCAGGCGCGGCGGCCCACGCTGGACACCAGCGGCGAGCACCGCACCGGCACCCTCACCGCCGCCGACCTCGCCGGCTGGTCCGCGTCCTACGAGGACCCGGCGGCCTACGACTGGAACGGCTGGACCCTGTGCAAGGCGGGCCCCTGGAGCCAGGGACCGGTCCTCCTCCAGCAACTCGCCCTGCTCCCGCCCGAACTGCCCCCCTACGGGTCCGCCGACTACGTCCACCTGCTCGTCGAGGGCTGCAAGCTCGCCATGGCCGACCGCGAGGCCTGGTACGGGGACGCGGCCGGCGTGCCGCTCGCCGACCTGCTCTCCGCGCCGTACAACGCCGATCGGCGCCGGCTGATCGGCGCCGAGGCCTCCTGGGAACTGCGTCCCGGCAGCCCCGGCGGGCGCGTTCCGAGGCTGAGCGCGCACGCGTACCGGGCCGCCGCGGACGAGGGCGGGTACGACGCCCTCGGCATCGGCGAGCCGACGGTCGCCAAGCCGCCCACGTCCCCCGTGCCCGGCGAGCCCGAGGTCCGCTCCGACGGCGCCACCCGCGGCGACACCTGCCACCTCGACGTCGTCGACCGCTGGGGCAACATGGTCGCCGCCACGCCCAGCGGCGGCTGGCTCCAGTCCAACCCCGTCGTGCCCGAACTCGGCTTCCCGCTCGGCACCCGGTTGCAGATGACCTGGCTGCAGGAGGGCCTGCCGAACACGCTGACGCCCGGCCGCCGCCCCCGCACCACCCTCAGCCCGTCCCTCGCCCTGCGCGACGGAGTGCCCGTGCTGGCCTTCGGCACGCCCGGCGGTGACCAGCAGGACCAGTGGCAGCTGCACTTCTTCCTGGCGGTCGCGCTGCGCTCGGCGGTCCGGGGCGGCCTCGACCTGCAAGGCGCCGTCGACGCCCCGAACTGGCACAACGACGCCTTCCCGGGGTCCTTCTACCCGCGCGGCATGCGTCCGGGCTCCGTCACCGTCGAGTCCCGCACGGACCCGGAGGTCGTCGCCGGGCTGCGCCGCCGGGGCCACGACGTGACGGTCGGCGACGCCTGGTCCGAGGGCCGGCTGTGCGCGGTCGCCCGGGACCCGCGCACGGGCGTCCTGTCGGCGGCGGCCAACCCGCGCGGGATGCAGGGGTACGCGGTGGGGCGCTGAGCGGCACCGGAGGAGACCGGGAGGCGCTCAGCGGCACAGGGAAGTCAGGGAAGCGCTCAGCGGCACCGGGAAGTCAGGGAAGGGCGGCCTCAGGATCCCGGCCCCCGGCCCTCGCCCCGGGTGTTCACGCCGATTCCACCCGGTGTGCACCCGGGCGGCGGGCGTTGTCACAGGCGCGTGCTCTCATGGAGGCATGATCGAAGAGACGGAAACCATCGAAGAGTTTCTCGCGGAGCGCTCGTCCGACGTGGAGGAGGCGGTCCGCAAGGCCGCCGCGGCCGAGATCATGCCCCGCTTCCGCAGGCTCGCCGAGCACGAGGTCGCCCAGAAGTCCGGACCGCACGACCTGGTCACCGACGCCGACCGGCTCGCCGAGCGGTACCTCACCGACACGCTCGCCGGCCTGCTGCCCGGCTCCCTCGTGGTCGGCGAGGAGGCGGTGCACGCCGACCCCGCCGTCTACCGGGCCATAGGCGGTGACGCCCCGGTGTGGATCGTGGACCCGGTGGACGGCACCCGCCAGTTCGTGCACGGCGACCCGGGCTTCTGCACACTGGTCGCCCTCACCCTGCGCGGCGTCGTCCTGGCCTCCTGGACCTACGCCCCGGCCCTCGACCGGCTCGCCGTCGCGGTGCGCGGCCGGGGCGCCCGCCTCGACGGCGAACCCCTGCGCTGCGGCGCCCCCGAGCCGGGCCGCGCGCTCCAAGTGGCCACCTCACACCCCGACTTCACGAACGACGCGCAGAAGCGCGCCCTGCGCGGCCTGTGGAGCGACGGATTCGCGCCCCGCGCCTGCGGCTCGGCCGGCCTGGAGTACCTGGCCGTCGCCCGGGGCGAGTTGGACGCCACCGCGTTCACCTGGGAGGCCGCCTGGGACCACGCGGCGGGCCTGCTGCTCGTGGCGGAGGCGGGCGGCACCCACGTGACCCTCGCGGGCGAGCCGTTCCGTGTCACCGGGGGCAACGCCCTGCCGTTCACCGCCGCGCGGGACGCGGCCACCGCCCGGCGGGTGATCGGGACGCTGACCGCCCCGGCCTGAGCTACGCCCGGGGCCGCCGAACCCTGCGGGAGCCGCGCCCCGCGGGCCCCGGTGTCGGTGCGGCGGCATATCCTGGCACCGACGACAGGTCCGCGTGGCCATCGGCTGACGAAGGGGTCCGAAGGTGCCGTCGATGCTCGATGCCGTGGTCGTGGGAGCGGGGCCGAACGGCCTGACCGCCGCCGTGGAGCTGGCCCGCCGCGGCTTCTCCACGGCCGTGTTCGAGGCGCGGGACACCGTCGGCGGCGGCGCCCGCACCGAGGAGCTGACCCTCCCCGGGTTCCGGCACGACCCGTGCTCCGCCGCCCACCCCCTCGCCGTCAACTCGCCCGCCTTCCGCGCCCTGCCCCTGGAGCGCTACGGCCTGCGGTGGCTCCACCCCGAGCTGCCCATGGCCCACCCCTTCCCCGACGGCACCGCGGCCGTCCTGGCCCGCTCCGTCGCCGAGACGGCCGCCTCCTTCGGGGCGCGGGACGCCGGCGCGTACCGCCGGCTCGTCGAGCCGTTCCTGCCCCGCTGGGACACCCTGGCCCGCGACTTCATGTCCCTGCCGCTGACCGCCCTGCCCCGCGACCCGGTCACCCTCGCCCGCTTCGGCCTCGCCGGGCTGCCCCCCTCCACCTGGCTGACGCGCCGCTTCCGCGACGAGCGGGCCAAGACGCTCTTCGCCGGCCTCGTCGCCCACGTGATGGCGCCGCTCGGCGGCTTCGCCACCGGCGCCATCGGCCTGGTGTTCGCGCTGGCGGCGCACGCCCGCGGCTGGCCGCTGGCCCGCGGCGGCTCCCAGGCGATCTCCGACGCCCTCGCCGCCCACCTCAAGGACCTCGGCGGCGCCGTGCACACCGACTACGAGGTCAAACGCCTCGACGACCTGCCGCCCGCCCGGGCGTACGTCTTCGACACCTCACCCACCGCGCTGGCCCGCATCGCGGGCCTGGGCCGCTACTACGACTCCTACCGGTACGGCCCCGGCGTCTTCAAGATCGACTACGCGCTGGACGGTCCCGTCCCGTGGACCGCCGAGGAGCCCCGCGCCGCCGGAACCGTGCAGATCGGGGCGGACAGCACCGAGATCGGCGCCGCGCTGCGCGCCGCCTCCCGCGAGGGCCGCGCACCCGACAGACCCTTCCTCATCACCGTCCAGCCCAGCGTCGTCGACCCCACCCGGGCCCCCGCGGGCAAGCACGTCTTCTGGGCGTACGGACATGTGCCGGCCGGCTGGGACGGCGACCTCACCGACGCCATCGAACGCCAACTGGAGCGCTACGCCCCCGGCTTCCGCGACCGCGTCCTCGCCCGCGCCACCGCCGGACCGGCACAGCTCGCCGCCCGCAACGCCAACTACGTCGGCGGCGACATCGCCTCCGGCGCGGTCTCCGGACTCCAGATCCTGCTGCGGCCCAAGCTCACCCTGTTCCCGTACCACACCCCGCACCCGGCCGTCTTCATCTGCTCCTCGGCCACCCCGCCCGGCCCCGGAGTGCACGGCATGTCCGGACACAACGCGGCCAAGGCCGTCTGGAGGAGGCTGCGCCAGACATGACCGCCACCCCCGCCCTCAGGCTCGTGCGCGGCGACATCACCCGGCAGCACGCCGACGCCCTCGTCAACGCCGCCAACTCCTCCCTGCTCGGCGGAGGCGGCGTCGACGGCGCCATCCACCGCCGCGGCGGCCCCGCCATCCTGGAGGAGTGCCGCGCGCTGCGCGCCTCCAGGTACGGCAGAGGCCTGCCCATTGGGCAGGCCGTCGCCACCACCGCGGGCGCGCTGGACGCCCGCTGGGTGATCCACACCGTCGGTCCGGTGTACCAGGGCCCGGGCAGCGACCCGGCACCCCTGGCCTCCTGCTACCGCGAGTCCCTGCGGGTCGCCGACGAACTGGGGGCCCGCACGGTCGCCTTCCCGGCGATCTCCACCGGCGTCTACCGCTGGCCGCTCGACGACGCCGCACGCGTCGCCGTCCAGACCGTGCGGGAGACCCGGACCGACGTCGAAGAGGTCACGTTCGTCCTCTTCGACGACCCGGCCTACCAGGCGTTCGCCGCGCAACTCGCCTGAGAGGGGGCACCGCGCTGCGCACGGCCACCGGCCCGCCCCCGGCGGGCACCGGGCGCCCCGGAGGCGGACCCGCCCCGGCGCCCCCGAGGCGGACCCGCCCCGGCCCTACTTGGGCGCCGACAGCCAGGCGCTCAGCCAGTGGAAGGCCATCGGGTACGACGCCGCGAACGTGTGGTAGTTGTGCCCTCCGCTCGGCAGCAACTGGGTGCGCACCTGCACGGACGAGGCCGCCGAGGCCGCCAGGAACTTCTCGATGGAGGCGGGCGGGCTGACCCGGTCCTGGTGGGACGTGGCGAGGAACAGGCTGACCCGGGCCGTGGAGCCGACGACGAGATCGGTCGGAGTGTTGGCCCGGCGCAGCTTGGCGTCGGGGATGACCGAGGTGTCGCCCGTCAGCGGGTCGGGGTCGATGGCGGCGCCCGCACCGAAGATCTTCGGGTACTGCAGCGGCAGTTTCGCGGCGCAGTAGCCGCCGGTGGAGTAGCCCATCACGCCCCAGCCCTTGCTGCCCCGCAAGGTGCGGAACTTGTGCCGGACCAGGTCGGGGACGTCGTACGCCAGCCAGGTCGCGACCTTGCGGTCGGGAAGGTCGCTGCAGTCCGTGTCCACGCTGCCCGGGTCGATCACGGGCATCACCAGGATGAAGGGGTGCGCCTTGCGCTCCTTCATCAGTTTCTCGAAGTCCCCGGGCATACCGCCGTGCTCCAGCCAGGACTGCGGGGAGCCGGGGACGCCATGCATCATGATCAGCACCGGGAACCGCTTCTTGCGGTAGGCGGGCTCCTTGTACTGCGGCGGCGTCCACACCAGGACCTGGCCCGACAGCGTCGAGCGGCCACCGCGGAAGTACGTGTCGAGCACGCCGTCGCGCGTCCCGTGGTTGAACTTGGCGCGGCTCGGCGGCGGGCCCGGCATCGCGTCCGCGTTCGCGCTGCTCGTCGTGCCCAGCAGGTCCTGCCACGAGGCGTACAGCCCGTAGCTGTTGTTTATCCAGGTCGCCACCACGGTGATGGCGGTGAGCTGGCACAGGGCGATCATCGCGCCGTGCACCAGCCACCGCACCGGCCGCGGTCCGCGCACTCTCGACCACACCGCGACCGTGCCGATCATCGCGAGGACCGTCGCGACGACGAGAACGAAGAAGAACGTCGCACCAGTCAGCGCCACGCGGCCACCTTCCCGTAGCGGCACGCCGCACCCGCGGCTGCCGTCCGAAAACCAAGAAGCTGGTGTTTCGACGGGCAGACCCTGCGAACACCCCCAGCACCAATCAGGATGCAGAATGAGGGGGCGGGGTTGCTGATGCGCACCCCGAAATACGGTGAAAAGTTCGCCAAGCGATCCGGAGCCGCGCAGAACACACAAGGGTCATGTCGGATTCCCGCCAGCCCGGACGCGGCCGATGCAGGATCCTGGACGCATGCAGAAGGGGATGCACACCGACCGTGCACGCTGTGTCCGCGCCGTCCAGTCGAAGGACGCACGATTCGACGGCTGGTTCTTCACCGCCGTCCTGACCACCCGCATCTACTGCCGGCCCAGCTGCCCCGCGGTGCCGCCCAAGCCGGAGAACATGACGTTCCTGCCCAGTGCGGCGTCCTGTCAGCAGGCGGGGTTCCGGGCCTGCAAACGCTGCCGCCCCGACACCAGCCCCGGCTCACCGGAGTGGAACCGGCGCGCCGACCTCGTGGCCCGCGCCATGCGGCTCATCGCCGACGGCGTCGTGGACCGCGACGGCGTTCCCGGCCTCGCCGCCCGCCTCGGCTACAGCACCCGCCAGATCGAACGCCAGCTCCTCGCCGAACTCGGCGCCGGCCCGCTCGCGCTCGCCCGCGCCCAGCGTGCCCAGACCGCCCGGCTGCTGATCGAGACCACCGCCCTGCCCATGGCCGAGGTCGCCTTCGCAGCCGGCTTCGCCTCGATCCGCGCCTTCAACGACACCGTGCGCGAGGTCTTCGCGCTCACCCCCAGCGAGCTGCGCGGCCGGGCACCCCGGGAGGCCGCAGCGGGCCAGGCGCGTACCGCCGGGCCCGGCGCCCTATCGCTGCGGCTGCCCTTCCGTGCTCCGCTCAACCCGGACAACCTCTTCGGCCACCTCGCCGCGACCGCCGTACCCGGCGTCGAGGAGTGGCGCGACGGCGCCTTCCGCCGCACGCTGCGCCTGCCCTACGGCCACGGCATCGCCGCGCTCACCCCGCGCCCGGACCACATCGCCTGCCGGCTCACCCTCGGCGACCTGCGTGACCTGCCCGTCGCCATCAGCCGCTGCCGCCGCATGCTCGACCTGGACGCCGACCCGGTCGCCATCGACGACCAGCTGCGCACCGACCCCGTCCTCGCCCCCCTGGTCGACAAGGCCCCGGGCCGGCGGGTGCCGCGCACCGTGGACGAGGCGGAGTTCGCCGTCCGGGCCGTGCTCGGCCAGCAGGTCTCCACGGCCGCGGCCCGCACCCACGCGGCCCGCCTCGTCACCGCCCACGGCGAGCCGGTCGACGACCCCGAGGGCGGCCTCACCCACCTCTTCCCCGCCCCCGAGGCGCTCGCCGCTCTCGACCCCGAGTCCCTGGCCATGCCCCGGACCCGGCGCACCACCTTCACCACCCTCGTCCACCGGCTCGCCGAAGGCACCCTGCGCCTCGGGGTGGAGAGCGACTGGCCCCACACCCGCGCCGACCTCCTGGCACTGCCCGGCTTCGGCCCCTGGACCGCCGACGTCATCGCCATGCGCGCCCTCGGCGACCCCGACGCCTTCCTCCCCACCGACCTCGGCATCCGCCGCGCCGCCCGCGAACTGGGCCTGCCCTCCACCCCGGCCGCCCTCACCGCCCGCGCCGCGGCGTGGCGCCCCTGGCGGGCCTACGCCGTGCAGTACCTGTGGGCCACCGACAATCACCCCATCAACTTCCTTCCCGTCTGAGGACGTTCCGGATGAAGCAGCACACCGTCATCGACAGCCCCTACGGCCCGCTCACCCTCGTCGCCGACGACGGCGTCCTGTGCGGCCTGTACATGACCGACCAGCGCCACCGCCCGCTCCAGGAGACGTTCGGCGAACGGGACGACCGCTGCTTCGGGGAGACCGCCGACCAGCTCGCCGCCTACTTCGCGGGCCGTCTCAAGGAGTTCACCCTCCCGCTGCGCCTGGCCGGCACCCCCTTCCAGCGCCGCGTCTGGGAACAGCTGCGCGCGATCCCCTACGGCGAGACCCGCACGTACGGCGAACTCGCCCACGCCCTCGGCAGCCCCCAGGCCTCCCGCGCCGTCGGCCTCGCCAACGGGAAGAACCCCGTCGGCATCATCGTCCCCTGCCACCGCGTCATCGGCGCGAACGGCAGCCTCACCGGCTACGGCGGCGGCCTGGCCCGCAAGCGCCGCCTGCTGGACTTCGAGCAGGGCGCCGGACTCTTCTGAGCGCCCCCGGCCCGAGGTGCCCCGATCCTGGTTGGGTCGGCGTCGCGCAGCCGGTCCAGCAACGCGGGCAGGTGCCGATGGGTTCGCGGACCACCTCGTCGGCGATCTCGTCGTACGGCATCGGCTCCGCGGTGGCGATGACGAGGCGCGCGCCGTGGCCGGCGGCGACCTGCGCGAGGCCGGCCGCCGGCTGCATCTGGAGGCCCCCCCGACGGCGACGAACACCTGGCAGGCCTTGGCGATCGCGAGCGCCTCGCCCAGGGCGACCGGGTCGAGGCGCTCGCCGAACATCGCCGTGGCCGACTTGAGGATGCCGTCGCACTCCCGGCAGGGCGGATCGTCCTCACCGGCCTCGACCCGGGCGAGCGCGTCCTCCATGGGCCCACGCGCATGTCACCGGTGCACACGACACTGTGCACGCTGCCGTGCGGTTCGAGCACCTTGCGGGCGGGCATCCCCGCGAGCTGGTGCAGCCCGTCCAGGTTCTGGGTGAGGACCCGTACACGGACACCAGCGCCCACGGGCCCGGGCGGGGCAGGGCCTCGGCGTGGTCAGCCGACGCGGTGGCCGTTCTCCAGTTCGGCCGTGCCCGTGCCCTCGGTGAGCACGTCGAGGGCGGCCAGGACGCGGCGGCCCAGGGAGCCCGTCAGATGGGCGGCGAGTTCGTCGCGCCCCACCAGGCGCCAGGAGAGCAGTTCCTCCTCCTGGAGCCGGATCGCCTTGAGGTCCTCGTCGGTGAGGACCCCGCCCTCGTAGAGGTACGCGACCAGCGGAGGGCGGCCGGTGCCGGGCACCCAGTCCACCGCGAGCAGCCGCCCGAGCGGGCGGTCGAGACCGATCTCCTCCAGGGTCTCGCGGCGGGCCCCCTGGCGGGGGCTCTCGCCGGTGTCGGACTCGACCGTGCCGCCCGGCAGCGCCCACCCCTCCCGGTAGTTCGGCTCGACGAGCAGCACGCGCCCCTGCGTGTCGAGGAAGAGAGCGGCGGCACCGGCGAGCACCCGGGGCAGGCCGGCGATGTACGTGGCGTAGTCCGCAGTGGTCATCCAGGAAGGGTAAGGGCACCGGCAAGCGGGCGGAGTGAGGCCTTGGGGCTTCTCAGGGAGCGGGCGGGGCATGACGGCGGGGGGCGTCGCCGGTTATGGTCACAGCGGCGCGACTGGCCCCCTGACGTGCGGGGCCCGGAGAGCAAGGGGAATGCAAGGTGGCGGACGCTGCAGTGCACGGCACCCGCAGGGTGCTGATTGCCGCGGACAAGTTCAAGGGCTCGCTGACGGCCGTGCAGGTCGCCGAGCGGGTGACGGCCGGGCTGCGGCGGGTCGTGCCGGACGTGGAGGTCGAGGCGCTGCCGGTGGCCGACGGCGGCGACGGCACCGTGGACGCGGCGGTCGCGGCCGGGTTCGAGCGCCGGGAGGTGCGGGTCGCCGGGCCCCTCGGCGAGCCGGTGACGGCGGCGTTCGCGCTGCGCGGTGACACCGCGGTCGTGGAGATGGCCGAGGCCAGCGGGTTGCAGCGGCTCCCGGCCGGCGTCTTCGCGCCGCTGTCGGCCTCGACGTACGGCTCGGGTGAGCTGCTGCGGGCCGCGCTCGACGCGGGCGCCCGGACGATCGTGTTCGGCGTGGGCGGCAGCGCGACCACCGACGGCGGTGCGGGCATGCTGTCCGCTCTGGGCGCGCGGTTGCTCGGCGCCGACGGCGAGCCGGTCGCGCCCGGCGGCGGTGGACTGGCGGACCTGGCCCGCGCGGACCTGTCGGGCCTGGACCCGCGGCTCGCCGAAGCCGAGTTCGTGCTGGCCAGCGACGTGGACAATCCGCTGACCGGCCCGAAGGGCGCCCCGGCGGTCTACGGGCCGCAGAAGGGTGCCTCGCCCGAGGACGTGGAGACGCTGGATGCGGCCCTCGCGCACTACGCGAAGGTGCTGGAGGAGGCGATCGGGGCGCGGGCGGCCGAGTTCGCCGCGTCGCCCGGCGCCGGCGCGGCGGGCGGCATCGGGTACGGGGCGCTCATCGTCGGTGCGCGCTTCCGTGCCGGGATCGAGGTCATGCTCGACGTCCTCGGCTTCGCGCCCGCGCTGGGGCGGGCGTCCCTGGTGATCACCGGAGAGGGCTCGCTGGACGAGCAGACCCTGCACGGCAAGGCACCGGCCGGTGTCGCCGCCGCGGCGCGCGCGGCCGGCAAGGAGGTCGTCGCGGTGTGCGGGCGACTCGCGCTCGCCCCCGAGGTGCTGGGCCGGGCCGGTATCCGCCGGGCGTACGCGCTCACGGACGTGGAGCCGGACGTCGCCCGGTGCATCGCCGAGGCGGGCCCGATCCTGGAGCAGGTGGCCGAGCGCATCGGCGAGGACTTCCTGCGCTGAGGCGGCCCACCGCCGACCGGTATACGCGGAAGGGCCCCGGAACCGTACGATTCCGGGGCCCTTCCGCGTATACCGGGGGTTACGGCAGCTGCGCCGCCCGCGCCTCGCGCCGGTTGTCGCGGAAGTTGTTCACCCGGCGGGCCGTGGCGAACAGCGGGATCACCGCGCCCATCACCAGCTGGAGCGCACAGCCGGTCTGGAGCAGCAGCTGGCCGCTGGGGGCGTCGAAGGCCCAGGCGGCCAGCAGGCCCATGGACAGCACGATCCAGGAGAGCATCGCCACCGCGAGACGGCCGCGCGGCTTGGGGTACTCCACGCGGCTCACCATCAGCCACGCCGTCCCCAGGATCGCCAGCAGCGTCGCCACGAAGGGCAGCTCCAGCAGGACGACGGAGACCACGGTGAGCGCTCCGAACGGCGAGGGCATGCCCTGGAACACGCCGTCCTTCATCGTCACGCAGGAGAACCGCGCCAGCCTGAGGACGACCGCCAGCAGCACCACGATCGCGCCGAGCGCCGCCATCCGCTGGTGGGCGTCGTCGGCGACCATGCCGTAGACCAGCACGAAGTAGGCCGGGGCCAGGCCGAAGCTGATCAGGTCGGAGAGGTTGTCCAGCTCCGCTCCCATGGGGGAGGAGCGCAGCTTGCGGGCGACCAGCCCGTCGAACAGGTCGAAGACCGCCGCGCACAGCATCAGGATGACCGCCGTGGCGGCGCTGTGCCGGGCCATGCCCGACTCCTGGCTGCCGGTGAGGTGCGGGATCAGGATGCCGGTGGTGGTGAAGTACACCGCCATGAACCCGCACGTGGCGTTGCCCAGGGTGAGGGTGTCCGCTATCGACAGCCGGAGCGAGAGGGGCATCTCCTCCTCGTCGTCCAGGTCGTCGGCCTCGGGCACCCAGCCGGCCTGGGTCTCGGGATCAATCACGGTCAATGCGAGTCACCCCAGCCACGGTCTTCTGGCCGACCTCGACCGCGACCTCCACGCCCTCCGGCAGGTACAGGTCGACACGCGAGCCGAAGCGGATCAGACCGATCCGGTCGCCCTGCTCGACCTTGGTGCCCGACGGGACGTAGGGGACGATGCGGCGGGCCACCGCGCCGGCGATCTGGATCATCTCGATGTCGCCGAGTTCGGTGTCGAAGTGCCAGACGACCCGCTCGTTGTTCTCGCTCTCCTTGTTGAACGCCGGAACGAACCCGCCGGGAACATGCTCGACCGACGTGACCGTGCCGGAGAGCGGGGCACGGTTGACGTGGACGTTCAGCGGGCTCATGAAGATCGCGACGCGGGTGCGGCCGTCCTTCCACGGCATGATGCTCTGCACCACACCGTCGGCGGGCGAGACGACCCGGCCCTGGGCGATCTCGCGCTCGGGGTCGCGGAAGAACCACAGCATCCCCGCCGCGAGCGCGGTGGCGGGGACGGCTACTGCCTTGGCCACGCCCGAGCGGCGGGCGCGGACCAGGCTGACGGCTGCGGTGGCGACGGTCGGCAGAAGCCACGGCGATGCTCCGCGCGCGAGGCGTACGCCGGCGAGGCTGTCGCGAGGTGCAGAGGTTTGGCTGTGGGGCATGGATGACCTTCGTAGCGGATGATGCCGCGCTCTCGACGGGGGACGGCGGCTTTCCGCGATCGTAGCGGTTAAGGGCCACAACTGGGTAAGCCGGGAAGCCGAGTCGGCGGCCGAAGACCGCTGACGGGGTGTGATCTTCTTCTCGGAGAAAACACCCCGTATGCGGACATTCAGCCTTGGAGCCGATACTCTTCGAGCAGTCGGCGGCCGATGATCATTTTCTGGATCTCGGCGGTACCTTCACCGATGAGCAGCATCGGGGCCTCGCGGTAGAGGCGCTCGATCTCGTACTCCTTGGAGAAGCCGTAGCCGCCGTGGATGCGGAAGGCGTCCTCGACGACCTCCTTGCAGTACTCGGAGGCCAGGTACTTCGCCATGCCCGCCTCAAGGTCGTTGCGCTGCCCGGAATCCTTCTTCCGGGCCGCGTTCACCATCATCGCATGCGCGGCCTCGACCTTGGTGGCCATCTCCGCCAGTTTGAACTGGATGGCCTGGTGCTGGGCGATCGGCTTGCCGAAGGTGTGCCGCTGCTGGGCGTAGCGCACCCCCAGCTCGAAGGCGCGCCGGGCGACGCCGCAGCCGCGGGCCGCCACGTTCACCCGGCCGACCTCGACGCCGTCCATCATCTGGTAGAAGCCCCGGCCGGTGACCCCGCCGAGCACCCGGTCGGCGGGCACCCGCAGACCGTCCATGATCAGCTCGGTCGTGTCGACACCCTTGTAGCCCATCTTGTCGATCTTGCCGGGGATGGTCAGGCCGGGCCGCACCTCGCCGAAGCCGGGCTCCTTCTCCACCAGGAAGGTCGTCATCGACCTGTGCGGGGCCGTTCCCTCCGGGTGACCCTCGTCACTGCGGACGAGGACCGCGACCAGCGAAGACGTGCCGCCGTTGGTCAGCCACATCTTCTGGCCGTTCAGGACGTACTCCTCGCCCTCCTTCACTGCCTTCGACGTGATCGCCGACACGTCCGAGCCCAGCGCCGGCTCCGACATCGAGAACGCGCCCCGCACCTCCCCGAGGGCCATCCTCGGCAGGAAGTGGTCCTTCTGCTCCTGCGTCCCGTGCTGCTTGAGCATGTACGCGACGATGAAGTGGGTGTTGATGATGCCGGACACCGACATCCAGCCGCGCGCGATCTCCTCCACGCACAGCGCGTACGTCAGCAGCGACTCGCCCAGGCCCCCGTACTCCTCGGGGATCATCAGCCCGAACAGGCCCAGCTCCTTGAGGCCGTCCACGATCGCCTGCGGGTACTCGTCGCGGTGCTCCAGCTCGGTCGCGACCGGGATGATCTCCTTGTCGACGAAGTCCCGCACGGTGGAGACGATCTCCTGCTGGACGTCGGTGAGACCGTGGGTCTGGGCGAGACGGCTCATCTACTTCTTCCCCTGTTCCTTCAGCTGGGGGCGGCCCGGCTGCTCGCCGCCGCGCTCCTCGATGTACGTCTCGGTCGGCACCATCACCTTGCGGCGGAAGACGCAGACCAGCGTGCCGTCCTGCTTGTAGCCCTTGGTCTCCACGTGCACGATGCCGCGGTCGTCCTTCGACTTCGAGGGCCACTTGTCCAGCACCGTCGTCTCGCCGTAGACCGTGTCGCCGTGGAAGGTCGGCGCCACGTGCCTGAGCGACTCGATCTCCAGGTTGGCGATGGCCTTGCCGGAGACGTCCGGGACGGACATGCCGAGCAGGAGGGAGTAGACGTAGTTCCCGACGACCACGTTCCTGCCGAAGTCGGTCGTTCCCTCGGCGTAGTGCGCGTCCAGGTGGAGCGGGTGGTGGTTCATGGTGAGGAGGCAGAAGAGGTGGTCGTCGTACTCCGTGACCGTCTTGCCGGGCCAGTGCTTGTAGACCGCACCGACCTCGAACTCCTCGTAGGTCCGTCCGAACTGCATGGTGCTCAGGGCTCCTTAGTCGACGGGGGTCTCGAACTTCGACGTGCGCCGCATGCCGGCCGCCCGCCCCTTGCCCGCGACGACCAGCGCCATCTTCCGGCTCGCCTCGTCGATCATCTCGTCCCCGAGCATCGCCGAGCCCTTCTTGCCGCCCGCCTCGGACGTGCAGTACTCGTACGCGTCAAGGATCAGCTCGGCGTGGTCGTAGTCCTCCTGGGAGGGCGAGAAGACCTCGTTGGCGGCCTCGACCTGGCCCGGGTGCAGCACCCACTTGCCGTCGAAGCCGAGCGCGGCGGCGCGGCCCGCGACCTCGCGGAAGCCGTCCACGTCGCGGATCTGGAGGTAGGGGCCGTCGATCGCCTGGAGGTCGTGGGCGCGGGCGGCCATCAGGATCTTCATCAGGATGTAGTGGTAGGCGTCGGCCGGGTAGCCGGGTGGCTGCTCGCCCACGACCAGCGTCTTCATGTTGATGGACGCCATGAAGTCGGCCGGGCCGAAGATGATCGTCTCGGTGCGCGGCGAGGCCGCGGCGATCTCGTTGACGTTGTTCAGGCCCTGCGCGTTCTCGATCTGCGCCTCGATGCCGATGCGGCCGACCTCGAAGCCCATGGTCTTCTCGATCTGCGTCAGCAGCAGGTCGAGCGCCACGACCTGCTGGGCGCTCTGCACCTTGGGCAGCATGATGCAGTCAAGGTTCTGGCCGGCGCCCTCGACCACGGTGACCACGTCGCGGTACGTCCACTCGGTCGTCCAGTCGTTGACCCGGACCACCCTGGTCCTGCCGCTCCAGTCGCCCTCGTTGAGGAACTTGACGATGGTGTGCCGCGCCTCGGGCTTGGCCAGCGGCGCGCACGCGTCCTCCAGGTCCAGGAAGACCTGGTCGGCGGAAAGGCCCTGCGCCTTCTCCAGGAAGCGCGGGTTGCTGCCGGGGACGGCCAGGCAGGAGCGCCGCGGGCGCAGTCGGTTGACCTGGGGAGCAGGGCTGGTCATGCGGGGACCTCCAGGGGGTCGAGCTTGTTCGCTTTGCGGATCTCGTCCACGATGCGGCCGATGATGCCGGTGATGTCGAAGTCCTTCGGGGTGAAGACCGCGGCCACACCGGCGGCCTTCAGCTGTTCGGCGTCACCGCCTGGGATGATGCCACCGGCGATCACCGGGATGTCTGTGGCACCGGCCACACGCAGCCGCTCCAGCACGTCCGGCACCAGCCGGGCGTGCGAGCCGGAGAGGACGGACAGGCCGACCGCGTGCACGTCCTCGGCCAGGGCCGCGTCCACGATCTGCTCCGGGGTGAGCCGGATGCCCTGGTAGACCACCTCGAAGCCGGCGTCACGGGCCCGCACCGCGATCTGCTCGGCGCCGTTGGAGTGCCCGTCCAGGCCCGGCTTGCCGACCAGGAAGCGCAGCTTGCCCACGCCCAGGTCCCGCGCGGTCAGCTCGGCCTTGCGGCGCACCTCCGACAGGGCCGAACCCTCCTGAGCGGTCACCGCCACCGGCGCCGACGACACTCCGGTCGGCGCCCGGAACTCGCCGAACACCTCGCGCAGCGCCCCGGCCCACTCGCCGGTCGTGACCCCCGCGCGGGCGCACTCCAAGGTGGCCTCCATCAGGTTGTCGGTGCCCTTGGCGGCCTCCTTCAGCCGCTCCAGGGCCTTGCACGGGCGCGGGTGGTTGAACGGCGGCTGGTAGCGGGTGTCGCGCCAGTGCCGCAGCGACTCCACCACCCGCGCCTCGACCGCCGGGTCCACCGTCTGGATCGCGGTGTCCAGGTCGGCGGTGAGCGGGTTCGGCTCGGTGCCCTCGAAGATGTTGACGCCGACGATCTTCTCCTGGCCGGACTCGATCCGGCCCCGTCGCTCGGCGTGCGAGGCGACCAGCTGCGACTTCAGGTAGCCGGACTCCACGGCGGCCAGCGCGCCGCCCAGCTCCTGGATGTGCTCGATCTCCGCGAGGACGTCGGCGACCAGCCCCTCCACCTTCGCCTCGATCACCTTCGAGCCCTCGAAGATGTCGTCGTACTCCAGCAGGTCGGACTCGTAGGCCAGCACCTGCTGGATGCGCAGGGACCACTGCTGGTCCCACGGGCGGGGCAGCCCCAGGGCCTCGTTCCAGGCCGGCAGCTGCACCGCACGCGCGCGGGCGTCCTTGGAGAGGGTGACGGCCAGCATCTCCAGCACGATCCGCTGCACGTTGTTCTCCGGCTGCGCCTCGGTCAGGCCGAGGGAGTTGACCTGGACGCCGTAGCGGAAGCGGCGGTGCCTGGGGTCCTCGATGCCGTACCGCTCACGCGTGATCCGGTCCCAGATGCGGCCGAACGCCCGCATCTTGCACATCTCCTCGACGAAGCGGACACCCGCGTTCACGAAGAAGGAGATCCGGCCCACGACGTCGCCCATCCGCTCCGACGGCACCTGGCCGCTGTCGCGCACGGCGTCCAGGACGGCGATCGCGGTGGACATCGCGTACGCGATCTCCTGCACCGGCGTGGCCCCGGCCTCCTGCAGGTGGTAGCTGCAGATGTTGATCGGGTTCCACTTCGGGAGGTGGGAGACCGTGTACGCGATCATGTCCGTCGTCAGGCGGAGCGACGGGCCGGGCGGGAACACGTGCGTCCCGCGCGACAGGTACTCCTTGACGATGTCGTTCTGGGTCGTGCCCTGGAGCCGGCTGATGTCCGCGCCCTGCTCCTCGGCGACGACCTGGTAGAGCGCCAGCAGCCACATGGCCGTGGCGTTGATCGTCATCGAGGTGTTCATCCGCTCCAGGGGGATGTCCTGGAACAGCCTGCGCATGTCACCCAGGTGCGCGACCGGGACGCCGACCCGGCCCACCTCACCGCGCGCGAGGACGTGGTCGGAGTCGTAGCCGGTCTGCGTCGGCAGGTCGAACGCGACCGACAGACCGGTCTGGCCCTTGGCGAGGTTGCGCCGGTACAGCTCGTTGGACGCCTCCGCTGTGGAGTGGCCGGCGTAGGTGCGCATGAGCCACGGCCGGTCCCTTTCCTTTTGCGCCTGCGCCGCAGGCGCGGTCTGACGCTCGCTCATGTACGCCTCTCAGATGTTCCGGAAGCGGTTGATGGCGTCCACGTGCTTGGCGCGCATCTCCTCGTCGCGCACGCCCAGCCCCTCCTCGGGGGCCATGCACAGCACGCCGACCTTGCCCTGGTGGGCGTTGCGGTGCACGTCGTGGGCGGCCTGGCCGGTGTCCTGAAGGGAGTAGACCTTGGAGAGCGTCGGGTGGATCTTCCCCTTGGCGATGAGCCGGTTGGCCTCCCAGGCCTCGCGGTAGTTGGCGAAGTGGGAGCCGATGATGCGCTTCAGGGACATCCACAGGTAGCGGTTGTCGTACTCGTGCATGTAGCCCGAGGTCGAGGCGCAGGTGGTGATGGTGCCGCCCTTGCGGGTGACGTAGACGCTCGCGCCGAAGGTCTCGCGGCCGGGGTGCTCGAAGACGATGTCGATGTCCTCGCCGCCGGTGAGTTCGCGGATGCGCTTGCCGAAGCGCTTCCACTCCTTCGGGTCCTGGGTGGTCTCGTCCTTCCAGAACCTGTAGCCCTCGGCGGTGCGGTCGATGATCGCCTCGGCACCCATCGAGCGGCAGATGTCCGCCTTCTGCGGCGAGGAGACGACGCAGACCGGGTTGGCGCCGCCGGCCAGCGCGAACTGCGTGGCGTAACTGCCGAGGCCACCGCTCGCGCCCCAGATGAGCACGTTGTCGCCCTGCTTCATGCCGGCGCCGTTGCGGGAGACCAGCTGGCGGTAGGCGGTGGAGTTGACCAGGCCGGGGGCGGCGGCCTCCTCCCAGCTGAGGTGGCCGGGCTTGGGCATCAACTGGTTGGACTTGACGAGGGCGATCTCGGCGAGACCTCCGAAATTGGTCTCGAAGCCCCAGATGCGCTGCTCGGGGTCGAGCATCGTGTCGTTGTGCCCGTCGGACGACTCCAGCTCGACCGACAGGCAGTGGGCGACGACCTCGTCGCCCGGCTTCCAGGCGTTGACGCCGGGGCCGGTGCGCAGGACGACGCCCGCGAGGTCGGAGCCGATGACGTGGTAGGGCAGGTCGTGCCGGCGGGTCAGTTCGCTGACCTTGCCGTAGCGCTCCAGGAAGCCGAACGTCGACAGCGGCTCGAAGATCGAGGTCCACACCGAGTTGTAGTTGACCGAGGAGGCCATGACGGCCACCAGGGCCTCGCCCGGGCCGAGTTCGGGCAGCGGCACCTCGTCCAGGTGCAGCGACTTGCGCGGGTCCTTGTCGCGGGTCTCCAGCCCGGCGAACATCTCCGTCTCGTCCTTGTGCACGGTGATCGCGCGGTACGACTCGGGGAGCGGCAGTGCGGCGAAGTCGGCGGACGTGGCGTCCTGCGACTGGATCGCGTCCAGGATGTCCTTCACGGTCACGGTGTTGCCTCCGGCGATGAGCGCCCCTGAGGGAGGGGGCGCTGGGGGTTACGTCGGTGCTGCTGAGGGGTTTCGGGTGGGTGCCGTCGGTTCGGCGGGTGCCGTCGGTGCGGCGGTGGTGCGTGGCAGCGCTTTGTGGCGCGGAAGGTGCCTGTGACGCAGGCGTCCGGGCGTGCGGGCGGGGCCCGCCGGGACAGTCGGCACGCGATGCGGTCGCTGCGTGCCGGTCGCCCGGACACCTTCAACGTATGACACCGCGTGTCAGCTCGCAAGGCACTGAGTGCCATGAATTTCGCTCAGACGAAATCTTTACGCGACAGATGAGCGATGATCGATCGGAGGAGTCTCGACGGCGGGTGGAAAACCCCTCCGGCAAGCCGGAACGGCCACCCCGAGGGGTGGCCGTCAGTGGGCGCCGTGCGGCGCCGGGTGGTCCGGAAGGTGCTCAGCGGCCCTTCAGTGCCTCCTCGATGGTCCGCATGACCTCGTCCAGGGGGGCGTCGGTGCGGGCCACGGTGACCAGGACCTCGCCCTGCCGGGACACCGCCGCGGGCGTGGCGGCGGCCGGGCGGGCCGGCGTACCGGCCGTGGTGCGGCCGGCCCCGATCCCGGTGCCGAACGTCTTGCGCACGATCGCGAAGGCGTGGTCCAGCTGTGCCTCCACGTCGCCCTGGCCGCCCGCCCGCAGCCAGCGCCGCAGCACGTGGTTGTGCGCCGTGACCACCGCAGAGGCGGCGACCTCGGCCAGCAGCGGGTCGTCGTTGGCGTCGTCGGCGTGCGCGCGCTCGTCGAAGTGGCCCAGGAGATAGCGGGTGAACAGGCGCTCGTAGCGGGCCACCGAGGCGATCTCCGCCTCGCGCAGCGTGGGCACCTCGCGGGTCAGCTTGTAGCGGGCCACCGAGATCTCCGGCCGGGCCGCGTACATCTTCATGACTTCCTTGATGCCGCGGCAGACCGTGTCGAGCGGGTGCTCGTGCGCGGGGGCGGCGTTCAGGACCGCCTCGGCGCGGACGAGGGTGTCGTCGTGGTCCGGGAAGATCGCCTCTTCCTTGGAGCGGAAGTGGCGGAAGAAGGTGCGGCGGGCGACCCCGGCCGCCGCGGCGATCTCGTCGACCGTGGTCGCCTCGTACCCCTTGGTCGCGAACAGCTCCATCGCGGCGGCGGCCAGTTCCCGGCGCATCTTGAGCCGCTGGGCGGCCGCGCGGGAGCCCGCGGCGCTCTCCGGCGCGTCGGGCGTGGCGGGTGTACGTGAGGACTTGGCGGGCTGGGGCATGACCCGAACGTACTGCATACGCGCAGCCCGGTGCGCGGGTGCCCGGTCTTCGTCGGCCCCGGTGAGCGGGGGCGGGGCGGCCGGATCGAGCAGACCGCCCCACTCCGCGCCGCCCCGGAGCCGGCCACCGGGCGGGCCCCCCGTCCGGCCGCCCGCCCGGCCCTCCGTCCGGCCGCTCGCGCCGTCGCCCGTCCGGTCGCCTGTCCGGTCGCTCTCCCGGCCGCCCGCCCGGTCAGCGCCGGGCATGTTCGCGGAAGCCGCGGCCCGTCTTGCGGCCGAGGCAGCCCGCGGCCACCAGGTGCTCCAGGAGGGGCGCCGGGGCCAGGCCCGGGTCGCGGAACTCGCGGTGCAGGACCTTCTCGATGGCGAGTGAGACGTCCAGGCCGACGACGTCCAGCAGTTCGAAGGGTCCCATCGGGTAGCCACCGCCCAGCTTCATCGCCGCGTCGATGTCGTCCAGGGAGGCGTAGTGCTCCTGAACCATCTTGATCGCGTTGTTGAGGTACGGGAACAGCAAGGCGTTGACGATGAACCCCGCCCGGTCGCCGCAGTCCACCGGGTGCTTCCGGATCCTGGCGCACACCTCGCGGACGGTGGCGTGGACGTCGTCCGCCGTCAGCACCGTCCGCACCACCTCGACCAGCTTCATGGCCGGCGCCGGGTTGAAGAAGTGCATGCCGATCACGTCCTCGGGACGCGAGGTGGCACGGGCGCAGGCGACCACGGGCAGCGAGGAGGTGGTGGTCGCCAGCACCGCGCCCGGCTTGCAGACCTTGTCCAGCGTGCCGAACAACTGCTGCTTGACGGCCAGGTCCTCGGCGACGGCCTCCACGGCCAGGTCCACGTCGGCGAAGTCGTCGTACGTGTCGGTCGCGGTGATCCGGTCGAGGGTCTGCGCGGCGGCCTCGGCCGACAGCCGGCCCTTGTCGACAGAGCGTGAAAGCGACTTGCCGATACGGGCCTTGGCGGCCTGCGCCTTCTCGGCGCTGCGTGCGGCGAGCACGACCTGGTGGCCGGCCTTGGCGAACACCTCCGCGATGCCGGAGGCCATGGTGCCCGATCCCGCCACCCCGACGGAGCCGACGGTCCTGCCGGGGACGAGGGCGTCGCCGTCCAGCGGGGTGAGCGCGTCCCGCACCACCGCGTCGCTGCCCGCCGAGGCGTAGGTGTAGAAGCCGCGGCCCGCCTTGCGGCCGGTCAGACCCGCCTCGCTGAGCTGCTTGAGGACGGGCGCCGGGGCGTGCAGCCGGTCGCGGGACTCGGCGTACATGGCCTCCAGCACCGTGCGCGCCGTGTCCACGCCGATCAGGTCGAGCAGCGCGAGCGGGCCCATCGGCAGCCCGCAGCCGAGCCGCATCGCGGCGTCGATGTCCTCCCGGGAGGCGTACTTGGCCTCGTACATCGCGGCGGCCTGGTTGAGGTAGCCGAACAGCAGCCCGTCGGCCACGAACCCGGGGCGGTCGCCGACCGCGACCGGCTCCTTGCCCAGTTCGACGGCGAGGTCGGTGACGGCGGCGACGGCCTGCGGCGAGGTCAGCACCGAGGAGACGACCTCGACCAGCTTCATGGCCGGGGCCGGGTTGAAGAAGTGCAGGCCGAGCACGCGCTCGGGACGGGCGGAGTCGGCGGCCAGGCGGGTCACCGACAGGGCGTTGGTGCCGGTCGCCAGGATCGTCTCCGGGCGCACGATGCCGTCGAGTTCGCGAAAGACGCGGTGCTTGATGTCGTACGACTCCGGTGTCACCTCGATGACCAGGTCGGCGTCGGCCGCGGCGGTCAGGTCGGTGTGGGTGCGCACGCGGGCGAGGACGTCCGCTCGCTCCTGCCCGGTCAGCCGCCCCCGCGCCACGGCGCGGGCGGTCGAGGTCTCCAGGGCGGCGACGGACCGGGCGGTCGCGGCCTCGCTGACGTCGATGCCGACGACCTCGCGGCCGGCCCGGGCCAGGACTTCGATGATGCCGGTGCCCATGGTGCCGAGGCCGACGACGGCCACGGTCTTGAGCGGGGACGCGGGGGTGTCGCGGAGGGGAGTGGCCATCGCGGGACTCCAGATGAGGGGTGACGACTGGGAGCGCGGCCCGGTGCGCCGAGGGCGCACCGGGTGCGGAGGATGAGAGTGCGGGTGTTGCCGGGCTGCGAGCGCACACGCCCGGGACCTTCGCCGCGGGCGCGCACACGCCGAGCGGGCGGAAGGCCGGCCGGCTCTGTCCCGGAGCCGGGTCGTACAGCGGTACCGGTGGTACCAGCGCGGCACCTCGGGCGCCGAACCGACCACACTCGCGGTGGCTGCGTCACCAGGCCACTGCGAGTCAGTGCGAGCGGGTAGCTCGCTCGTCTGAGCTTAACCCGTTGGTAACGAGCGCGCCAGAGGCCCGCGTCCACAATGCGCGCGCTCCCTCCCGCGCGGCCGACCACGCCTCTAAGGTGGCCTTCGTGGACGAAGAGTTGCGATCACTCACGGAGCGTTTACGGCAGGAGTCGGGCGGGACGGCGGAGTTCCGGCAACTCGTGGCGACGGAGGACCTCGACGAACTGGCCGATGTCCTCACCGCAGCGGGCCGACCGCTGTGGGCCCGGGAACTGGCCGCCTTCCGGCTGGGGACCGCGGGCGACCGCCGCGCCTTCGAGTCCCTCGTCCTGCTCCTCAACCACCGCGACCCGCCGCGCTGCGCCGCCGCCGCGCACGCCCTGGCCCGCCTCGGCGACCCCCGCACGGCCCGCGCGGCGGCGGCCCTCGCCACCAACGAACTCCGCGTCGCCTACGCCCTGCACCCCGTGCGCCTCCTCGTCATGCTGCGCGCCCCCGAGTCGGTGCCCGCCCTGATCACCACCCTGCGCCGCAGACTGAGCCCGCACGACCCCTACCGCCGGGTGGCCCTCGCCTGCGTGGAAGGCCTCGGCGCACTCGGCGACGCCCGAGCTCGCCCGGTCCTCGACGAGGCCCTCGCCCACCCGACCCTCGCCGAGGCAGCCGTCCACGCCCTGGCCCGGCTGCCGAAGCAGAGGTGAGCCCGCTCGGCCGGGCAGTTCCCTGACGTACCGCACCTCGGGTACGGCGACGCCGTCCACCTCGGTGGACTGCTCGGCCCCGTCGGCGCGAAACCCGGCGCGCTCGTAGAAGCGCCGGGCACGGCCGTTCCCCTTCAGCACCCAGAGGAACACCCGCCCAAATCCGGCGGCGGCGCATCGGCGCACGGACTCCGTCAGCAGGGCGTGCCCGGCGCCGCCGCCGAACCACCGGGGGCCGACGTAGAGGGCGTACACCTCGGCGTCACCGGTGCGGACCTCACCGTCCCGGTAGGGCCCGTGGCAGACCCGGCCGAGGACTTCCCCGTCCCCGCTCCCGTGCGCCGACGGTGCCGGGGGCGGCCCCACCGCGACCAGATCGACCACGCTCGCGTCCCCCCGAGCCAGGAGCGCACGCCGGTGCTCCGTGTCCCGCTCGACGCTGAGCGCGTCCAGGGCGGAGCGGGGCACGAGGTCCCGGTAGGCGCTCTGCCAGGCGCGGACGCGGATCCCCGCCACCCGGGTGCAGTCCGCGGGCGTCATCTCGCGGACCCGTAAGTCCCTCACCCGGCCACCACCGCGAACGCCTCGATCTCCATCAGGAACTCGGGGCGTATCAGGGCGGCGACCTGGACGGCCGAGATCGCGGGGAGGCGGTCGTCGGGGAGGTGGCCGGCGCGGGCCGCGCGGATGGCCGGCATGTAAGTCATGTCCGTGACGAAGCAGGTGAGTTTGACGACGCCGTCGAAGGTCGCGCCTGCCGCGGCCAGGCAGCGGCGGATGTTCTCGAAGACCTGCCCGGCCTGGGCCGCCGGGTCGTCCTCCCCGACGAGGGCGCCGTCCTCGTCCAGGGCGAGCTGGCCCGAGACGGCGACGAACCGGCCGGTGCCCATGACGACATGGGAGTACTGGGCGGCGGGGGCGACGCCCTCGGGGGCGGGGATCCTGGTCAGTGAGCTCATGCCCCCATGGTGTACCAGGGGTATGACAGTCGGGGGTCCGCCCCCCGCTCCCGAGGGCCCGTCAGGTGGTCAGCCGCGGAAGCGGACCAGGTCGTGCAGGGCCGCACCGCGCGCCGCGCCGGTGCCGCGCGGGGGCGCCGCGGCCGAGGCCTTGGCGTTCAGCGGCTTCGGGTCGGGCACCTTCCGGCAGACGGCGTCGGCCCCGCCGGCCGGGCCGCGCGGCACGGTGCCGTCCCTCAGGTACGCCGACAGGTGCTCGTCCAGACAGGAGTTCCCGCTCAGGGTGATGCCGTGGTTGCCGCCGCCCTCCTCGACGACGAGGCTGGAGCCCTTCAGCAGGTGGTGGACGCGTACGCCGCCCTCGTACGGGGTGGCCGCGTCGTCGCTCGCCTGGAATAGCAGGACCGGCGGCAGGTCCCGGTTGGCGATGTCCACCGGACGCTCGGCCGAGGTCGGCCAGAAGGCGCACGGCGCGTTGTACCAGGCGTTGTTCCAGGCCATGAACGGCGCCTTGTCGTACACCGCCCAGGTGTCCGCGCGCCACTGCCGCCAGTCGCGCGGCCAGGCGGCGTCACGGCACTGCACCGCGGAGTAGACGCTGTAGCCGTTGTCCCCGGCGGCGTCCACGGCGCCGAAGTCCTCGTAGGCCTCGACGAGCGGGCCGGTCTTCCCGTCCTTCACGTACGCGGCGAACGCCTGGGCGAGGTAGGGCCAGTAGCCGTTGTAGTAGCCGCCGGGCATGAAGGTGTCCTCCAGCTCCGAGGCGCCGACCTTCCGGGCCGCGGGCTTCAGGGCGAGCGCCGCCCGCATCCCGTACCACTCGGCCTCGACCCGGGCCGGGTCGGTGCCCAGGCGGTAGGCCCCGTCGTTCCGTGCGACCCAGGCCATGAACGCGCGGTGGCGGGCGTCGAAGGCCCGGTCCTGCTGGAGGTTGTCGTCGTACCAGATCCCGTCCGGGTCGACGATCGAGTCCAGCACCAGGCGGCGCACCCGCTCGGGGAACAGCTTGGCGTACACCGCGCCCAGGTAGGTGCCGTAGGAGTAGCCGAAGTAGTTGATCTGCCGCGCGCCCAGGGCCCCGCGGATGGTGTCCATGTCCTTGACGGCGTCGACCGTGTCGATGTGCGGCAGCACGTCCGCGTACTTCTTCGCGCAGGCGGCGGCGTAGGAGCGCACGCGGGCGAGGTTGGCCTGTTCGAGCGCGGCGGTGGCGGGCACCGAGTCCGGGCGTACGGTCTTGAAGTGTCCCGGCGCGCAGTTGAGCGCCGGGCTGCTTTCGCCGACCCCGCGCGGGTCGAAGCCGACGACGTCGTACTGGGCGGCGACCGCCTCGGGCAGCGCGGAGGCGACGAAGGAGGCCAGTGAGAGCCCGCTGCCGCCGGGGCCACCGGGGTTGACCAGCAGCGGCCCCTGGTACGTCTTCGCGGTGTGCGGGACGCGGGACAACGCCAGGGTGATCTGCCGCCCGGACGGCCGCAGATGGTCCAGCGGCACCTTCACGGTGCCGCACTGGAGCGTCGGATGTTCGGTGGTGCCGCACTTCTTCCAGCTGATCCCGGCGGCTCGAAAGACGGCTGCGGGGTGCGATGTGCGCGCGTCGGCGGGGGCGGCGGTGACGGAACCCGCGACGACGAGTGCGGCACCGCACAGCACGGCAGCGCGTTTTCTCATGCGTCCTCCCAGGACGGAGAGGCTGCGGACCGCGCGTCCCGCGGTCCTCGCCGCATCGTCCCGGAAAGCACCCCCGCAAGAACGCGCTGGGAGGATTGTTGACCCGATCGGGCTGATCGATGCGCTCGAACGATCTCAGATGAACGAGAGCTGGACCGGTTCGGGCGGTGCCGGCGCGGGCGAGAGGGCCGAGGGCGGGTCGTGGGGACGCCGGTCCCGATCCCGGTCCCGGGAGGGCCCCTGCGGGCGGATGCGCCGTGCCGCGCCCGCGCGCGCGGGGCCGATGCCGTACTCCTGGGCGAGCTCGTGCACCTGACGGGTGATCCGGCGCTGGTACCACTTGGGCGCGTAGGCGCCCTCGGCGTACAGCCGTTCGTAGCGGCGCACCAGGTGCGGGTGGTGCTGTTTGAGCCAGGCCATGAACCACTCGCGGGCGCCGGGCCGCAGATGGAGGGTGAGCGGGGTGACGGAGGTGGCCCCCGCCGCCGCGATCGCCCGCACCGTCGCCCGCAGCTGCGCGGGGTCGTCGCCGAGGAAGGGGATCACCGGCGCCATCAGCACCCCGCACCCGATGCCGTGCTCCCCGAGGGTGCGCACGACGTCCAGGCGGCGCTCCGGCGCGGGCGTGCCCGGCTCCACCGTGCGCCACAGCTCGTGGTCGGTGAAGCCCACGGAGACGGAGATGCCCACGTCGGTGACGTCGGCGGCCTGCACGAGCAGGTCCAGGTCGCGCAGGATCAGGGTGCCCTTGGTCAGGATGGAGAACGGGTTCGCGTGGTCGCGCAGCGCGGAGATGATGCCCGGCATCAGGCGGTAGCGGCCCTCGGCGCGCTGGTAGCAGTCGACGTTCGTGCCCATCGCGATGTGCTCGCCCTGCCAGCGGCGGGCGGCGAGTTGGTGGCGCAGCAGTTCGGGCGCGTTCACCTTGACCACGATCTGGGTGTCGAAACCGAGGCCGGTGTCCAGGTCCAGGTAGCTGTGTGTCTTGCGGGCGAAGCAGTACACGCACGCGTGCGTGCAGCCTCGGTAGGGATTGACCGTCCATTCGAACGGCATGCGGGAGGCCCCGGGCACCCGGTTGATGATCGAACGGGCCCGGACCTCGTGGAAGGTGATCCCGCGGAACTCGGGCGTGTCGAACGTGCGGGTGGTGACCGCGTCCGCGCCGAAGAGCGCGGAGTCGGCCCGGCTGTGTCCGCCGTCCCCGGAGTGTGCGGAGTACCCGGCTTCCCCGGCGTTCCCGAAGTCCGCTGTGAGGTTGTCCCAGCGCATGACGCCTCCTCGGTAGCACTGGCCACAGAATAGAACACATGTTCCCTTGATCGTGCGGGCGACCGCGGGTGACCCGCTCCGGCGCCGTTCCCGATCGCCCGCCGTGCCGGTTCCGACCACTTGCCGCACCCCGATTTGGGGGCCCGATGGGCGGGGTGGTTGGCTTGCCCCAACCCTGAGAACGGATGTCCTGGAGGAACCCCATGGCGCAGGTCGAGGCCACTACGGAGCGGGTCGTCGCGGCGGACGCGGAGAAGGTGTTCGACGCCCTCGCCGACTACAGCGGCACCCGCGAGAGGCTGCTGCCCGAGCACTTCAGCGAGTACGAGGTGCGCGAGGGCGGCGACGGCGAGGGCACCCTCGTCCACTGGAAGCTGCAGGCCACCAGCAAGCGCGTGCGCGACTGCCTCCTGGAGGTGAGCGAACCCACCGACGGCGAGCTGGTCGAGAAGGACCGCAACTCCTCCATGGTCACCACCTGGCGGGTCACCCCGGCCGGTGAGGGCAGGTCCCGTGTCGTCGTCACCACCACCTGGCAGGGCGCGGGGGGCATCGGCGGCTTCTTCGAGAAGACGTTCGCCCCCAAGGGCCTCGGCCGGATCTACGACGACCTGCTCGGCCGGCTCGCCGCCGAGGTCGAGAAGTAGTCCGGCCGGGCAACTCGCCTCCCAGCGGCCCGCGTTGGCCGCGTCACCGGTTCGAGTGATCTCCGCACCGCCCCCCGTTCCGGCGTAACCCGGGGCCCTGTCCGTAGTTGTCGCTTTACGCGCGGAAACTGCGCGACAGTGCGACGAGGGAGAGGTCAAGTGGGCGGGATCACTCTGGCGCAGGACGAACCGGTCACGGCGCCACCGGAGTCCCGCGCCGCGCCCGCCGGGAGCACCGCCGTGCTCCCGGCCGGCCGCGAACCGCTCACCCCGCGCCGGGTCCGCCTGGTCTTCGTCGGCCTGATGCTCGCGCTGCTGCTGGCCGCCCTGGACCAGATGATCGTCGCCACCGCGCTCCCCAAGGTCGTCGGGGAGCTGCACGGCCTGGACAGGATGTCGTGGGCGATCACCGCCTACCTGCTCACCGCCACCGTGGGACTGCCCGTCTACGGCAAGCTCGGCGACCTGGTGGGCCGCAAGGGCGTCTTCCAGTTCGCCATCGCGGTCTTCGTCATCGGCTCCGCGCTGGCCGGCCGGGCGCAGACCATGGACCAGCTGATCGCCTTCCGCGCCGTGCAGGGACTCGGCGCGGGCGGCCTGATGATCGGCGTGCAGGCCATCATCGCGGACATCGTGCCGCCCCGGCAGCGCGGCCGGTTCATGGGACTCATCGGCGCCGCCTTCGGACTCGCCTCCGTCGCCGGACCCCTCCTCGGCGGCTACTTCACCGACCACCTCTCCTGGCGCTGGTGCTTCTACGTCAACGTGCCCTTCGGCCTGGTCACGCTGGTCGTCGTCACCGTCGTGCTCAAACTGCCCAGGCCGCGGACCAGGGCCCGCTTCGACATCCTGGGGACGCTGCTGCTCGGCACCGCCTCCACCTGCGCGGTGCTGCTGACCAGCTGGGGCGGCACCGAGTACGCCTGGGGATCGCACGTCATCCTCGGACTGGGCGCCGGTGCGGCCGTCGCGACCGTCCTCTTCGTCGTCGCCGAGCGCTTCGCCGCCGAGCCCCTCATCCCGCTGCGGCTCTTCCGCGACTCCGTCTTCACCGTCAGCGGCCTGGTCGGCCTGGTCATCGGCGTCGCCCTGTTCGGCGCGGCCAGCTACCTGCCCACCTTCCTGCAGATGGTCGACGGCGCGTCGGCCACCGAGTCCGGGCTGCTCATGCTGCCCATGATGGGCGGCATCGTCGTCGCCTCCATCGTCTCCGGGCAGCTCATCAGCCACACCGGCCGCTACAAGATCCACCCACTGCTCGGCAGCGCCCTGTCCGTCGTCGGCATGTGGCTGCTGTCCCGCATGCAGGTCGACACCTCCCGCCTCGAGTACAGCATCTGGATGGCCGTCCTCGGCGCCGGCATCGGCCTGGTGATGCCGGTCCTCGTCCTCGCCGTGCAGAACTCCGTGCGCCCCGCCGACCTCGGCACCGCGACCAGCGCCAACAACTACTTCCGCCAGATCGGCGGCAGCGTCGGCGCGGCCGTCTTCGGCACCCTGTTCGCCGACCGGCTCTCCGCCGCCCTGCGCGACCGCGTCCCCGCGCGCGCGGGCGCCGCCCTCCCCGACCCCGAGTCGATCACCCCGCAGGTGGTGCACGCGCTGCCGCCGGCCCTGCGCGACGCCTACATCCGGGCGTACGCGGACGCCATGCCGCGGATCTTCCTCTACCTGGTGCCGGTGCTCGCCCTCGGCCTGATCATCGCCTTCTTCCTCAAGGAGAAACCGCTGGTGTCCCACAACATCCCCGCCCCGACCGTCTTCGAGACCGAGCCGGCGCCCCTGAACCACACGGTGCCGCCGACCCGGGCGCCGTACCCGGCCGGCGTCCCCGTCTGCGGCACGGTGCAGCACGCGGACGGGACCGTCGTACCGCGCGCGGCGCTCACCCTGATCGACGTCGGCGGGCAGCAGATCGGGCGGGGCGCGAGCGGCGAGGACGGACGGTACGCGCTGTCCACGCCCGGCAGCGGCTCGTACGTCCTGATCGCCGCGGCCGGCGGGCACCAGCCGCAGGCCGTCTCCGTGACCGTCGGTGAGCGGCCCGTCGAACTCGACGTCGTCCTCGGCGGCGCCGGGCGCCTGGCGGGCAGCGTGTGCACCGCGGACGGCACGCCCGTGCGCGACGCCACCGTCACCCTCACCAACGTGCACGGCGAGGTCGTCGCCAGCACCCGCAGCGGGCGCGAGGGCGGCTACGTCATCACCGAACTGGTCGCGGGGGAGTACACCCTCGCCGCCAGCGCGCCCGCCTTCCGCCCGGCCGCGCTGCCCGTCAGCGTGCAGGCCGCCCGCGAGACCCGCCAGGACGTCGAACTGGCGGGCGGCGCCGTCCTGCGCGGCACCGTGCGGGCGGGCGGCGGACGGCCGGTCGAGGACGCGCGCGTGACGCTGCTCGACGCGGCGGGCAACGTCGTCGACACGCTCACCACCGGACCCGACGGAACGTTCCGGTTCGTGGACCTGTCCTCCGGCGAGTACACCGTCATCGCGGCCGGCTACCCGCCGGTCGCCACGGTGCTGCAGGTCGCGGGCGGCGGACGCACGGAACGCGACCTCCAGCTCGGCCACGAGGACTGAGCGGGGCCCGGCACGGGGCGCGGGAGCACGGGGCACACCGGTGAGCGGTGTGCCACGGCTGCGGGCCGTCCGGGGGCTGGTCCGCACGGGGCCCGCGCAGGGTCGTACCGGACCGCGCGGGGTGCTGTACCGGCCCGCCCGGACCGCGCGGGATCGCGGGGCCCAATTCCCGGGTTTGCCGCACATCGTGACCGGACCGCCCCGTACCGTGGTGGCCGAGGAACAGATCTTGCGGAGCCGTGGAGAGGGGCCTGGGCCATGGACCGTGGCACCGACGGGGACGCGCCTTCCGGTCACGCTGCCGGGAGCGGGGCCGGGGCGGCGCGGGCCGTGGCCGGACGGGTTCCGCTGGCCGTGGTCGTCGTCGACCAGGACGGCCTCGTGTCGCACTGGAGCACCGGCGCCCGGCGCATGTTCGCCACCGGCAAGGAGGACGCCATCGGCCGGCCCGCGGCCGACCTGCTGCCCGTCTCCGGCGCCCTGCCCGACGAGGGCGACCCGACCGGCACGACAGCCGCGGCCGAACGCCTCCCGCACCCGGAGTACGCCGCCCACGACGGGCTCGGGCCCGGCCTGGAGACCTCCCTCGACGGCCGTCTGTCCTACCCCGCCGCGGGCCGCGCCCGGCTCACCGTGCCCGGACGGGACCGGCTCGACGTCCTGTGGTGGGCGTACCCGCTGGTGGGTCCAGGCCCGGAGCGGCTGCTGGTGCTGGCGGCCGACGCGGACGCGCTGCGCCACGACACCGACGGCCGGGGCGAGGACGGCCATGGCGCCCGAGGGCGCGGCGAGGACGGCCAGGGCGCCGACGGCCGCGGCGAGGAAGGCCGCGGCGAGGACGGTCGCGGTGCGGGCGCCACCGGTGCCGTTCGCGGGACGGCGGCCGGGTTCGGCGCCTTCGAGCGCATCGCGCCCGCCTTCGCGCTGCACACCGACTTCCCCGGCGCCGAGGAACTCGCCCGCAGGCTGCCGGAGATCATGCCCGGCATGAGCGTGGGCGAGAGCGCCCGGATCGTCGCGCAGGTCCTCGAACTGGGCTACCCGGTCCTGGAGTTCAGCCAGAACGACCGGGTCCCCGTCACGCCCGACTGGGGTGTGCCCCGGCGGGCCGGGCGCAGGGCCCGCCGGGAGCGGGCCGCGCGGGCCGCCGCCCTGGGCCTGCCCGCGCCGCACGGGCCCGGCGAGGGGTTCGACGACGAGCCCGTCGACCTGGAGTACGCCGCCGTCCGGGAACGCCTGGAGTTCCTCAACGAGGTCAGCGGCCGGATCGGCACCTCGCTCGACCTCGCGCAGACCATCGTCGAGGTCAGCCGGGCCGTCGTCCCGCGCTTCACCGACGTCGCCGGCACCTATCTGCGCGAACAGGTCGTCGCGGGTGAGGGCTTCGCCGCGGGCGTGCCCGACACCACGACCATGTGGCACCGGGTGGCCCTGGAGCACACCGACGAACCCGGCCGCTGGGACGACGTGGTGCCGATCGGCGAGGCGATGCCCTTCCCCGCGCACACCCCCTTCTTCCAGTGCATGACGAGCGGGGAGCCCGTGCTCGTGCCCCGCATCAGCGAGGAGATGGGCCACGCCATCGCCTCGCAGTTCGAGAAGCGGGACATCCGGCCGCTGATCAGCCGGCGCTCCATGCTCGTCGTCCCGCTGAAGGCGCGTGACGTCGTGCTCGGCTTCATGATCCTGCTGCGCCACCCCGAGCGGGCCGAGTTCAACGACATGGACCGGGTCACCGGCGCCGAACTCGCAGCCCGGGCCGGGCTCGTGCTCGACAACGCACGCATGTACACGTACCAGGAGAGCGTCGCCGAGACCCTCCAGGACAGCATGCTGCCGCACATCCCGACCCGGATGACGGGCTGCGACATCGCCACCCGCTACCTGCCCGGCACCCTGCTCGGCCGGGTCGGCGGCGACTGGTTCGACTCGGTCAAGCTGCCCGGCGCCCGCACGGCGCTCGTCGTCGGCGACGTCATGGGGCACGGCCTCAACTCGGCGGCGATGATGGGGCAGTTGCGCACCGCCGTGCAGACCATGGCCGCGCTCGACCTGCCGCCCGCGCAGTTGCTGCGCAACCTCGACGACCTCGCCCAGCGGCTCGGCGACACCCACCTGGCGACCTGCCTCTACGCCGTCTACGACCCCGTCGCGGGCGAAGTGCACCTCGCGAACGCGGGCCACATCCCACCGGTCCTCGTACGCGCCGCGGACGGCCGCAGCGAGCTCCTTGACCTGCCCACGGGCGCGCCGATCGGCGTCGGCGGGGTGCCCTTCGAGGCGGTGCGCGTGCGGGTGGAGCCCGGCGACCGGCTCGTGATGTGCACCGACGGACTGGTCGAGGTGCGCGGCGAGGACATCGGGGCCGGCCTCGCCACGCTGTGCGCGTCCGCCGCGCATCCGGCCGCCTCCATGGACGACGCGTGCGACACGATCATCCGCGCCCTGAACCCGCGCGGGGGCCGCAAGGACGACGTGGCCCTGCTGATGGCACGCCTCAACGGCATCGCGCCGGACGACGTCGCCGAGTGGCGGCTCGCGCGCGCTCCGGCCGAGGTGGGGCGGGCCCGCGCGGTGCTCCGCGAGCAGCTGCACGCGTGGGGGCTGGAGCGGCTGGCCGACGCCGCGGAGCTGATGGTCAGCGAGCTGGTCACCAATGCCGTACGGCACTCCCGCGGGCGCCCCGTCGCGCTGCGGCTCGTCCGGGGCGACACCCTGCTGTGCGAGGTGGAGGACGACGACCACGACCTGCCCACGCTGCTGAGCGCCGGCCCCGCCGACGAGTACGGCCGCGGCCTCCGCGTCGTCAGCACCCTGGCCCGTGAGTGGGGCACCAGCCGCACGAGGACGGGCAAGACGGTCTGGTGCGAGCTGACGCTGCCCCCGCGCTGACAAGGGCCCGGGACCGCCCGAGGCGTACCCGCCCGGGTTCGAAGGTGCGGGTGCAGGGATCTTGCCCGGGGGAGAGGGGCGCGATAGACCGTTCTCGCCCGTCGCTCGCGACGGATCACCGCTGCACACTGGGGAGTTGGGCATGAGCGTGACGAGTCGGTACCGGCAGGCCTGGGAAGGTTTCTGGCGTGAGGCGCCGGACGGGCCCGGGGCGGTGTTCTGGGACGCCGCACCCGAGGTGACCGCCGGTCTGCACGTCCCGCTGTTCGCCCCGCACCTGGCCGACAGCGGACTGCCCCTGGTGGATCTCGGATGCGGCAACGGTACGCAGACCCGGTTCCTGGCCGGTCGCTTCCCGCGGGTCGTCGGCGCGGACATCGCCGCGGCGGCCGTGGGGCGCGCCCGGCACGCGGACCCAGCCGGGCGGGCCGCGTACCGGGTGCTGGACGCCGCCGACAAGGCCGAGGCACAGGCCCTGCACGCCGAGCTGGGTGACGTGAACGTCTACATGCGCGGCGTGCTGCACCAGTGCGAGCCGGACGACCGGCAGTCGCTCGTGGACGCGCTCGCCGTCCTGGTCGGCGAGCGCGGCCGCATCTTCCTGGTCGAGCTGTCCGAGGCCGCCCGGCCGGTGCTGGGCCGGCTGGCACAGGACCCGGCGGGGCCGCCGCCCAAGCTCGCCCCGGTCCTCCGGCACGGCATAGCCCCCGGCGAGGTGGCCGACGCCGCGGTGCCGCGATACCTCCGCTCGGCCGGCCTCACCGTCCTGGTGAGCGGTGAGGCCCCGCTCACCACCACGGAGTCCGCACCCGACGGCACCCGTATGGAACTGCCGTCCAGATGGCTGGTCGCGGCAGGCCGCGCGGCCTGACACCACCGCCCCCGGCGGCTGCTGCCGCCGCTCGAACGGCCGCGGTGCCTGCGACCGCCCACCGGCCCCCACGTCCCAGGGGCCCGCCCCGCCCCGGCCCAGCGTGTCAGAAGGGCGGCGTATTGTCGCATTGACGTAGTTTGCAGGAGGGGTGCGGAGAGGGGGTGCTCACTACAGCCTGTAGGGTTGCGTCCACCCCACCGCATCCCCCACCGTACAGAGACAAGAGGTGGCCGTGTCGAGCGTCGTGCCCGAGCCGGACGTCAGCGTTGTCGTCATCGTCTACAACGACGAAGAGCGACTTCCGGCGGCCGTTGGTTCCGTACTCGAGCAAACTCTGCGCAATGTCGAGGTCATCATCGCCGACGACTGCTCGACGGACGGCTCCTACGGGGTGGCGCAGGCGCTCGCCGCGGCCCACCCCGGCAGGGTCCGCGCGATCCGGCTCGCCGAGAACAGCGGCGGCTGCGGAGAGCCCCGCAACCAGGGCGTCAAGGTCGCCCGCGGCCGGTACGTGATGTTCCTGGACAGCGACGACACACTGGAGCGCAACGCCTGCCGCAACATGGTCGAGGCCGCTGACCGCAGCGACGCCGACCTCGTCTCCGGCCTGTGCGTGCGGGTGTACACCGACAACCGGCACGGCAAGCGCGTCGCCTGGTACCCCTGGCTGTACCGCAGCACCCGCACCCTCGACTCCGTCGCCGAGCTGCCGGACCTGTTCGTCTTCGACACCCTGTCGACCAACAAGTGCTACCGGCGCGAGTTCCTGCTCGACAACGACCTCGCCTTCCCCCGCGGCATCCACTACGAGGACCTGCTCTTCTCCGCCCAGGCCTACCTGGCGGCGCGGCGCATCACCCTCATCCCCAACACGGTCTACCACTGGAACGTCGTGGAGAAGACCGAGGCCAAGTCGATCAGCAACCGCCGCGGCGAGATCCGCAACTTCGCCGACCGGGTCGAGATCCACCGCCGCATCGACGCCCTTCTGGACCGCCAGGGACAGGAGAGGCTGAAGCTGTGGAAGGACATCAAGTTCCTCAAGCACGACCTCGTGCTCTACCTGCGGGAACTGCCCTTCCTCGACGACGACTACCGGCACGGTTTCGCCGAGCTGGCCCGCGGCTACGTGCAGGACTTCCCCGAGGCGGCCTACGCCGAACTGGACCGCGTCCACGCCATCTGCGCCCAGCTGCTGCTGCGCGAGGACTGGGCGGACCTGATGCCGGCCATCGACACCCTGATCAACCGGCACAAGATCGCCACGCCGCTGGTCGAGCGGGACGGCCGGATCTACTGGACCGACCGCTACCTCGACGACCCCGAGATGCGCGCCGTCCTGGACGTCACCCCCCTCGGCTACCACGCCAAGCGGCTGAACCAGATGTTCCTGCGCAACCAGCTCACCGAGTACGCGGCGCACGGCGGCGACGTACGGCTCGCCGGTGAGATCGTCAACCCGCTGCACACCATCGCCCCCGAGGCGAAGCTCACCGCCGAGCTGGAGTTCCGGGCCAGGCGGCGCAGCCTGCAGACCTTCCGCTTCCCGGTCTCCGCGCTCACCCACGAGGGCGACACGATCGCCTGGCGGGCCGAGGTGCCCCTGACCCGGCGCCTGCGCCCGCTCGGCATCATCGACGACGTCTGGGACGTCCGGCTGCACCTCACCGCGGACGGCGCGCTGACCACCAGCCGCCTCACCGTCGGCACCGTCGACCTGGAGCACGCCGAGGCCCTTCCCGTCCGGCCGCGGCTGACCCGGCTGATGGCCGACCGCATCGAGGCCCAGGTCTCCGCCAAGGGCCACCTCGCCTTCCGGCTCGCCCAGCACGGCCAGGCCGCCCGCACCGGCCGCGCCGCCGTGCAGCGCAACCTGCACGGCCGCCCCGCCCGCGCCGCCAAGGGCGCCTACCGCAAGCTGCGCGCCGTGCGCCGCGACCTGAACTCCGGCGCCCGCAAGCTCCAGGTCTACGACCGCATGCTGAGCAAGCTCCCGGTCCGCAAGGGCAGCGTCGTCTTCGAGAGCCACCTCGGCAAGCAGTACAGCGACAGCCCCCGCGCGATCTACGAGGAGCTGCGCCGCCGCGGCGTGCCCATCACCCCCGTCTGGTCCTACGCAGGCGACCGCCCCAAGGGCTTCCCCGAGGACGCCGAGCTGGTGCGCCGCTGGTCGTGGCGGTACCTGAAGGCGCTCGCCCAGGCCGAGTACTGGATCGACAACCAGGGCTACCCGCTGCGCCTGAACAAGCGCCCCGAGACGACGTACATCCAGACCTGGCACGGCTCGGCGCTCAAGCGGATGGGCTTCGACGAACCCACCCACCGGACGCAGTCCGAGCAGGAGCAGCTCGCCTACCAGCAGGCCCTGGACCGGTTCGACCACTTCGTGGTCCGCAGCGAGCACGACGTGCGCACCCTCGCCCGCGCCTACCGCATCCCCGAGCACAAGCTGCTGCGCACCGGCTACCCGCGCAACGACGCCCTCGTGCGCGCCCGCGAGTCCGACACGCCCGACCCGCAGGCGCGGCGGCTGGCCGAGCGCCTGGGCATCGACCCGGACAAGCGGGTGCTGCTGTACGCGCCGACGTTCCGCGCCCACCCCGACGGCCGTGTGCGGGACTTCGCGTTCCCCTTCGACGTCGAGGAGTACGCCGACCGCTTCGGCGACGACCACGTCCTGCTCGTCCGCGCGCACTACCTCAACCGGCTCACCCTGCCCCCCTCGATGGCCGGACGCGTCGTCGACGTCAGCGCGGAACCGGACATCACCCCGCTGATGCTGCTCGCCGACGCCCTGATCACCGACTACTCCTCGGTGATGTTCGACTACGCGCTGCTCCAGCGCCCCATCGTGTTCTACGTCCACGACTGGGAGGAGTACGCCGAGGACACCCGCGGCACGTACTTCGACCTGCTCGCCGAGGCGCCCGGCCCCGTGCCCCGCACCCCGGAGGACCTCTTCGCCGCGCTCGGCGACCTCACCGCCGTGCACACGACGTACGAGGCCCGGCTGAAGGAGTTCGTGGACAAGTACGGCGAGTACGACCGCGGGGACGCCGCGGCACAGATCGTGGACCGTTTCTTCGGCCCCGCGGGAGAGGCCCGATGACCCAGCGCGACATCTTCTTCGTGGCCAACGAGGTCGACGAACTCGGCGGTGTGGGCCGCTGGCAGGCCCAGCTCGCCACCCTGCTGGCCGGCCGCGGCCACCGGGTCACCATCGCCGGTATCGCACCGGCGGGGCACCCGATGGACCTCGGCGAGAACCCGCCGTTCAGGACGGTGACGCTCTACGCCCGCCGCCCGCCCGGCCGCCCGCGGCCGCGCCGCCTGCTCGGCTCCGCCGACCCCGCCCTGCGCCGCCACGACGCCCACATGCGCGCCGCCGCCGGACGCCTCACGGCACTGTTCCGCGCCGCCGCGCCCGGCGCCGTGATCATCGTCCCCCAGGTGTGGGCGATGGAGTGGGTAGCCCTCGCGGACACCGCCGGCCACACCCTCATCGGCATGACCCACGAGTCCTTCGAGACGGCCCGCAAGTCCTCCCGATTCGCCCGGGTGAAGAAGTACTACGCGGACGTCGACCGGCTCCTCGCCCTCACCCAGGAGGACGCCGACCGCTGGGTCGGCGAGGGGATGAACAACCTCGACTTCATGCCCAACCCGCTGCCCATCGAGCCCGGCACGCCGTCCCCGCGCACCGAGAAGGTGGTGGCGAGCATCGGCCGGCTCTCCCACGAGAAGGGCGTCGACCTGCTCCTGGACGCCTGGGCCGAGGCCGCGCCGCGGCAGCCCGGCTGGACCCTGCGGATCTACGGCAGGGGAGAGGCCGAGGCGCAGCTGCGCCGGCAGTGCGCGGAGCTGGGCATCGAGGACTCGGTGGACTTCGCCGGGCAGACCGACGACGTGCCCGGGGCGCTGCGCGCCTCCTCCGTCTTCGTCCAGTCCTCCCGCGGCGAGGGCTTCCCGCTCGTGCTGCTGGAGGCGATGGCGAGCGGGGTGCCGTGCGTGGCCTTCGACTGCGCGCCCGGCGTCCGCGAGATCGTCACCCACGACGAGGACGGACTGCTGGCCCGGCCCGGCAACACCCCCGAACTCGCCCGCCACCTCGTACGGTTGATGTCCGACGAGCGGCTGCGGGACACGATGGGCGAGCAGGCCCTGCGCAGCGTGCAGCGCTTCGACCCCGACACCATCACCCGCCGCTGGGAAGAGCTGTTCGACTTCCTGGAGCGGTGACGCGAGGATCCATCCGGCGTTGCCCGGGTACAGGTACGCCGACGACAGGCGGAGGACGGAGCGCGCATGACGGTGAGGCATTCCCGCGACGGTCACGGCAGCAGCCGTGACCTGGCGGTCAACCCGGTCTTCAGCCGGGAACCGCTGGAGATCCCGCGGTACGCGATGCCGCAGTCGGAGATGGACCCGGACACGGCCTACCAGATCGTCCACGACGAGCTGATGCTCGACGGCAACGCCCGGCAGAACCTGGCGACGTTCGTCTCCACCTGGGCCGAGCCGGAGGCCCGGCGGCTGATGGACGAGTGCGCCGAGAAGAACATGATCGACAAGGACGAGTATCCGCAGACCGCGGAACTCGAGACCCGGTGCGTCCACATGCTCGCCCGGCTCTGGCACGCCGAGGACCCCCGCCGCGCGGTGGGCTGCTCCACCATCGGCTCCAGCGAGGCGGCGATGCTGGGCGGTCTCGCGCTCAAGCGCCGCTGGCAGCACCGGCGCCGCGCCGAGGGCAAGCCGGCGGACCGGCCCAACCTGGTCATGGGCATCAACGTCCAGATCTGCTGGGAGAAGTTCGCCGACTACTTCGAGGTCGAGCCGCGCTACGTGCCGATGGAGGGGGACCGCTACCACCTCACCCCCGAGCAGGCGGTCGAGCTGTGCGACGAGAACACCATCGGGGTGGTCGCGGTCCTCGGCTCCACCTTCGACGGCAGCTACGAGCCCGTCGCCGACATCGTCGCCGCCCTGGACGACCTCCAGGCCCGCACCGGCCTGGACGTCCCCGTCCACGTCGACGGGGCGTCGGGTGCGATGATCGCCCCCTTCCTCGATCCTGACCTGGAGTGGGACTTCCGGCTGCCGCGGGTCGCCTCCATCAACACCTCGGGCCACAAGTACGGCCTGGTCATGCCCGGCGTCGGCTGGGCCCTGTGGCGGGACAAGGACGCCCTCCCCGACGACCTCGTCTTCCACGTCAACTACCTCGGCGGCGACATGCCGACCTTCGCGCTGAACTTCTCCCGGCCCGGCGCCCAGGTCGTCGCCCAGTACTACAACTTCCTGCGCCTGGGCTTCGACGGCTACCGGCGGGTCCAGCAGACCTGCCGCGACGTCGCCACCCGGCTCGCCGCCGAGATCGCACGGCTCGGCCCGTTCGAGCTGGTCACCGACGGCAGCGACCTCCCCGTCTTCGCCTTCCGGATGCGCGAGGGCACCGAACACTTCAGCGTCTTCGACGTCTCCGCCGCGCTGCGCGAGAACGGCTGGCTGGTGCCCGCGTACACCTTCCCGAAGAACCGCACCGATCTGGCCGTGCTGCGGGTCGTGGTGCGCAACGGCTTCAGCCACGACCTCGCCGATCTGCTCCTGGCCGACCTGCGCCGCGTCCTGCCCCGGCTGGACAAGCAGCACGAGCCGCACCGCAGCGCCGACGACGCCGGCGGGTTCGCCCACGGCGCCGAGACCAAGAACCCGCACAGCCCGGGCCGCGACTGACCCAGGAGGTCTCGATGTGCCGCCTGTTCGGCCTCAGCAGTGCCCCGCAGCGCACCCACGCCACCTTCTGGCTCCTCGACGCCCCCGACAGCCTCAGCCGGCAGAGCCGCCAGGACCCCGACGGCACGGGCCTCGGCTACTTCGCCCCGGACGGCACCCCGCGCGTGGACAAGGCCCCGATCGCCGCGTACGAGGACCGGGCCTTCGCCGAGGACGCCCGGCAGGCCGAGTCCGCCACCTTCCTCGCGCACATCCGCTACGCCTCGACGGGCGGCCTGGACCCCCGCAACACCCACCCGTTCGAGCAGGAGGGCCGGCTGTTCGCGCACAACGGGGTCATCGAGGACCTCGGCAGGCTCGACGAGCACCTGGGCGAGGACCGGTCACGGGTCAGGGGCGACACCGACTCCGAGCGGTTCTTCGCCCTCGTCACCCGCGAGATCCGCGACCACGGCGGCGACGTCGGCGCGGGCATCGCCGAGGCCGCTCGCTGGATCGCCGCGAACCTGCCCGTCTACGCCCTGAACCTCGTCCTGATCACCCCGGACGAACTGTGGGCGCTGCGCTACCCCGACACCCACGGGCTGTACGTGCTCCAGCGTCCGGCGGGCGGCCCGCACGGCGCCCGCCACCTCGACCACAGCGGCAGTGGCGGGCGGGTGCGGGTCCACTCGGCGAACCTGGCCGACCGGCCCGCCGTGGTGGTCGCCAGCGAACGCATGGACGACAACCCCGACTGGCGCCCCCTGGCACCGGGTGAACTCCTCCATGTAGGACCGGACTTGCGCACCACCGGACGCACGGTCCTGCCCGACCCTCCGGCGCACCGGCTCACCCTGGCCGATCTGCGCCCCGACGCCGCGGCGTCCCAGACGGCGTCCTGACCGTCCTGCGCCGCCGCCGGGGCGCCGGCGGCGGCCGGACGGCGTGTCAGACGCGGACGCCGAACTGGTAGGGCATGTTGCCCATCGGCTCGTAGCGCACGAAGGCGCCGCTGTGCGGGGCGTGCAGCACCATGCCCTTGCCCGCGTAGAGGCCGACGTGGTGCAGGTCGCCGAAGAAGAAGACCAGATCGCCGACCTGGAGTTGGCTCTGCGAGTAGATCCGCTGGCCGATGTTGGCCTGTGCCTCGGAGGTGCGCGGGATGGAGACGTTGGCCTGCGCGTACGCCCAGGAGGTCAGGCCCGAGCAGTCGAAGGAGGTCGGGCCGTTGTGGGCGTAGTCGTACGGGCTGCCGATCTTGCTCTGTGCGGCGGCGAACGCGGCGCCCGCGTGGCCGCTGCCCGGGGTTATCTTGCCCAGGTCCACGCGCTCGGTGCCGCGGGTGGCGCGGGTCTGCTCGGCCGCGGCGAGCTGCTGCTTCTCCTTGGCCGTGAGCGTGTTGAGGAGCTGCCGTGCCTCGGCGAGCCTGCCCTGGACTTCCTTCTTCTTGCTGCCCAGTTCGGTGCGGGTGGCCGCGAGGTCCTTGAGCTTCGCGGTGGCCTCGGCACGCTGCTGGGCGAGGCGGCGCTGCTTGTCCTGGATCTTCTTCAGCGCGTCGGCCTGCTGGCCGCTGACCTGGTCGAGCGTGGCGGCCTTGTCCAGGTAGTCGTCCGGGTGGGAGGAGAGGAAGAGCTGGAGGGCGGGGTCGATACCGCCGGAGCGGTACTGGCCGGCCGCCATCGCGCCGAGGCCGTCGCGCAGCTTGTTCAACTCCTGCTGGCCGCGGGCGACGTTGTCCTGGATGGTGGAGATCTCCCGCTGGAGCTTCTGCTGCTTCTCCTTGGCGCCGTTGTACTTCTCGGTGGCCTGCTCCGCCTGCTCGTAGAGCTTGTCGACCTTGGACTTGACCTCGTCCTTGCTCGGCTTCTCGCTCGGCGCCGCGTTGGCCGCCTGCGCGCTGATCGCCACAGCGGCGGCGGCCGCCGTGGTCAGCACGGTGACGCGGGTGCGGCTGGGCTTCTTCGGTCGACGGTGGGACGCCACGGAAGCGAACTCCTTCTTCTGGGTGAACTCCCGTTCGGGAGTTCGAGTTTAAACCTAGTGACCCTGGTGCCGTGGCGCCATGGCTTCGGGGAACTCGGCGTGCGGCAGTTCCGGGGCGCCGCGCCGGCGCGTAACGTGGCGCACCATGAAGATCCTCATCAGCGCCGACATGGAAGGCGCCACCGGTGTGACCTGGCCCGCCGACGTGCTGCCGGGGACACCGCAGTGGGAGCGGTGCCGGTCGATGTTCACGTCGGACGTGAACGCGGCCGTGCTCGGGTTCTTCGACGGCGGCGCGGACGAGGTCCTCATCAACGAGGCGCACTGGACCATGCGCAACCTGCTGCTTGAGGAGCTGGACGAGCGGGCGCAGATGCTCACCGGACGGCACAAGTCGCTCTCCATGGTGGAGGGCGTACAGCACGGTGACGTGGACGGCATCGCCTTCGTCGGCTACCACGCGGGCGCCGGCATGGAGGGCGTCCTCGCCCACACCTACCTCGCCAACTCCATCACGGGCGTGTGGGTGAACGACGTACGGGCCAGCGAGGGACTGCTCAACGCGCACGTGGCCGCCGAGTACGGCGTGCCCGTGGTCCTCGTCACCGGCGACGACGTGGCCTGCGAGGACGCGCTGGGGTACGCGCCCGGGGCACTGAAGGTCGCGGTGAAGGACCACGTGTCGCGCTACGCGGCGGTGTGCCGCACGCCGGCCCGTACCGCCGCCGACATCCGGGCGGCTGCCGAGCGGGCCGTGTCCCTGGCGGTCCGCGCCGAGCCCGTGGACGGCGGGCCGTTCACCGTGGCGGTGGAGTTCGACGCCGAGCACCTGGCCATGGCCGTCACCGTGGTGCCCGGCGTGGCCCGCGTCGGCGAGCGCAAGGTGGTCTGTACGAGCGCCACCATGTACGAGGCAATCCGCACGTTCAAGGCGGTCACCACGATCGCTTCGGCCGCCATCGAGGAGCAGTATGGCTGACGCGCAGGCACTGGACGAGGTCGTCCGGTTCACCTCCGACCTGATCCGGATCGACACGACCAACCGGGGCGGCGGCGACTGCCATGAGCGCCCGGCCGCCGAGTACGCCGCCGAGCAGCTCGCGTCGAGTGGTGTGGAACCGGTGCTCCTGGAGCGGACCCCGGGCCGGACCAACGTCGTCGCCCGGATCCCCGGCACCGACCCGTCCGCGCCCGCGCTGCTCGTCCACGGTCACCTGGACGTCGTGCCGGCGCAGGCCGCGGACTGGAGCGTGCACCCGTTCTCCGGCGAGGTCCGCGACGGCGTCGTCTGGGGCCGGGGCGCGGTCGACATGAAGAACATGGACGCGATGATCCTGGCGGTGGTCCGCTCCTGGGCCCGGCAGGGGCTCAGGCCGCGGCGGGACCTCGTCGTCGCGTTCACCGCCGACGAGGAGGCCAGCGCCGAGGACGGCTCCGGGTTCCTGGCCGACGAGCACGCCCACCTCTTCGAGGGCTGCACCGAGGGCATCAGCGAGTCCGGTGCGTACACCTTCCACGACGGCGCCGGCCGGCAGATCTACCCGATCGCCGCCGGGGAGCGCGGCACCGCCTGGCTGAAGCTGACCGCGCGGGGCCGGGCCGGGCACGGCTCCCGCGTCAACGCGGAGAACGCGGTGACCCGGCTCGCCGCCGCGATCGCCCGGATCGGCGCCCACCAGTGGCCCCTGCGGCTCACCCCGACGGTCCGCGCGGCCCTCACCGAACTGGCCGCCCTGTACGGCCTGGAGGCCGACCCGGACACCGTGGACGCGCTGCTCGACAAGCTGGGCCCGGCCGCCCGCCTGGTGGAGGCCACCCTGCGCAACAGCGCCAACCCGACGATGCTGGACGCCGGTTACAAGGTGAACGTCATCCCCGGGGAGGCCGTCGCCCACGTCGACGGACGGTATCTGCCCGGCGGGGAGGAGGAGTTCCGCGCGACCCTGGACCTGCTGACCGGCCCGGACGTGGACTGGGAGTTCCACCACCGCGAGGTGGCGATCCAGGCACCCGTGGACTCACCGACGTTTCGAGCGATGCGCACCGCCGTCCAGGAGTTCGCGCCCGAGGGTCACGTCGTGCCGTACTGCATGGCGGGCGGCACCGACGCCAAGCAGTTCTCGCGGCTCGGCATCACGGGCTACGGCTTCTCGCCGCTGAAGCTGCCCGAGGGCTTCGACTACGACGCCCTGTTCCACGGAGTCGACGAACGCGTCCCCGTGGAGGCACTGCACTTCGGTGTCCGCGTGCTCGACCGCTTCCTGCGGACGTCCTGAGCGAGTTGGGAGAGGGAAACAGTGGAGACCCTGCCGTACGGTTCCTGGCCCTCGCCGATCGACGCGGCCCTGGCCGCCGCGCACGACGGCAAGCCGGAGTTCGTGGGCTTCGTCGGCGACGAGGTGTGGTGGACCGAGCCACGGCCCGCCGAGGGCGGCAGGCGGGCGCTCGTACGGCGGCGCAATCAGGAGGTGGGGCGCGAAGCGCCTCCTGGGAAGGGCGGTGGCGGGCGACGGGCGGGCGGTACCGAGGAGACCGTCCTGCCGCCGCCGTGGAACGTGCGCAGCAGGGTCATCGAGTACGGCGGACGGCCCTGGACCGGGACCGTGGTGGACGGCGCGGTCCTGGTCGTCTTCGTGCACTTCGCCGACCAGCGGCTCTACCGCTACGAGCCCGGCGCCGGCGAACCGGTTCCGCTCACCCCCCTGTCCACGGTCGGCGGCGGACTGCGCTGGGCGGAGCCGCAGGTGCGGGCGGAGCGCGGTGAGGTCTGGTGCGTCATGGAGGAGTTCACCGGCGAGTCGCCCACCGACGTGCGTCGCGTGCCCGTCGCGGTACCGCTGGACGGCTCGGCGGCCAAGGACCGCGGCGCCGTGCGGGAACTGACCGGCGAGCGGCACCGCTTCGTGACCGGCCCCCGCCTCTCACCCGACGGGCGGCGGGCCGCGTGGCTGGCCTGGGACCACCCGAGGATGCCCTGGGACGGCACGGAACTCGTGGTCGCCGACGTCGACGGGGACGGGCGCCTCGCCGCCCCGCGCACCGTGGCCGGCGGCCCCGAGGAGTCCGTCGCCCAGGTCGAGTGGGCGGCCGACGGCTCCCTGCTGTACGCGAGCGACCGCGGCGGCTGGTGGAACCTCTACCGCGACGGGCACCCGCTCTGTCCCCGCGAGGAGGAGTTCGCCGGGCCGCTGTGGAAGCTCGGGCAGCGCTGGTTCGCACCCCTGGACAGCGGTCTCGTCGCCGTCGTGCACGGCCGGGGCGCCGCCGCCCTCGGCATCCTCGACCCGGAGACCGGCGAGGTCGTGGACGCGGCGGGCCCCTGGAGCGAGTTCGACGCCAGCCTCGCGGTGCACGGCGAGCGCGTCGTCGCCGTCGGCGCCGGACCGCGCGGCTCCCACGAGGTCGTCGAACTGGACACCCTCCCCCACGCTCGAACAACCTCGCGCGGGGGGAACCCCATCGGCCGGGCCCGGGTGATCGGCGCCGCCCACCACGACCCGGTCGACCCCGCGTACTACCCCGAGCCGCGGGTGCGCACCTTCACCGGCCCGGACGGCCGCGACGTGCACGCGCACATCCACCCGCCGCACCACCCCGGCTGCACCGCGCCCGAAGGGGAGCTGCCCCCCTACGTCGTGTGGGCGCACGGCGGGCCCACCAGCCGCTCCCCGCTCGTCCTGGACCTGGAGATCGCCTACTTCACCTCACGGGGCATCGGCGTCGCCGAGGTGAACTACGGGGGCTCGACCGGGTACGGCCGGGAGTACCGCGACCGGCTGCGCGAACAGTGGGGCGTCGTCGACGTCGAGGACTGCGCGGCCGTCGCGCTCGCCCTCGCCGACGAGGGCACCGCCGACCGGGACCGGCTCGCGATCCGCGGCGGCAGCGCGGGCGGCTGGACCACCGCGGCCTCCCTGACCGGCACCGACGTCTACGCCTGCGGCACCATCCTCTACCCGATCCTCGACCTGACGGCGTGGGGCTCGGGGGAGACCCACGACTTCGAGTCGCAGTACCTGGAGAGCCTGGTCGGCCCGCTCGCCGAGGTGCCCGGCCGGTACGCCGAGCGCTCGCCCGCCCAGCACGCCGACCGGATCACGGCGCCGTTCCTGCTGCTCCAGGGGCTGGACGACGTCATCTGCCCGCCCGCCCAGTGCGAACGCTTCCTGGACCGGCTCCAGGGGCGCGACGTGCCGCACGCCTACCTCACCTTCCAGGGCGAGGGACACGGCTTCCGGCGCGCCGACACCATGGTCCGCGCCCTGGAGGCGGAACTCTCCCTGTACGCCCAGGTGTTCGGCATCGAACCGGCCGGCGTCCCCACTCTGGAGCTGGGCACGTGAAGGAACTGCTGCGCCCCGCCCGGCTCGCCCCCGGCGCCAAGGTGGCCGTCGTCGCCCCCAGCGGACCCGTCCCCGAGGAGCGCCTCCAGGCCGGCCTCGACGTGCTGCGCGGCTGGGACCTGGACCCGGTCGCCGCACCCCATGTGCTCCACCGTCACGGCGAGTTCGCCTACCTGGCCGGAACGGACGCCGAGCGGGCCGCCGACCTCCAGCAGGCGTGGTGCGACCCGTCCGTGGACGCGGTGCTGTGCGCGCGGGGCGGCTACGGCGCGCAGCGCATGGCCGACCTGCTCGACTGGGAGGCGATGCGCGCGGCGGGACCGAAGGTGTTCGTCGGCTTCAGTGACATCACCGCGCTGCACGAGGCCTTCGCCGTCCGGCTGGGCCTGGTCACCCTGCACGGCCCGATGGCGGCGGGCGCCGACTTCGTCAAGAACGCCCGCGCCCAGGAGCACCTCCGGGCGACCCTGTTCGCGCCCGAGACGGTCCGCGTGATCACCTCGGGCGGCACGGCCCTGGTCCCCGGCCGGGCCAGGGGCGTCACGCTCGGCGGCTGCCTCGCCCTGCTCGCCTCCGACCTCGGCACCCCGCACGCGCGGCCCTCGGCGGCCGGTGGCCTGCTGTGCCTGGAGGACGTGGGCGAGGAGGCGTACCGTCTGGACCGCTACCTCACCCAACTGCTGCGCGCGGGCTGGCTGGAGCGGGTGCGCGGGGTGCTGCTGGGCTCGTGGGAGGAGTGCGGCGAGCCGGCCCGGGTGCGGGCCCTGCTCGCCGACCGGCTCGGCCCGCTGGGTGTGCCGGTCGCCGAGGACTTCGGCTTCGGGCACTGCGCGGGGGCGTCCACGATCCCCTTCGGTGTCGCCGCCGAACTGGACGCCGACGCGGGCACGTTGACGCTGGAGGCGCCTGCCCTGGGCTGAGAGGCGGTGCGCGGCCTCGTTCACTGAATCTGCGTCAAGAAACCTCCGTCGCGGTGATTGACGGGGCCTGACACGTGTCACACCATGACTTGCGGCCGGTACTTACTGGTCGGTAAGTCGGGTTGCCCTCAGTGTGGAGGTCTCGTGTCCCGTCGTGTGCCCAGAGCCCGCACCGCCCTCGTCCTCGCCCTCGCGGCCGCACTCGGCTCGCCCCTGGCCCTCACCGCCCCCGCGGCGGCCGGCGGCCGGTACGGCGTCACGCCGCTGAAGTTCACCGTCCGGGCGGGTGCGGGGACCTGCACCGTGGACGCCGACCTGTACCGGCCCGCCGGTGTCGACAGCGCCCACCCGGCGCCCGCCGTGCTCGCCACCAACGGGTTCGGCGGCAGCAAGGACGACGGCTCGACCGACGCCGTCGGCAAGGCCTTCGCCGCACGCGGATACGTCTCCCTCGTCTACTCCGGCCTCGGCTTCGGCGCGTCGGGCTGTCTGGTCTCCCTGGACGACCCCGCCGTCGACGGCCGCGCCGCCTCGCAACTCGTCGACTTCCTGGCCGGCCGACGCGCCGCCGACGACGGAACCCGCGCCGACTACGTCACCCAGGACGGCGCGGGAGACCCGCGCGTCGGCATGATCGGCGGCTCCTACGGCGGCGCCGTGCAACTGGCCACCGCCGCCGTCGACCACCGGGTCGACGCCCTCGTCCCGATGATCACCTGGAACGACCTCGCCTACTCCCTCGACCCGAACAACGCCGTCGGAGCCGGCGACGTGCCCGGCGCCTTCAAGTGGCAGTGGACCAACGGCTTCTACCTCATGGGCGAGAGCCAGCCGCTCACCCGGCCGGCCCTCGACCCCACCCGGATCAACTCCCTCACCTGCCTGCACTTCACCAGCCAGGCCTGCGACACCGTCCGCACCCTCGACTCGGGCCACTACCCCGAGGACGCCACCCGGCGCCTGCTCTCCTACGCGCGCGGCGTCTCCCCGGTCTCCTACCTCGACCGGGTGACGGCACCCACCCTGCTCGTCCAGGGCCAGGCCGACACCCTCTTCAACCTCAACGAGGCCACCGCGACCTACCGGACCCTGAAGGCCCAGGGCACCGAGACGAAGATGATCTGGCAGTCCTGGGGCCACAGCGGCGGCATGACCGACCCCGCCGCCGGTGAACTGAACCTCGCCCAGGGCAACCTGGAGACCAGCTACGTCGGCCGGCGCGTCCTCGCCTGGTTCGACCGCTACCTGCACCGCGACCGGAACACCGGCACCGGCCCCGACTTCGCCTACTACCGCGACTGGATCACCGACCCCGACCACACCTACGCGACCGCCGACCGCCTGCCCGCGTCCGGCCGGACCCTCTACCTCTCCGGCGACGGCACCCTCGTCGACCAGCCGGGCCAGGTCACCCGCGGCAGCCGCACCTACACCAACTGGCTGGTCCCCACGAGTCATTCGGAAAGCTCACTGGCGGGCGTCATCGGACTCCCCGACCCCGCGCCGTACGACGTCAAGGGCACGCACCTCGACTGGACGAGCGCGCCGCTGACGCAGGCCATGGACGTCGTGGGCGCGCCCCGCGCCACGCTCAAGGTCGTCTCCCCGAAGGCCGAACGCGCGCAGGGCTCGCCCGACGCCGCGGACCGGCTCGTCCTGTTCGCCAAGCTGTACGACGAGGCGCCCGACGGCACCCGGACCCTCGTGCACCGGCTGGTCGCACCCGTCCGTGTGCCCGACGCGACCAGCGCCTTCACGGTGACGCTGCCGGGCATCGTGCACCGCTTCGCCCAGGGGCACCGGCTGCGGTTCGTGATCGCGGCGAGCGACGACGCCTACTTCGGCAACCGCGGCATCAAGCCGGTCACCGTGGTCAGCTCCCCCGAGGACACCGGAACGCTGAGCCTGCCCGTCGTACCGGAGTGAGTCGCGGGACGGGAGTGAGCCGCGTTCCGGAGTGAGCCGCGCGCGCCTCGCATAGGGTGGCGGGCATGCCGCACACCGCATCCCGCTACCTCGCCGAGGGGCCCCGCGTGGGCATCCGTCACTTCACCCAGGACGACGGCCCCGAGTTCACCGCCCGGGTCCGGGAGAGCACCGGCCTGCACCGCCCGTGGCTGTTCCCGCCCGCCACGGCCGAGGCGTACACCGCCTACGCGCAGCGGCTGATCGACGGCCAGGACAGGGCCGGCTTCCTGGTCTGCGAGAAGGGCGGCCAGGGGGCGGCCGACAGCGCGGGGGCCGCGGCCGGCCCAGGCGAGGAGATCATCACCGGACCGGACGAAGGGCTCATCACCGGACCGGACGAAGGGCTCATCACCGGACCGGACGAGGGGCCCGGTGACGGACCGCGGGCGGGGGCCATCGCCGGTTACATCAACATCAACAACATCGTGCGGGGTGCCTTCCAGAGCGGCGCGCTCGGCTACGGCGCCTTCGCGCACGCGGCCGGGCGCGGACTGATGCGGGAGGCCCTCGGCCTCGTCATCGAGCACGCCTTCGGCCCGATGTGCCTGCACCGGCTGGAGATCAACGTCCAGCCGGGCAACACCGCCTCCATCGCCCTGGCCCGCTCCTGCGGCTTCCGCCTGGAGGGCTACTCCCCGGACATGCTCCACGTCGACGGGGCCTGGCGCGACCACCAGCGGTGGGCGCTCACCGCCGGGACGCGGACTTCCGGTTGACCTTCATCGTGTCCAGGTCGGTGACGGTGGAGCGCAGGTCGCGGAAACCGTGGCCGAGGCCGCGCAGGGCGCTCTCCGCCCGGTCCTCCGCGATCGCCGCCGCCATCTCCTCACCGTCCCGGGCGTCCGACACCACGACGAAGCGCATCGAGAAGTGCTTCAGCGGCGCCGCCTCGTAGGACAGCGACCCCTCCTCGGTGAACCGCATGCTCGTCATCCCGTGGTCCGCCGCCCCGGCGAGCAGCCGCGCCCGCGCCTCGTCACTCAGCCCGTCCCAGGTGCCCCGGACGATGACCCGGTAGGTGTGCTGCTCGCTCATCGGTGCTCGTACTCCTTCGCCACCGCACCGGCACGCCACCGCACCGGCGCATCGCCGCGGTCGTGGTCGAAGGACCGACTGTACGTCGTCCAGGGGACGCCGCCCACGGCATTTCCGCCCGGCGGCCCCGACGGCCCGCCGGGCGCCTTTGCGCAATCCTGACCGGCGGTGCCCCTGGTCAGCTCCCCGGTGACCGGGTTCCATGGTGATCGTGACGACGATCCGACGCGAGGTACTGACGCTCCCCTGCGCTCCCGTGGGCCCCGACAACCCGCTGCCCGCGCTGCGTCCGCTCGACGAGGCCCACCGCATCGAGGACCGGGACAAGGCGGGCCTGCCGCACGACATGGCCCGGCAGATCGGCTACGCCCCCCTGAACAGCCTGCTGCCCGCACGGATCCGCGACGGCTACGGCAGGACACGGCGACCCGCCGGGATCGACGCCCTCGTCCTGGAGAACGACCGGCTGCGCGCCACCGTGCTCCCCGGCCTCGGCGGCCGGATCGCCTCCCTCGTCCACAAGAGCACCGGCCGCGAACTCCTCTACCGCAACCCGGTGTTCCAGCCCGCCGACTTCGCTCTCAACGGCGCCTGGTTCTCCGGCGGCGTCGAATGGAACATCGGCGCCACCGGCCACACCACCCTTTCCTGCTCGCCCCTGCACGCCGCCCGCGTCCCCGCCCCGGACGGCGGCGTCATGCTGCGCCTGTGGGAGTGGGAGCGGCTGCGCGACCTGCCCTTCCAGGTGGACCTGTGGCTGCCGGAGGGCTCCGACTTCCTGCACGTCGGCGTCCGCGTCCGCAACCCGCACGAGCGGCCCGTCGCCACCTACTGGTGGTCCAACATCGCCGTACCCGAGGAACGCCGGGTGCTCGCTCCCGCCGAGGAAGCCTGGCACTTCGGCTACGACCGTCGCCTGACCCGGGTCCCGGTCCCCGTGCACGAGGGAACCGACCGCACCTACCCCCTCAACAGCACGTACGCCGCCGACTACTTCTACGAGGTGCCCGCGGAGCGGCGCCGCTGGATCGCCGCCCTCGACGAGGACGGCACCGGACTCGTGCAGACCTCCACCGACGTGCTGCGCGGTCGCAAGCTGTTCGTCTGGGGCTCCGGCCCCGGCGGACGCCGCTGGCAGCAGTGGCTCACCGAGCCCGGCACCGGCGGCTACTGCGAGATCCAGGCCGGACTTGCCCGCACCCAACTGGAGCACGTACGGATGGAGGCGGAGAGCGAGGTGGCGTGGCTGGAGTCCTACGGCCCGCTCGACGCGCCGCCCCCGGCGGGGGAGTGGGACACCGCGGTACGGCGCGCCGAGGAGCGGCTGGAGACCGTCCTGCCGCGCGCGGACGTCGAGGCCGCCTACGCCGCCTGGCAGCCGTACGCCGACGCGGAACCGGCCGAGATCCTGGCCACCGGGTCCGGCTGGGGCGCCCTCGAAGTGCTGCGCGCCGGCTGGAAACTGCCCGGCACGCCGTTTCCCGAGACGACGCTCGGCGCGGCGCAGGAACCCTGGCGGGAACTGCTGCGCACCGGCACCTTTCCCGAGCCGCGCCGGGTGAACCCGCCCGGGGAGACACTGGTCGCCCCGCACTGGCGTGACCTGCTGGAGACGGCGCCCGCCACGCCGCTCGCCGAGTACCACCTCGGTGTCGCCCAGTGGCACGCCGGTGACCGCGCGCAGGCCGTGCGCAGTTGGGAGCGGGCGCTCGGACTCGCGCCGTCGCTGTGGCCGTTGCTGCGCTGTCTGGCCGTCGCCGATCAGGAGTCCGGCCACCACGAGCGGGCCGCCGACCGGTACGCCGAGGCCTTCGACGACCTCTGCCACGAGCGGCGCGACCAGGGCGAACAGTGGAGTGCCGCCACCGCCGCGCTCGGCCGGGAGGCGATCGAGGCGCTGCTGCGGGCGGGCCGGGCGGCCGGCGCGCGCTCCGTGTGGGACCGGCTGTACCCCGAGATCCGTGAGCGCGGCCGGTTCCGGCTGCTCGAAGCGGAGCTGCTGCTCGCGGAGGGACACCGCGACCGGGCCCGGGCCGTCTTCGAGGACGGCTTCGAGGTCGCCGACCTGAGGGAGGGCGACGAGCGGATCGGCCGGGTGTGGGAGCGGGCCGTCGGCGGCCCGCTGCCGCAGCGCCACGACTTCCGGATGCGGCCCGCGTCGCGCTGAGTCCGGCGGTCGGCCCGTGTCGCGCTGAGTCCGGCGGTCGGTCCGCGTCGCGCTGAGTCCGGCGTTCGGCCCGCCGGCCGGTCGTGGGGGCCGCGCGGGCCGGCGGCCCCCGGCGGGTCGCGCGAGGGTCAGCCGCGGCGGTCCACGTACTCGTACACCGCGCCGTCCGGGTGCACGGCGATCAGATTGCGGCCCGCCGGTGTCGCGACCGGGCCCGCGACGACGCGGGCCCCCAGTTCGGTCAGCACCCGGTGGGCCTCGTCGACGTCCGCCACGGCGATGGTCGCCGCCACCTTGCGCAACACCTCCAACTCGGCCTCGGGGCCGCTCATCAGCAGAAAGCAGCCGACGGCCGCCACCTTCACCCCGCCGCGCTCGAACTGAAGGGCTTCGGTGCCCGCGAGTCGTTCGTAGAAGGGGACCGCGGTCTCCAGGTCGTCGACGCAGACGCGCAGGCTGGTTCCCAGAATCTCCATACGCCCGAGCCTAGTTGGGGGCAGTGCCGCACGGAGATCGTTCGCGGTGATCAGCGGGGCGGGCCTGGCGTACCGCTGCGGCGCGAGCGGCGACACTCAGTTATACGCACATCTGTGCGGGTACCCGCCCAGCATGGAACGCTTGGATCACTTGGAGCATCTGGACAAGCACCTGGTCGACGAACTGGCGCAGGTGGCACGCGAGACGGTGCGCGACGAACTGCGCGAGCAGACCCGCAGGCAGCGCCGTACGGCCCTGCTGTACGCGGCATCGGGCGCCGTCGCCCTGTACGCGGGCGCGGCCGTCGCGCTCGCCGCCGGACTGGCCCTCGCGATCGGGCTGCCCGGGTGGGCCGCCGCGCTGATCACGGCGGCGGTCCTGGGCGCGGCGGCGTACGCGCTGCGCCGCGCGGCCCGGCCGTCCGCACACAGCCCGTCCGTGCATGGCCCGTCCGCGCACGGCCGGTCGTCCGCACGCCCGCCGGCGCCGTCGGTGCCGCCCGTGCCGCCGATGCCGCAGAGCCCGCCCGCCGTGCCGCGCCCACGGGACGAGGAGTCCTGAACGGCCCGCGCGCACACCACACGTACGACGGCGCCCGCCCCGGCGCTCTTCGCCGGGGCGGGCGCCGTCGTACGTGCCCTGCTCGGGACCCGCCGGTCCCGGGCCGGTCACCGCGGCAGCTGCGGCAGCACCTTCGTGCGGTAGAAGTCGAAGAAGCCGCGCTGGTCGGCACCGATCTGGTTGACGTAGACCCGGTCGAAGCCCGCGTCGGCGAACTCCCGCAACGTGGCCACGTGCTGGTCCGCGTCGTCGCCGCACACCACGTTCTGCCGCACCATGTCCTCGGTGACCAGCGGCTCCAACTGCTCGAAGTGGCGGGGCGTGGGCAGGACCTGGCCCATCTCGCCGGGCAGTTGCTCGTTGTACCACAGCTCGTGCACCGTGCGGACGCACTCCTCGCGGTCGGCGCCGAAGCACACCTTCGTCCCGCCGCTGACGAGCTTGGCCCCACCGCCGCCCTTGCGGTACTGCGTGACCATCTCCTCGTCCGGCATCATCGTGATGTACCCGTCGCCGACCCGCGCCGCGAGCGAGGTCGCCTTGGGACCGAAGCCGGAGACGTCGATCGGCACCGGCTCCTCGGGGACGGTGTACAGACGCGCGTTCTCCACCGTGTAGTACGTGCCGTGGTGGTCGACCTCCTCGCCCGTGAACAGCCGGCGCATGACCTGGATCGCCTCCTCCAGCATCTCCAGACGTACGTGCGCCGGCGGCCACCGGTCGCCCAGGATGTGCTCGTTGAGCGCCTCCCCGCTGCCGACCCCGAGCCGGAACCGGCCCTCCGTCATCACCGCGCTGGTCGCGGCGGCCTGCGCCACCACCGCCGGATGCATCCGCACCGTCGGACAGGTGACGGCCGTCTCGATGGGCAGGGACACCGCCTCGGAGAGCGCGCCGATCACCGACCACACGAACGCGCTCTGGCCCTGCGCGTCGTTCCACGGGTGGTAGTGGTCGGAGATCCACAGTGCCTCGAAACCGGCCTGTTCGGCCATTCTGGCCTGCTCGACGAGTTCCGCGGGGCCGTACTGCTCGCAGGACAGGAAGTAGCCGTACTCGGGCATGGGGGAAACCTCCACGACGGGGCGGACGGGGTCGGGGCCCGAGTACCCGGCGGCGGGGCCGGAAACCGGCGGCGCCGCGCCGGTCCCGGGGCCGGCCCGACGTTTGGGTGCCGGGGCCCGGGGGACGCGGAAAGCTCCGTACCAGGCACGCGACAGCGCCGGAGGCGAACCGTGAGTGGACCCCGCATCGTGATCGTCGGTGCCGGTTTCGCCGGTTACCACGCGGCCCGGACCCTCTCCCGGATGTCGCGCCACAAGGCCGACATCACCCTGCTGAACCCGACCGACTACTTCCTGTACGTGCCGCTGCTGCCCCAGGTGGCCGCGGGCGTCCTGGAACCGCGCCGCGTCGCCGTCTCGCTCTCCGCGGGCCTGCCCGGCGTCCGCCTGGTCCTCGGCGAGGCCGACCGCATCGACCTCGACGCGCGCCTCGTGCACTGCACCGGCCCCGAGGGGGCCCGCGACACGCTGGCCTACGACCGGCTGGTGCTGGCGGTCGGCAGTGTCAACAAGCTGCTGCCCGTCCCCGGCGTCGCCGAGTACGCGCACGGCTTCCGCGGACTGCCCGAGGCGCTGTACCTGCGCGACCACGTCACCCGGCAGATAGAGCTGGCCGCAGCGGCCGGCGACCGCGACAGCTGCGCCGCCCGCTGCACCTTCGTCGTGGTGGGGGCGGGCTACACGGGAACCGAGGTCGCCGCGCACGGGAAGACGTACACCGACGCGCAGGTGCGCGAGCACCCGCTGCGCCAGGGCATGCGGCCCCGCTGGATGCTCCTGGACGTCGCGCCCCGCGTCCTGCCCGAGCTGGACGAGCGGCTGTCGCGCACCGCGGACCGGGTGCTGCGCCGGCGCGGCGTCGACGTGCGCATGGGCACCTCCGTGAAGGAGGCCACGCACGACGGGGTGCTGCTCACCGACGGTGAGTTCGTGCCGACCCGGACCCTGGTGTGGTGCGTGGGCGTACGGCCCGACCCGCTGGTGGAGAGCACCGGCCGGCCCCTTGAACGCGGCCGGATCGTCGTGGACCCCTACCTCCAGGTTCCGGGGCGGCCCGAGGTGTTCGCCTGCGGGGACGCGGCAGCCGTGCCCGACGCGTACAACCCCGGCGGCTTCACCCCGATGACCGCCCAGCACGCCTGGCGGCACGGCCGGATCGCCGCGATCAACGTCGCCGCCTCGCTCGGGGTCTGCGCGCGGCGCCCCTACCGGCACCGGGACCTGGGGTTCGTCGTGGACCTCGGCGGCGCGCAGGCCGCCGCCAACCCGCTGGGCGTGCCGCTGTCGGGTCCGCCGGCCGCCGCGGTCACCCGCGGCTACCACCTGGCCGCCATGCCCGGCAACCGGCTCAGGGTGGCGGCCGACTGGCTGCTGAGCGGCGTACTGCCCCGCCAGGCCGTCCAGTTGGGGCTCGTACGGTCCTGGTCCGTACCCCTGGACACGGCGTCACCGGAGCTGGCGCGCGTAGGGGGCGGCCCGGGGGAGCGGGCGGGTGCGGAAGCGGACGGGGGTACGCGCTCGGGAGCAGGACCAGGATCGGCCGCCGAGCCGAAGAGCGAAGGGATCACCGACATCACCGATATCACCGACATCATCGACACCACGGAGAAGATGCAGCTTGCGGGCGCGGAGCCCGCGGAGCGGCCCTCGCGCGCGGGTGCGGGTGCGGGTGCGGGTGCGGGCGAGGACGAGGGCGACGGCACGCAGACCGCGCCGAGCAGTCCCGCCCCCGAAGCCGCGAGGAGCCGGCCGGGTCCGGAGCCCGCGAAGAGTCAGCCCGGCCCTGAGCCCGCGAGGAGCCGGCCGGGTCCGGAGCCCGCGAAGAGTCAGCCCGGCCCTGAGCCCGCGAGGAACCAGCCGGGTCCGGAGCCCGCGAAGAGTCAGCCCGGCCCTGAGCCCGCGAGGAGCCGGCCGGGTCCGGAGCCCGCGAAGAGTCAGCCCGGCGCTGAGCCCGCCAGGAACCAGCCGGGCCCGGGGCCCGGGAAGAGCCGGCCGGGTCCGGAGCCCGCCACCCCCCACGAGCACCACCCCGCCCCCGGCCCGGTCAAGCGTGCCGACATCCCAGCGGAAGGAGACTCATGAACCACGCCGAACTCGTCGACCTCGCACAGCAGTTGCGCGTCGACAGCGTGCGGGCGGCCGCCGCGGCGGGATCCGGGCACCCCACGTCGTCCATGTCCGCCGCCGACCTGATGGCCGTACTCCTCGCCCACCACCTGCGCTACGACTTCGACCGGCCCGAGCACCCCGGCAACGACCGCTTCGTCCTCTCCAAGGGACACGCCTCCCCGCTGCTGTACTCCGCGTACAAGGCCGCCGGTGCCGTGGACGACGAGGAACTGCTCACCTTCCGCGAACTGGGCAGCCGCCTCGAAGGGCACCCCACGCCGCAGCGGCTGCCCTGGGTCGAGACGGCCACGGGTTCGCTCGGCCAGGGCCTGCCCATCGGCGTCGGCATCGCGCTGGCGGGCAAGCGCCTGGACCACGCCGACTACCGGGTGTGGGTGCTGTGCGGCGACAGCGAGATGGCCGAGGGCTCGATCTGGGAGGCCGCCGAGCACGCCGGGTACGAGCGCCTGGACAACCTGACCGTGATCGTGGACGTCAACCGGCTCGGCCAGCGCGGCCCCACCCGCCACGGCCACGACCTGGACGCCTACGCCCGCCGCTTCCGCGCCTTCGACTGGCACACGGTCGAGATCGACGGCCACGACGTGGAAGCGATCGACCGGGCCTACGGCGAGGCGGCCTCCACCAAGGGCCAGCCCACCGCGATCATCGCCCGCACCCTCAAGGGCAAGGGCGTCAAGGCGACCGAGGACCGCGAGGGGCTGCACGGCAAGCCGCTGAAGGACGCCGACGAGGCCATCGAGGAGCTGGGTGGCGTCCGCGACCTGCACGTGCGCGTGCACGAGCCGCCGTCCGGGCGCTCGCTGCACGCCGTCGGGGACAGCACTCTCGACCTGCCCCGCTGGGAACGGGGGGAGGAGGTCGCCACCCGTGACGCCTACGGCCGCGCCCTCGCCGCGCTCGGCACCGCACAGGCCGACGTGGTGGCACTGGACGGCGAGGTCGGCGACTCCACGCGCTCGGAGTTCTTCGCCAAGGAACACCCCGAGCGATACTTCGAGTGCTACATCGCCGAGCAGCAGATGGTCGCGACGGCCGTCGGGCTGGCCCGGCGCGGCTGGGTGCCCTACGCGTCCACCTTCGCCGCGTTCCTGACCCGCGCCTACGACTTCGTCCGCATGGCCTCCGTCAGCGGCTCCGGGATCAACCTCAACGGCTCGCACTCGGGCGTGTCGATCGGCCAGGACGGGCCCAGCCAGATGGGCCTGGAGGACCTGGCCATGATGCGGACGGTGCACGGCTCGACCGTGCTCTACCCGTGCGACGCCAACCAGACCGCGAAGCTCGTCGCCGCCATGGCCGACCTGGACGGCATCCGCTACCTGCGCACCTCGCGCGGCGAGAGTCCGGTGCTCTACGGCCCCGACGAGGAGTTCCCCGTCGGCGGCAGCAAGGTGCTGCGCTCCTCCACCGGGGACCGGCTGACGATCGTCGCCGCGGGCGTCACCCTGCACGAGGCGCTGTCCGCCGCCGACGCCCTCGGCGCGGAGGGCATCGACGTCCGGGTGATCGACCTGTACTCCGTCAAGCCCGTCGACCGGGCCACGCTGCGCCAGGCCGCCGAGGAGACCGGCTGTCTGCTCACGGTCGAGGACCACCGGGAGGAGGGCGGGATCGGCGACGCGGTCCTCGACGCGTTCCTCGACGGGCGCCCGGTGCCCCGCCTGGTCCGGCTCGCCGTCCGCACCATGCCGGGCTCGGCCACGCCCGCCGAGCAACTGCACGCCGCGGGCATCGACGCGGAGTCCATCGCCGCCTCCGCCCGGCTGCTGGTGGAAGAGGCGGTGGTGCCGTGAGCGGCGATACGCGCACGGTACGGGCCGGCCGGCGCACCGTCCAGGTGCACCGGCCGGACAAGGTTCTCTTCCCCTCCACCCACGACGAGGAGTACACCAAGGGCGACCTGGTGGACTACTACCGCTCCGTCGCATCCTTCATGCTGCCGCACCTGCGCGGCCGGCCCCTGATGCTGGAGCGCCGCCCCGACGGTCTGGACGGCCCCGTGTTCATGCAGAAGAACACGCCGGAGCACTACCCGGACTGGGTCTCCCGCGTGGAGGTCGCCAAGGAGGGCGGCACGGTCACGCACACCGTCTGTGACGACACCGCCACCCTCGTCCTCCTCGCCGACCAGGCCTGCCTGACCCCGCACCGCTGGCTGTCACGGACGCCCGACGTCGAGCGGCCGGACCGGATGGTCTTCGACCTCGACCCGGCCGGAGACGACTTCGCGCCGGTGCGCACGGCGGCCCGGCTGATGGGCGAACTGCTCGACGAGCTGGCGCTGCCCTCGGCCCTCATGACCACCGGATCGCGCGGCCTGCACGTGATCGTGCCCCTCGACGGCCGGCTCGGCTTCGACCCGGTGCGCGAGTTCGCCCGGGACGTCGCCGACGTGCTGGCCGCCCGCCACCCAGACCGGTTCACCACGGCCGCCCGCAAGAAGGACCGGGGCCAGCGCCTCTACCTGGACGTGCAGCGCAACGGCTACGCCCAGACCGCGGTCGCGCCCTACGCGGTCCGGGCCAGGCCGGGCGCGCCCGTGGCCGTACCCCTTTCCTGGGACCAGTTGGACGACCCCGGCCTCGGCCCCCGGCGCTGGTCCATCGCCGACGCAGCCGACCAGGCGCGGAAGCGTCCGTGGGCCGATGTGGCCGGCCGGGGCCGCTCCCTGCGCCCGGCCCGGCGGCGGTTGGACGCGCTGCGTGGTTGAGGTTTGGCCAACGCACCTGCGGCCACACGGAGAGGAAGAGGTGGCCATGGCGAACACAGAAAGCTCTGAAGAGCCGCAGGAATCACGCAAGCCGCAGAAATCACACCACTCACAGAAGTCTCAGAGATCCCGCAGCTCTCACGAATCACGAGAGTCACACAGCGATATCGACACCGACTACGACACCGACACCGACTACGACACCGACACCGACTACGACGGCGATAACGGCAACAACGACAGCGACCCCGGCAACAACGACAACCGTGCGACCGCGCGGCGGCCCCGGCCGATGGAGGTGCTGCGTGAGGCGCGCGCCCAGTTCACGGAGCTGACCGGCCTGGCCCCCGAGTCCGTCACGAGCTTCGAGCGGACCGAGGACGGCTGGTCACTGGAGGTCGAGGTCCTCGAACTCGCCCGCGTGCCCGACACGATGAGCCTGATGGCGAGCTACCTGGTGGAACTCGACCCCGAGGGACAGCTCGCCGGCTACCGGCGGCTGGGCCGATACGAACGGGGCCGGGCCGACGCACACAGGTCCGGCGGCCGGTAGGCCGTCCGCCGCGCGGCGCACCCGACATCGCACAGACACCCAACCCACACACAGACAAGGAGGCACGGTCGGCATGACCGTTGTCCCGGCACAGACATCCGGCGGTGGAGGCGGCAGCAGCGGTCTCTACGACGTACTGGAACTCGTCCTCGACAGGGGCCTGGTGATCGACGCGTTCGTGAGGGTCTCCCTGGTCGGCATCGAGATCCTGAAGATCGACGTGCGGGTCGTCGTCGCCAGCGTCGACACCTATCTGCGCTTCGCCGAGGCGTGCAACCGCCTCGACCTGGAGGCCGGTCCGCGCAAGAGCCCCGGTCTGCCCGAGATCGTCGGCGAGGTCACCGAGTCCGGCGCGCGAGGCAAGTCCAAGGGCGCACTGTCCGGCGCGGCCCAGACCGTCTCCGACGCCTTCAAGCAGGCCCGCTCCGAGAGCGAGTCCGAGTCCCGGCCGCGGCCGCGCAAGTCCGCCTCGGCGCGCCGTAAGGAGGAGCAGGAGTGAGCACGTACGTCTACGGCATCACCGCCACCTCGCACCCTGCCCTGCCCGAGGAACTCGGCGGCGTCGGGGATCCGCCCCTGCCGATCCGCGTCCTCACGGCGGGCGAACTGGCCGCCGTGGTCAGCGACGCCCCCGAGGGGCTGCGCCCCAAGCGCAGGGACCTGCTCGCCCACCAGAACGTGCTCGGCGCGGTCGGCGCGGCCGGCTGCGTGCTGCCCATGCGGTTCGGCAGCCTCGCCCCGGACGACGACGCCGTCACCGGCGTGCTCTCCGAACGCGCCGAGCACTACAAGGAACGCCTGCGGGCGCTGGACGGCAAGGTCGAGTACAACGTCAAGGGCAGCCACGTCGAAGAGGCCGTCCTGCACCGTGTGATGTCCGAGAACGCGGACATCAGGGCCCAGGCAGAGGCCAACCGCCAGGCGGGCGGCGGGAGTTACGAGGACAAGATCAGGCTGGGCGAGCTGGTCGCGGCAGCCGTCAAGGCCCGGGAGGCCGAGGACGGCGCCCTGGTGGTGCAGGCGGTCGAACCGCAGGCGGCGGCGGTCAGCGCGGGCCCGGAGTCCACCGGCTGGCTGGTCAACGCCTCCTTCCTGGTCGACCGCGACGAGGCGGCCGGATTCCTGGAAGCCGTCGAGCAGGTCCGCAAGGACATGCCGCATCTCGAACTGCGCGTCAACGGCCCGTTGCCGCCCTACAGCTTCGTCGAGCCCGGCCCGGCCGAGCCCGCGGGCAGCGCGGCGGGGGCCGACGCGGGAGCGGAGTGAGGCCATGGGACTGATCTCGGAGGTGCTGCTGCTGCCGTTCGCACCGGCGCGCGGCAGCGCCTGGGCGATCAGACAGGTGCTGCGCGAGGCGGAGCGCATCTACTACGACCCGGCCACCGTACGGGCCGAACTAGCACGGCTGGAGGAGCGTCTGGAGGCGGGAGAGATCACCGAAGAGGAGTTCGACCGCGAGGAGGACGCGCTTTTGGACCGGCTGGAGACCGGCATGCACGGCGGCGCGGGGACGGGTGAGGGGACAGCACGATGAATCGGATGGGACTCGGCCTCGCGATAGGGGCCGGCTATCTGCTGGGACGCACGAAGAAGGCGAAATTCGCCCTCGCCGTCGGCAGCATGGTCGCGGGCAAGAAACTGAACCTCGGGCCGCGCGCGATCGCCGACCTGCTCAACCAGCAGCTGAAGGACAACCCCCAGTTCAAGGAGATAGGGGACCAGCTGCGCCAGGACCTGCGGGGCGTCGGCAAGGCGGCCTCCGGTGCGATGGTCGAGCGGCAGATGACCGCGCTCGCCGACCGGTTGCACTCGCGCACCTCGCAGGTCCGCGACGAACTGTCCGGCGTCGTGCCCGGGGGCGGCGGCCGGGACGCCGGGGACGGTGGCCGGCCGGAGTCCGAGGACCGTCCCCGGGAGGGCTCCGACGAGGAGGACCGGTACGAGGAGGAGGACGAGGACCAGGGCGAGGACGAGTACGAGGACCGGGAGGGCCGCGAGGCCGACGGGGGCTCCGGGCCCGGGGACAAGGGCTCCCGTTCCGCGGACAAGGGCTCCGGGTCCGGCGAGGGCCGCGGGTCCGACCGCGGGCGGGCGGAGCGCAAGGCACCCTCCGAGAGGAGGCCCGCCAAGAAGGCGGCCGCGGGGAAGGCGCCCGCGAAGAAGACCGCCGAGCACGGCGCCCGGAAGACCGTGAAGAAGGCACAGCCCGGCGCGCCGGCCAGGAAGACGGCGAAGAAGGCTCCCGCCGGCAAGACGGCGGCGAAGAAGACAGCCGCCAAGAAGACGGCGGCCAGGAAGACGACGCCGACCCGTGGGACGGCGAAGGGTGGCGGTGACCGATGACCGAGGCCCTGGGATCCGCGACCTCTGCCGTGGGCAAGACGGCGGGCAAAGCGGCCAAGAACAGTCCGCTGAGCGACCTGGCCCACAGCGAGGCCGCCGACCGGCTCAAGGGGGAGGCTCAGGAGTACCTCTCCGCCCAGGCCGAGCGGCTGCTCGCCGGTTTCGGCCGCAAACTCGGCGAGACCACCGGGAAGCTCAACGACATCGCCGAGGGCAACAGCCCCGGCTTCGCGAAACTGGCCCTCGAAGGCGGCCGGAAGCTCGCCGAGGGCAAGGGGCCGGTGCGCTCCGCGCTGGAGGTCGGCGCCTCCCACGCCAAGGACAAGGTGATGGGTGCGTTCAAGGGCCTCGGCGGCGGCAAGGGCTCCCGCAAGAGCGGCGGCGGCAACAAGCCCACCGTCATCATCGAGTCCATCGACGTCGGCGTCTCCCGGCGCACGGCCTACGACCAGTGGACCCGGTTCCAGGACTTCAGCACCTTCGCCAAGGGGGTCAAGAGCGCGAGCCGCGCCGACGACACCCACTCCGACTGGCAGGCGAAGATCTTCTGGTCCAGCCGCAGCTGGAAGGCCCACACCACCGAACAGATCGCCGACTACCGCATCCAGTGGACGTCGGAGGGCGCCAAGGGCACCACGAAGGGCGTCGTGTCCTTCCACCGCCTGGACGACGACCTCACCCGCGTCCTGCTCGTCATCGAGTACTACCCCAGCGGCCTGTTCGAGAAGACGGGCAACATCTGGCGGTCGCAGGGCCGCCGGGCCCGGCTCGACCTGAAGAACTTCGCCCGCTTCATCACCCTCAAGGGCGAGGCGGACGAGGGCTGGCGCGGCGAGATCCGCGAGGGCGAGGTCGTCCGCAGCCACGAGGACGCGGTCGCGGAGGAAGAGGAAGAGGAAGAGGGAGAGGAAAAGGAAGAGGAAGAGGAGAACGGCGGCGAGGAGGCGGAGGACGAGTACGAGGACGAGGACGAGGACCAGGAGGGCGACGGGGAAGAGAACGGCGAGGAGCCGGAGGACGAGTACGAGGACGAGGACGAGAACGGCGAGGAGGCCGAGGAAGAGGACGAGGAGGAGCCCTACGACGAGAAGGGCGAGTACGAGGACGACGAGGAGCCCGAGGGCGCCGCGGACGAGGCCGAACCCGAGGACGAAGAGGACGAGGACGAGGACGAGGCCGAGTACGAGTACGCCGAGGGCGGGAGCCGTCGATGACGATGCCGAGCAGGCTGCCGGATCCGTACGGCCCGAGCAGTGGAGCCAATCTCGCCGACATCCTGGAGCGGGTGCTCGACAAGGGCGTCGTCATCGCCGGTGACATCCGGATCAACCTGCTCGACATCGAACTGCTCACGATCAAACTCCGGCTCGTCGTCGCCTCGGTCGACAAGGCCAAGGAGATGGGCATCGACTGGTGGGAGAGCGACCCCGCCCTCTCCTCCCGGGCACGCCGTGACGAACTCGCGCGGGAGAACGCCGAGTTGCGGGAGCGGCTGGCCCGGCTGGAGGAGCTGGAGCAGGGCCGGGGCACGAGCGCGGGCACCACAGGCCGCAGCGACCGTACCGACCGTGCGGACCGTACGGCCCCCAAGGAGGCACCATGACCGGACTGCGGTACGTCTACGCCGTCTGCCGCCCCCTCGGGGCACCCCTGCAGGTGCAGCTGACCGGCGTCGCGGGCGCCCCGGCCAAACCGCTGGCCCACCACGGCCTGGTCGCCGTCGTCAGCGAGGTACCGGAGCGGGACTTCTCCGAGGAGGCGCTGCGCGCCCGGCTGGAGGACCTGGACTGGCTCGCCGCCACCGCCCGTGCCCACCAGGGTGTCATCGACGCCCTCACCGTCGTCACGACCCCGCTGCCGCTCCGGCTGGCCACCGTCTTCCGGGACGACAGCGGGGTGCGCGCCATGATCGAGTCCCGCGAGGAACACTTCCGCCGCGCCCTGGAGCGCCTCCAGGGCCGGGTGGAGTGGGGCGTCAAGGTGTACCTGGAGCCCGAGCGGCCCGAGGAGGCGGCGGCCTCCGGGCCGGCGCAGAAGCCCGCGTCCGGCCGTGACTACCTGCGCCGGCGCCGCCTGCAGACCCGCGCGCACGAGGACCTGTGGGAGCGTGCCGAGACGTTCGCGTCCCGGCTGCACGCGAGACTCTCGGCGTTCGCCGAGGAATCCCGGCTGCACGCCCCGCAGAATCCCGCGCTCTCCGGTGCCGCCGGGCGCAACGTGCTCAACGCGGCCTATCTGGTGCCGCGCACCCATTCAGAGGAGTTCGTGGAACTGGTGGACCGCACCAAGGACGACGCGCCGGGGCTGCGCGTGGAACTCACGGGGCCCTGGGCGGCGTACTCCTTCGCCGGGGAGAACCCGGAGGAAAGCCCAGGAGGCGCGGGAGAAGGCGGAGGAGAAGGCGCGGGGGGCACATCCACATCCGTACCGCCGTCGTCGAAGGAGCGGACATGACGGTCGTCGAACGGCGTGAGGTCGCCCTGGTCGACCTGCTCGACCGGCTGCTGGCCGGCGGGGTCGTGATCACGGGCGACCTCACCCTGCGCATCGCCGACGTCGACCTCGTCCGCATCGACCTGAACGCGCTGATCAGCTCGGTGAACGCACAAGTGCCCTCGCCATTCGAGATCCTCAAGGAGCCCTCGTGACCGCGCGCAAGCGTCTCGAACTCGAACCCGACACGGTGGAGCGCGACCTTGTGAAGCTCGTCCTCACGGTGGTCGAACTGCTGCGCCAGCTCATGGAGCGGCAGGCGCTGCGCCGCTTCGACGTGGGCGACCTCACCGAGGAGCAGGAGGAACGGATCGGCCTGACGCTGATGCTCCTGGAGGACCGCATGGCCGAGCTGCGCGACCGCTACGGCCTGCGGCCCGAGGACCTGAATCTGGACCTCGGGCCGCTGGGACCGCTGCTTCCCCGGGAATGAGGAAAACCCTTGTCCTCATTTCCCTCGACTGCCTGCATTTCCCTTGACTGCCTGTTTTCCTGTTTTCCCTTTACCACCTGTACCAGCGGCCCCGGCCACCGGACGCGGACGTTCCGCGGACCAGGAAGCCGAGCAGCCAGATGACGAGTACCGCCAGTGCTATCCACCACAGGACCTTCACGGCGAAGCCGATCCCGAAGAGGACGATCGCGAGAAGCAGAACGAGCAGAATGGGAACCATCGTGACCTCCTGCTTCCCGGGTTTCCCGGAAATCGGGAATCAGGCATCCTCGCCGGCGGGCTCCTTGCGGCACAGGATCTCGCCGTGCAGGACCGCGAACCAGCCGTCCTCCCGCTCGCCCCACTCGCGCCACGCCCCGGAGACTGCCCGCAGCCGCTCCTCGGTGGCGTGGCCGCCCGCGGTGGCCCGCTCGGCGTAGGCGGACGCCAGCGTGCGGTCGGCCCACAGCCCGCTCCACCACGCGCGCTCCTCCGCGCTGGCGTACGTCCAGGTGCTGGAACCGGCCGTGACGGCGCTCCGCGTGAAGCCGGCCCGGAGCGCCCAGGAGCGCAGCCGGCGCCCGGCGTCCGGCTCGCCGCCGTTGGCCCGGGCCACCCGCCGGTACAGCTCCAGCCAGTCGTCCAGCCCCGGCACCTGCGGATACCAGGTCATCGCCGCGTAGTCGGCGTCCCTGACCGCGACGAACCCGCCGGGCTTCGTCACCCGCCGCATCTCGCGCAGCGCCCGCACGGGGTCGCCGACGTGCTGGAGCACCTGGTGGGCGTGGACCACGCAGAACGTGTCGTCCGGGTAGTCCAGCGCGTGCACGTCGGCCACCGCGAAGTCGACGTTGTCCAGTCCCCGCCCGGCCGCCGTGGCGCGGGCCTGCTCCAGTACGCCCGGAGCCCGGTCGACGCCGGTGACGTGCCCGTCCGGCACGAGTTCCGCCAGGTCGGCGGTGATGGTGCCGGGCCCGCAGCCGATGTCCAGGATCTTCATGTGGGGCTTGAGCGAGCCGAGCAGGTAGGCCGCCGAGTTGGCGGCGGTGCGCCAGGTGTGCGAACGCAGCACGGACTCGTGGTGCCCGTGCGTGTAGACGGCCGTCTCCTGCGGTTTCGGCATGGCGGTACCCCTTCTCGTCCCCTGCCCCCATGGGGCCGCACGGCCCCGGGGCGGTACGGATCACGGTACGCGCGTATGCCGAATGATGAGACCGCTGTATTGCCATGTGGACTGACGGTGTGTCAGCCGGTGGAATGGTGGCCGGGTCGGCTCACGCGTCCGGCAGCGGCCGGTACACCGTCAGGGCCCCGGGCAGCTTCTCCAGCCGCACCTCGCCCTCGACCTCCGTGACCTCACCGTCGTAGGCGAGGAGCGTGCCCGGTGCCAGGCCGTCCAGGCGCAGCCGGGGCAGCTGGACGGCCGCATGGGCGGGGGAGCGGGTCAGCGGGCCCGCGAACGCGGCCGACAGCAGGCGCAGGGCCGGCCTGCGGCCCCCGTGCACCACCCGGACGTCGAGCATCCCGTCGGCCAGGTCTATCCGGCGGCCCGGCGCGAGCCCCATGCGGTGGTACGTGCCGTTGCCGGCGAACAGCAGCCACAGCGGGCGGCGGCGGCCCTGCACCTCCGCCTCCACCGGATGACGGTCCGCGCGCAGGACCCGCACCGCCGCCAGCACCCCGGCCGGCCAGCCGCCGATCCGCTCCGTCCAGCGCTCGCGCTCGCGCACCAGCTCCGGGTACACGCCGAGACTGAAGGTGTTGAGGAAGACGCCCTGCCCGCGCGCGGAGCTGAAACGTCCCACGTCCACCCGTACGCCGTGCCCCTGCTCCAGGGCCCGGCCCAGGTCCCGGGCGTCCTCCACCCCCAGGTCGTACGCGAAGTGGTTGAGCGTGCCCCCTGGCAGCACGGCGAGCGGCAGGCCGTGGCGCAGGGCGACCTCGGCGGCCGTGTTCACCGTGCCGTCGCCGCCGCACACGCCGAGCACCCGGGCCCGGCCCGCGGCCTCCTCCAGCGCGGCCGGAACCTCGTCCGGCGCGCACTCGACGACCTCCGCCTTCGGCAGCGTGTCCCGCAGCGCCCGGGCCCGCTCCGCGGTGCCGGAGGCGTTGTTGGCCACGAGCACCAGACCCTCGCCCTCCGGCAGGGCCGGCACGTCGGCCCGCGGCCGGGCCGGCGGCACGACCTGGGCCCGCGCCGGCACCAGCGCCCGTACGGCGAACGCGGCCCCCGCGCCGAGGGCCGCGCCCGCCACCACGTCGCTCGGGAAGTGGACGCCGGTGTAGACGCGGGAGGCCGCCACCGAGAAGGCCAGCGGGGCCACCGCCGCGCCCCACCCCGGGGACTCCAGCGCGACACCGGTCGCGAAGGCGGCCGCGGAGGCGGCGTGCCCGGACGGGAAGGACGTGGTGATCGGCTGCCGCCCCAGCCGGCGCACCAGCGGCACCGGGTCCAGGGCGGGGCGGGGGCGGCGCACCGACCACTTGCCGAGCGTGTTGACGGTCAGCGAGGCCAGACCCAGCGAGGCCAGGCCCCGCACGGCGGCGCGGCGGGCGCGCGGCGTGCGGGTCGCCGCGACCGCCGCCGCCGTCGCGAACCACAGCACACCGTGGTTGGCGCTGCGGCTCAGCCGCGGCAGGACCGGCTCGGCGCCGGGCCAGCGGCGTCCGGCCGCCGCCCGGAACATCCACGCGTCCGCGGCGAGCAGGCGGGTCAGGGCGGCGCGGCCACCGTTGCCCGGCGTGTGGTCCGGGGTGGTGAGGTCGACGTCAGGGCTCATACAGGCACCGTTACCCTGAAGCGGCCGTTTCTTGTGCGCCGGTTGTACGCGGCCGTGCGCGCACGGCACACCGCACCTGAGCCACCTGGGAACGTCCTATGCGCCTGATCCTCGTCCGCCACGGCGAGACCCCGTCCAACGTCGCCTCCCTGCTGGACACCGCCGCCCCGGGGCCGGGCCTGACCGAACTCGGCGCCCGGCAGGCCGCCGCGCTGCCCGAGGCACTCGCCGACGAGGACATCGACGCCCTCTACGCCTCCACCCTCGTCCGCACCCAGCTCACCGCGGCCCCGCTGGCCGCCGCCCGCGGACTCGACGTGACCGTCCGCGACGGCATCCGCGAACTGGCCGCCGGGGAGCTGGAGGGGGAACCGGGCGGCACCGAACGCGGCCAGCGCTACATGCGTACGGTCCTGGCCTGGGCCGACGGCGCCCGCGACCTGCGGATGCCGGGGCCGGGCGGCGAGAGCGGCACCGAGGCGCTGGCCCGGTACGACGCCGTCGTCGCCGAGGCGGCGGGCAGCGGGGCCCGGAGCGTCGCCATGGTCAGCCACGGCGCGGCCATCCGCCTGTGGACCGCGGTCCGCGCCCACAACCTCGACGCGGACTTCGCCGCCGCCCACCCGCTGCGGAACACCGGCGTGGTGATCCTCGAGGGCACGCCCGACGACGGCTGGAAGGCGCTGACGTGGGCGGGCGCCGTCGTGACCCCCGCGCGCGAGGGCGGCCCGGCGGGACGGGCCGTCGAGGCGGGGTGAGCGACGGCGCGTGAGCGCCCGCCGCGGGGACGGGGGCTGGGGCACTGGAGCGCCGGGGCGGGAAGGGGCGAGGCGGCGGGGCACGGGGGCGCCGGGGCGGGGGCGGACGAGGCGCCGGGACGGGGGACAGGGGATAAGGGTTTGCCGCCGCCGTGAGGCCGCCAGCAGAATGCCTGACCATGGGACATCTGGAAGCGGCGCACCTGGAGTACTACCTGCCCGACGGGAGGGCGCTGCTCGGCGACGTCTCCTTCCGGGTGGGCGAGGGCGCCGTCGTGGCCCTCGTCGGGCCCAACGGAGCGGGCAAGACGACCCTGCTGCGCCTGATCTCCGGCGAGCTGAAACCGCACGGCGGCACCGTCACCGTCAGCGGCGGCCTCGGCGTGATGCGGCAGTTCGTGGGTTCCGTACGGGACGAGACGACCGTGCGCGACCTCCTCGTGTCGGTCGCCCCGCCCCGCATCCGGCAGGCCGCGCGCGCCGTCGACGCGGCCGAGCACGCCCTCATGACCGTCGACGACGAGGCCGCCCAGCTGCGCTACGCCCAGGCACTCGCCGACTGGGCCGAGGCCCGCGGCTACGAGGCCGAGACGCTGTGGGACATGTGCACCACGGCTGCGCTCGGCGTGCCCTACGAGAAGGCGCAGTGGCGGCAGGTGCGGACCCTGTCTGGCGGCGAGCAGAAGCGACTGGTCCTGGAGGCGCTGCTGCGCGGCACCGACGAGGTCCTGCTGCTGGACGAGCCCGACAACTACCTCGACGTGCCGGGCAAGCGCTGGCTGGAGGAACGGCTCGGGGAGACCCGCAAGACGGTCCTGTTCGTCTCCCACGACCGCGAACTGCTCGCCCGCGCCGCCCAGAAGATCGTCTCCGTCGAACCCGGCCCGGCCGGCGCCGACGCCTGGGTGCACGGCGGCGGCTTCGCCACCTACCACGAGGCGCGGCGCGAGCGGTTCGCGCGCTTCGAGGAGCTGCGCAGACGCTGGGACGAGAAGCACGCCCAGCTCAAGAAGCTGGTCCTCACCCTCCGCCAGGCCGCCGAGAACAGCGCGGACCTGGCCTCCCGCTACCGGGCGGCCCAGACCAGGCTGCGCAAGTTCGAGGAGGCCGGCCCGCCGCCCGAGCCGCCGCGCGAGCAGGACATCCGGATGCGGCTGCGCGGCGGCCGCACCGGCGTCCGGGCCGTCACCTGCCAGGGCCTGGAGCTGACCGGCCTGATGAAACCGTTCGACCTGGAGGTCTTCTACGGCGAACGGGTCGCCGTGCTGGGCTCCAACGGGTCCGGCAAGTCGCACTTCCTGCGCCTGCTGGCCGGCGGGGACGTGGCGCACACGGGCGCGTGGAAGCTCGGCGCCCGCGTCGTGCCCGGCCACTTCGCCCAGACCCACGCCCACCCGGAGCTGGCGGGCCGCACCCTCCTGGACATCCTGTGGACGGAACACGCGCAGGACCGGGGCGCCGCCATGTCCCGGCTGCGCCGCTACGAGCTGACCGGCCAGGCCGAACAGGCCTTCGACCGGCTCTCCGGCGGCCAGCAGGCCCGCTTCCAGATCCTGCTGCTCGAACTGGCGGGCGTCACCGCCCTGTTCCTGGACGAGCCCACCGACAACCTCGACCTGGAGTCCGCCGAGGCCCTCCAGGAAGGCCTCGAAGCCTACGAGGGCACGGTCCTCGCCGTCACCCACGACCGCTGGTTCGCCCGCTCCTTCGACCGCTACCTGGTCTTCGGCAGCGACGGCCGGGTCCGGGAGACCCCCGAGCCGGTATGGGACGAACGCCGGGTGGAACGGGCACGGTAGCGCCGGAGCGCTCGACGGCACGCGTCACCGGACGCCGCGCTCACCGGCGGCGCAGGATCGCCCCCAGCCCCCCGGTCGGCGCGTCGTCCTCCATCAGGGGCGCCACCGGGGCCAGCGACAGGGCGGCGGCGTCCGTGGCCACGGCGGAGCGGATCAGTGCGTCGTCGGCCCGCGTCGACCAGGAGTGCCGCTCGCCGAGCGCCTTCAGCTCCGTACGGCGCGCGGCCAGCTGGTCCGGGTCCTCACCGATCCACACCTCACGGTGGGCGTCCGCCGCCTCGGGCCGGATCAGCAGCTCCTCCAGAATGTGTTCGCGGGCCGCCTCGACCAGCGCTGGCACGCCCTCCACGGCGCCGGACCGGCCCTCCTCGTCGGGGGAGCGGGCGGCCCGGAAGCGGTCCAGCTCCTCGTCGATCCGGTCGCGCACGTGCTCGGCGCGCAGCTGTTCCACGTCCTCGTCCAGCAGCCTGCTGCCGAAGCCGTGCGTGGCCTCCACCACGCGCTCGTGCAACCGCCGGGGCAGCCGTCCGCGCACCTCGTGCCGCTCCCGCTGGTCACCGACCATGATCAGCAGATCGGCCCGCGTCTCCTCCTGGCACACGCTGAGGGCGTCCGCGATCTCGGCGGCGTTGTGCTCCCAGGTGTTCTCCACCTTCAACTGGAAGTGCCGCTCCGACCAGTCGACGCCGCCGGCGCCGTGGACGGGCCACTGCCGGCCCACCACCGCGCCCGCCTCCCGCCGCCCCAGCGCGCTGCGCAGCTCGAAGTCGGCACCCTTGCGGTCGACATAGGCCACGATCGCGACCGGGTCCTCGCCCGCCAGGTCCAGCAGCGGCCCCACCCGCGGCAGCGGGCCCCACTCGGCCCGGCTGCCGCCCTGCGGCGGACGCGCCAGGCGCGGGTCGAGGACCACCGCCCCGGCCCGCGCGAAGAAGGCCCGCCCGTGCGGATCGGGGGAGTGCCGCAGTTCCTCGATCGCGTCCCGGACGGCGCGGCAGGTCGCCTCGTCGGCGCCCCGCTGCGCCAGCTCCCGCGCCATCGCCCGGGCCGTCAGGTGCAGCTCGCGGGCGGTGTCATCGGCGGGCCGGGAGGTGTCCACGTACACGGAGGCCCAGGGACCCGGGTGTTCGTACAGTGGATGCAGAAAGGCGAGATCCATGGCTCCCTCCCGGGTGCCGTTCGGTGGCAGTGCACGCCGGGCGGGTACCCGGAGGGCATGGACGAACACGACGAGCGGGGCACCACCATGACCGGAGTCGACCCGGGCCGCCTGGACGATCAGCAGCTCATGAAGGAGCTGGAGACCATCCACCGCACCCGCCACGACACCCTGCTGTACGGGTCCAACGACGCGCTGCGGGTGCACAACGACCGCATGGCCCAGTTGGAGGGCGAGTACCTGCGCCGCAATCCGCGGCGCCCGGTCGCCGCCGGCCGGACCCGGGAGGGCGCCAGGGAGCGCTGCGGCGGAGGGCCGGCGACACCGGGCACCTGAGCCGTGCCCCGCCGCACGGTGCGCCCCGCTGCAGGGCGCTCCCCGCCGCACGGCGCTCGGCCGGGCTCCGGCCCGCTTCCAGTTCCAGCGTTGTCGTGCCCCCGTCGGCGTGCCCGCGACGTCGTCGTGCCCGCCGGCCCGCTTCCTGCGGTGGGCCGGCGGGCACGTGTGCGGCGTGGCAACGTGGCGTCGCGCTCAGCCGGTCCGCTGTCCGAACACGTCGAGGAACGCCTCGCAGAACGCCTTCAGGTCGTCCGGCTTGCGGCTGGTGACCAGCGTGTTCGGGCCGTTCCCGCAGACCTTCACCTGCTCGTCGACCCAGGTGCCGCCCGCGTTGCGGATGTCCGTGCGCAGGCTCGGCCAGGACGTCAGCACACGGTCGCGCAGGACGTCGGCCTCGACCAGGGTCCACGGCGCGTGGCAGATCGCCGCGACCGGGCGGCCCTGCTCGAAGAAGCCCTTCACGAACGCCACGGCCTTCTCGTCCGTGCGCAGGAAGTCCGGGTTGGCCACGCCACCCGGCAGGACCAGCGCGTCGAAGGAGTCGGCCGAGGTGTTCCCGACGACCTCGTCGACCGGGAACGTGTCCGCCTTGTCCAGGTGGTCGAACGCCTGGATCTCGCCCGGCGCCGTGGACACCAGCACGGGTTCGTGCCCGGCGTCCTTCACCGCCTTCCAGGGCTCGGTCAGCTCGACCTGCTCCACGCCCTCGGGTGCGGTCAGAAAAGCGATGCGCATGATGGTTCGGAGTCCTTTCGTCGCCCTCGCCCGTGGGGAGGGCGGTTCGCCGTCGGCCGGGGGTCTCCCGGCGCGCGTCGGCCCGGTCCGGGCCTACGCACGGTCCTCGCGGGCGGGCCGTTCGGTGTGGGTCAGTTCCTTGGCCAGCTCCTGGACGTTGGTGTACCGCGCCTTGCGCGGCAACCGCTCCAGCGCGCCGATCAGCGCGTCGGGGGCGTTCTTGCGGCGCAGCACGCGGGCCAGTTCGGCCGGGCCCGCCGGGAAGGCGCTGCGGCCCAGGATCCTGGCCAGCTCAAGGCGCACGGTCTCCAGGGAGGCCCGGGAACCGCCCGGGGCCACCGGTCCGCCCCAGACCTCCGGGTCGTCCTCGGCGGTCGGCTCCGGGTCGTGCCACTCCTCGCTCCGCGTGGGATGGCCGGACCGGAGCAGTCCCTGCAGTTCGTGCTTCATCTCGTCGTCACGGTGGACACTCAGCCGGTCACTGCCTCGCTGCATGTCTCCCTCCAGATCGTCGGGGGTGGCTGCCGCGTACCCGTGCACGCGCGACCGACACGGCCTTTCCCCGCCGGATGAGGCCCCTGCCCCACTCGGTCACCGGCGCGGCGCCCGGCCCGCTTCGGGCACGGCTGCGGGCGCGTGCGCCACGGCTGCCGCGGGGCGGCGATCCGTGCGGGCCGGCGGGTGCGGTCGTACGGCGGCTGCCCGGCGGTGGCGCGACGGCGGCGGGCTCGCTCGGGCGGGTGCGGTGCCGGGAGGGGGGAGTGGCTGCGGGGGCGGCCGGCCGTCACCCGATAGGCCCCCGGTTTCCCGCGAATGGGGCTCGGCCGCGCGCGGCCCGTGACCGCGGGGGCTGTGATGGCGGGGAAGGCACGCGCGATGTGCCGTCCACCGTCCGCCCGCCGGTCCGAGGAGTCCCGCCCATGCGCCGTACCGCCGCCCCCCGCGCCCTGTCCGCCGTCGCCCTGGCCGGCCTCATAGCGGGCTCCGGCGCGTCGGCCGTCGCGGCTGCCCCGGCGGCGGACCGCCCCGCGGCGCTCGCCGGCCCCCTCGCCGACGCCCTCGGGCGGCCTCCTTCCGCCGGTCTCGACGGCAAGACCCGCGCGGGCGGCGCCGTCCGTGCCGCGGAGCGACGGGGCCCCGGCGCGGCGGAACCGGGACCGGTACCCGGCGACGGCCTCCCCGGGTTTCCCGCCCTCCCCGCCCCGGGTGACGCCCCTGGGCCCGCCCTCCCCGGCCCGGGTGACGCACCCGCCGGGCCCGCCCTCCCCGGCCCGGCGCCGCGCGCCTCCGGCCCCGACGGCGACGTACTCCTCGACCCCGCCGAGGACCCGCTGCTGCAGGACGCGCTCGCCCACGACCCGGCCGTCGGTGCCTCCTCCCCGGCGCTCCTCCCCGACCGCCCCGCCGGCGGCGTCTCCTCGTACGATGCCACCCGCGGGGCCTCCCCCGGGCCCTCTCGCGACGCCCCCTCGGCCGCCTCCGGCCGCGACCAGGCGACGCACACCTCACCCGCGCGCACGCCCGCCCTGGGCGAGGCCACGCGCGGCCCGGCCACCCGCGACCCCGCCGCTCGCGACTCGGCCCCCCGCGACCCGGCCACCCACGACTCCGGCTCCGCCTGCGGCGACCGTGCGGGTGGCGGAGCGGGAGACAGGGCGGGCGGCGGGGACTGCCCGGGTACGGCTGCCGAGCACGGCGTGCAGGCCGGCACCGGCGGCTCCCTCACCGCGTCCCTGCCCGCGCTGATCGGCGGCGGCGCCCTCATCGCCCTCGCGCTCTGCGGCGCCGCGCACCGGATGTGGCGGCACAGGCGAGCGGACGGCTGACCGGGCCCGGGACAGCGCATGGGTCCGCGGCCGTGGCCGCCCGCGCCCCCGGCGACCCGGCCCGGTGGTCATGGAACACCGCCGGCCGGGGTACCCGCACGCCGGGACCCCGGTTGCGACCGGCGCCGCCGCACCGACCGCGGGGCCCACGGCACGATCGGCGGAAGCGGGCGACCGACCGCCCCGGGGTGCCGGCGCGGACGGACCCGCGGCGGCCCCGGCGGAGGGCGCCCGTCCCCGAACGGCCCGGCGGCGGCACGGCACGGCACCAGGAACTGCGCGGAGGTACCCATGCGGCGGACGGCCCCCGAAGGCCACGGACCCGTCCGCTACGGGCCGTCCGCCCTGCCGGACGACGGGCTGCCGCTGCTCCCCGAACTGTCCGCCGCGCTCGCCGCCGCCGCGGGACGCCGCCCGGACCGCCCCGTCGGCGGCGGTACCGGGCTCCTGGACGCGGCGGCCGGCTACTGGCTGCGACGCGGGCTCGCCACCCGGCCCGACCGGGTGGCCGCCGCGCCCGGCGCCCCCGCCCTGCTGCTCGCCCTGACCGCCGCGCTCGGCGGCGACGTCCTCGTGCCCCGGCCCTGCGCGGCCTGGTGGGCGCCGTACGCACGGCTGCTCGGCAGACCCGCCTTCCCCGTCGTGACACCGGCCGAGTGCGGCGGCGTACCCGACCCCTACGCCTTGCTGGAGACCGTACGCAGGGTCCGCGCCGAGGGCGGCGACCCGCGGCTGCTGGTGCTGTCCGTCGCCGACGACCCGACCGCCACCGTCGCACCGCCGGAGGTGCTGCACGAGACCGTCGAGGCCGCCGCGGGCGAGGGCCTGCACCTGGTCAGCGACGAGACCTGGCGCGACACCGTGCACGCACCGCACGCCACGGTGCTGCTCAGCCCCGCCGAGATGCTGCCCGAACGGGTCACCGTCGTCACCGACCTCGCCGGCGCCTTCCTGCCGGGCGGGTGGCCCGCCGCGATCGCCCGCTTCCCGGCCGGCGCCACCGGCGACGCCCTCCACGCGCGCGTGCTCGACATCCTCACCGCGCTGGACGCCCGCCTCGCCGAACCCGTCGCCGCCGCTGCCGCATACGCCCTGGCCGAACCCGAGCCCGTCACCGCGCGCCTGAGCGCCACGGTGCGCCTGCACGCGCGCGTGGCCGCCGCCCTGCACGCCGCGGTGGTCGCCGCGGGCGCGCTGGCCAGGCCGCCGCAGGCCGGCCGCCACCTCTACGCCGACCTCGGTCCGCTGCGCCCCGCGCTCGCCGCCCACGGGGTCGGCGACGCGCAGGAACTGGAGGACTTCCTCGGCGCGCGCCTGGGCCTGAGCGCGCCCGGCGGCCACCGTTTCGGTGACGACCTCGGCGCGCTGCGCGTGCGGCTGGCCGGTGCGGAGCTGCTGGGCGGCACGGACGAGGAGCGGGCGCAGTGCCTGCTGTCCCCCGAGCCGCTGGAACTGCCGTACCCGCGACGCGCGTTGACCTCCTTGAGGTCCGTCTTCGACGATCTCCGTGACGACGCCCGGCGATGGGAGCCTCCCCGATGACGCAGCAGTCCGAGCCGACCACGCCCCCCTACGCCGCCCCCGCGGCCTCGCCCCTCCGGGACGCCGACGGCGCCGCGGCCCCGTCCGCGCTCGCCTCACCGGCCGCGCCGTCCCCGCCGCTGGCCGAACCGCGGCCGCTGTGGGAGCGGCGGGTGTGGCCGCGCGCCTTCCACGACCGGCTCACCGCCCCGCTGCCCGGTCTGAAGGCGCTCGCCCGCTTCGCCCGGGAAGGCGCGGTCCGGCCGGGCAAGGACGGGCTGGCCGACATCGCCCTGCTGCCCTACGAGCCGGGCCCGCTGCCCCGGGTGGACAGCCGCACCGTCGCCGTCACCTGGGCGGGGCACGCCAGTTGGGTCGTGCGCATCGGCGGACTGACCGTGCTGACCGACCCGGTGTGGTCGCGCCGCATCGTCGGCACCCCGGCCCGCATCACCCCTGTCGGGGTCGCCTGGGCGGCCCTGCCGCGCGTCGACGCCGTCGTCATCAGCCACAACCACTACGACCACCTGGACGCCCCGACCCTGCGCAGGCTCCCGCGCGACACCCCCGTGTTCGTCCCGGCCGGGCTCGGCCGCTGGTTCCACCGCAGGCGCTTCACCCGCGTCACCGAGCTGGACTGGTGGGAGGCGGCCCAGCTCTCCGGGGTCCGGTTCGACTTCGTGCCCGCCCACCACTGGTCCAAGCGCACCCTCACCGACACCTGCCGCAGTCTGTGGGGCGGCTGGGTCCTCACCGCCCCCGACGGCCGGCGCGTCTACTTCGCCGGTGACACGGGCTACGGCCACTGGTTCGCGCGCATCGGCCGCCGTTACCCCGGCATCGACCTCGCGCTGCTGCCCATCGGCGCCTACGACCCCCGCTGGTGGCTGAGCGATGTCCACTGCGACCCCGAGGAGGCGGTCCGGGCCGCCTGTGACCTCGGCGCCCGCCGCATGGCCCCGATGCACTGGGGCGCGTTCGTCCTGTCCGCCGAACCGGTCCTGGAGCCCCTCACCCGCGTCCGCGCGGCCTGGGCGGAGGCGGGCCTGGCCCGGCAGGACCTGTGGGACCTCCCGGTGGGCGCGTCACGGGTGCTGGACTGAGCCCGGGCCGGCGGCGCCCCGAAGTGACGTGCCCCGGCCGGTCAGTTCGACCGGTGCGCCGGCGCCGACCGGCGGATCCTGCGCCACACGCCCGGGGCCACACCGACCAGCACCGTCAGCCCGATCGCGGCGACCACGCCCTCCCACGGCTTTGGGAACAGGGAACCGCCGAGGATGCCGATCACCTGGTACGTCACCGCCCAGGCCAGGCAGGCGGGCAGGTTGCCGCGGGAGAAACGGCGCAGCGGCCACTTCGCCAGCAGACAGGCCAGCATCACCGGTATCCGCCCGGCCGGGACGAGCCGCGACAGCACCAGCACCGCGACGCCGTGCTCGCCGAGCTTCTCCTGTGCCTGCGCGAGCCGGTCCTCCGGCGCGCGGGAGCGGATCGCCTCCAGCCAGCGCGAGCCGTTCTTCGAGCCGAGCCCCCGCCGCCCCAGCCAGTACAGCGTCGCGTCCCCGAGGAACGCGGCCAGCGACGCCGTCACGAACACCAGCGCCAGCGAGAACGGCGCCGTCTGGTGCACGGCGACCACCGCAGCCGAACTGACCAGCGCCCCGGTCGGCACCACCGGCACCAGCGCGCCGATCAGCACCAGCAGGAACAGCGACGGGTAACCGAGCGCCTGCTGCGTGGACTCCGGCGGCACCACCGTCGTCACGGCGGCGGCGAGCCGTATCACCGGGCGACCTCCAGCCGCGCACTCTCCCCGTGCCCGAGCCGGTGCACCGCCACACCCGGCGCACGCAGCGCCGCATGGCGCACGAACTCCTCACCCGGCGCATGGAACTCATGGGGGCGCACGGCGTCCATCCCGATCGGCCAGTACGTGCCGTAGTGCACCGGTACGGCGCTGCGCGGCGCGAGCCGGGCCAGCGCCTGCGCCGCCCGCCCGGCGTCCAGGTGCCCCTCACCGAGGTACGGCCCCCAGCCGCCCACCGGCAGCAGCGCGACGTCCACCGGCCCGACCTCTTCGGCCATCGTCTCGAACAGGCCGGTGTCCCCGGCGAAGTACGTCCGGGCGGCGCCCTCGACGACGTAACCGAGCGCCGGTGAGCGGTGCGGCCCGACCGGCAGCCGCCGCCCGTCGTGGCGCGCGGGCACCACCCGGACGACGAGCCCGCCGACCTCCACCCGGTCCCCGGGGGTCACCTCCGTCACCCGCAGCCCGGCGAGCCGGCGCAGCCCCGGCACCGCCCGTGGCGCGCCGCGCGGCACCAGCAGCCGGGTGCCCGGGGCGAGCCGCGCCAGCGAGGGGACGTGCAGATGGTCCGCGTGCAGGTGGGAGACGAGCGCCACGTCCGCGTGCCAGGCGTCCGGCGGCGGCAGCGCCCCGCGCCGGCGCCGCAGATGCGCGAGGCGGCGGGCGAACAGCGGATCGGTCAGCACACGCACGCCCGAATCCTCGACCGTGCACGTCGCGTGACCCCACCAGGTGATCTCCACCGGCACTTCTTTGCCTCCTTCGCGCGACTCCCCCTGAGCCTACGTGCAGGGGTAGTGTCGGCGGCCAGAACCCGGAGGTGAGGGAGACTCCATGGGACATGTGCGGGACGCCCGCGGCCAGGCCGGCGCGACGCCGGTCCGCGTGACGGCGATCGCCAGCCTGACGCCCCTGGAGGAGCTGAACGAGGACCCCTTCCTCGTGGACTCCCGCGGCCAGCACGCGATGTGCGCCCGCTGGGCGGCCGAGCACGGCTACGTGATCGCGCGCGAGCTCCTCGTACGGGGCTTGCGCATCGACCACAGCGCCCTGTGGGACGGGGTCCGGCCGGGCGTCGACCTGTTCGTCGCCCCCAGCCGCCGGGTGCTGGAGCGGGCGCTGTCCTCGGTGGAGGAGTTCACCGCGGAGTGCGCGCGACGCGGCGTGCGCGTGGAGACGGTGGGCCGCGCCGAGCCGTCCTACGACGCCCAGATGAAGGCCTGCGTGCACCGCCGCCTCTCCATGCCCACCGCGGGCTACGACGGCAGGTAAGCCCCCCGCCCCCCTCCCACCCCCTGCTCCACGGCTGTCCACAGGCCCGCCGGGCCGGGCCGGGCGTGTGACAAGCTGGGGCGGGCCCGTGCGGACGACCGGGCCGGGACGTGAGGTGTGCGGGCGTGCGAGGCGGGTGGTGGCGGCGGGCCGCCAGTCAGGCGGGGCGCAGTGTCACGGTGTGGGCCGTCTCCACGGCCACGATGCTGGTGCTCGCCGGGATCCTGCCGGACTTCCGGCTCCAGTCCGCCGACGGTGACAGCGCCACCACCGTCGCCGTGACCGCGGCCCTCGGCGCCGGTGCCTTCGGTGTCCTGTCGGCCGTCGTCTGGCCGCTCCTGGTCCGGCTGCTGCTCCTCGTGCCGGCGCTCGTCCTCGGGCTGCTGGTGTTCTTCCTCAACGGCTCGCTCCTCCTGCTCGCCCTGCGCGTCAACCCCTCCGGGCACCCGCAGGCGGCCCCCGAGACCGCGGTGATCGTGGCGGCGGTGATGTCCGCGGTCGCCTCCGCGACCGGCGGCGCCCTCGCCGTCCGCGACGACGAGGCCTACCGGCGGCGGCTGCACCGGCTCGCCGACCGCCGCCGCAGACGGCAGCCGCCCTGCTCGGTGACGCCCGGCACGGTCGTCGTCCAGCTCGACGGCGTCGGCCACGACGTGCTGCGGGACGCCGTGGCCGAGGGCCTGATGCCGACCGTCGCCCGCTGGCTCGGCACCGGCGCCCCGACCTTCGCGGCCACCGGCGCCCAGCCCCTGGTGACCGCTCCTGTGGCCGCCGCGGGCCCCGTCGTCGCCCCGGGCGAGAACACGGGCGTGAGCGCCGCCGCCACCCACCGGCTCACCCCCTGGCGCACCGACTGGTCCAGCCAGACCGGCGCGAGCCAGCTCGGGATCCTGCACGGCAGCAACCACGACGTCCCCGCCTTCCGCTGGTACGAGAAGGAGACCGGCGAGGTGATGGTGTGCAACCGCCCCGCCGGCGCCGTGGAGCTCCAGCGGCGGGCCGTCGAGCGCACCCGCGACGGCGGACTGCTCACCGCGGACGGCGCCAGCCGCGGCAACCTGTTCAGCGGCGGCGCCGACGAACTCGCCCTCGTCCTGTCCGTCTCCGCGCGCCGCGGCCGGGACAACCGTTCCCGCGCGGGTTACTTCGCCTACTTCTGCGACCCCGCCAACGCGGTGCGCACCGCCCTGTCCTTCGGCGCCGAGGTCGTCCGGGAGATCGGCGAGTCCGTGCGCGCCCGGATCCGGGGGCAGCGCCCGCGGGTCTCCCGCGGCGGCCTCTACCCGCTCGTGCGTGCCTTCGCGACCGTCGTCGAGCGGGACGTCGTCGTGGCCGCCGTGATGGGCGACCTGCTCGCCGGGCGCACCGCCGTCTACGCCGACCTGGTCGCCTACGACGAGGTCGCCCACCACTCCGGGCCGCGCAGCCGGGACGCGGCGAAGGTCCTGCGACGACTCGACCGCGCGCTCGCGCTGATCGAGAAGGTCGCCGAGCACGCCCCGCGCCCGTACCGGATCGTCGTCCTGTCCGACCACGGCCAGAGCCCCGGCGAGACCTTCCACGCCCGCTACGGCCTCACCCTCGGCGACCTGGTCCGGGCCGGCTGCGGGCTGCACGTGCCGCGCAAGGCCGAGCGGACCAGGAGCGGGGCCGAGGCACGGGCCGCCGTACGGGCCGCGCTGCGCCGTCCCGTCGAGGAACCGGGCGAGCGGCACAGCGGTGCGGGCCGCCGCTCCGAGCCCGTCGTCCTCGCCTCCGGCAACCTCGGCCTGGTCTCCTTCCCGGACGTGCCGCACCGCATGAGCCGCGAGGAGATCGACGCGCGCCACCCCGCGCTGCTGCCCACCCTCGCCAACCACCCCGGCGTCGGCTTCCTGCTCGTGCGCAGCGAGGAGCACGGCGGCGTGGTGCTCGGGGCGCGCGGTGCGCAGATACCCCTGGCCGACCTCGACACGGAGCCCGGACCGCTGGCCGCCTTCGGGCCCGGCGCCGCCGACGCCGTCCGCCGCACCCACTCCTTCCCGCACACCGCGGACATCATGGTCAACTCCGCCTACGACCCGGCCGACGGCGAGGTCCTCGCCTTCGAGGAGCAGATCGGCTCCCACGGCGGCCTCGGCGGGGCACAGGGCCGCCCCTTCCTGCTGTCGCCGCTGACCTGCTCACCGCCCGCCGACGACGGCGCGGACCTCGTGGGCGCCGAGCGGATCCACCGGGTGCTGCGCCGCTGGCTGGGCGAGGCCGCCGACGGCCCGCAGGTGCCGCGCGAGGCGGAGCCGGAGGAGCGGGCCGCCTGACCGGCACCCGTCCGCCTGCCCGCCTCCCGCCTGCCCGACCGTCCGCCGGCCCGACCGGCTTCCACCTGCCCGGCCGCCCGCCTGCCCGGCCGCGCGACCGCCCGGCCGCCCGCCTGCCCGGCCGCCCGCCTGCCCGGCCGCGCGACCGCCCGGCCGCCCGCCTGCCCGGCCGCCCGGCCGCGCGGCCGCCCGACCGCTCGGCCGCGGGACGAGGGCTGACCGAGAACGCCCCGCGGCACGCACCGTTCCTCGGGTACGCGCGGCGCGGATGTGATCGGATGGGGGCGACGGAACCCGGATACGGGTGCCAAGGCGAAAGGCAGGAAACACACCGTGGCAACCACGCGTACCGCTCACACCTCCTGGGAAGGCAATCTGCTCGACGGCAGCGGCGTCGTCACCCTCGACTCCTCCGGCATCGGCGAGTACCCGGTGTCGTGGCCGTCGCGCGCCGAGCAGCCCAACGGGAAGACCAGCCCCGAGGAACTGATCGCCGCCGCCCACTCCAGCTGCTTCTCCATGGCGCTGTCGCACGGCCTGGCCGGTGCCGGTACCCCGCCCACCAGCATCCGGACCAAGGCCGACGTGACCTTCCAGCCGGGCGAGGGGATCACCGGCATCCACCTGACCGTCGAGGGCACCGTCCCCGGCATCGACAACGACGCGTTCGTCGCCGCCGCCGAGGATGCCAAGAAGAACTGCCCGGTCAGCCAGGCCCTGACCGGCACGACGATCACCCTGGACGCCAAGCTCGCCTGACCCGGCAGCAGCGCCCCCCGGCGCCGCGCCCCCTTCGCACGTTCTCGCGGCGAGGGGCGCGGCGCCGCCGTGTTTCCTCGCCCGCCTGGGTACCCGGAGTGGCAGAGGCGGAAAGGAGACGGCGATGGCACGTGCGGTCGGGATCGATCTCGGGACGACGAACTCGGTGGTGGCCGTCCTGGAGGGCGGCGAGCCCACCGTCGTCGCCAACGCGGAGGGCGCGCGGACCACGCCGTCGGTCGTGGCGTTCGCCAAGAGCGGTGAGGTGCTCGTCGGCGAGGTCGCCAAACGGCAGGCGGTCACGAACGTGGACCGCACCGCCCGCTCCGTCAAACGCCACATGGGCGACACCCGGTGGCGCTTCCCCGAGCAGGGCTCCGTCGACGGCACCCGCTACCGGGCGCAGGAACTGTCCGCCCGGGTGCTGCAGAAGCTGAAGCGGGACGCGGAGGCCTACCTCGGGGAGGACGTCACGGACGCGGTGATCACCGTGCCCGCCTACTTCGACGACGCTCAGCGCCAGGCGACCAAGGAGGCCGGGGACGTCGCGGGCCTGAAGGTCCTCAGGATCATCAACGAGCCCACGGCCGCCGCCCTCGCCTACGGCCTGGACCGGGGCGAGGAGCAGACCGTGCTCGTCTTCGACCTCGGCGGCGGCACCTTCGACGTGTCCCTGCTGGAGATCGGCGAGGGCGTCATCGAGGTCAAGGCCACCAACGGCGACACCCACCTCGGCGGCGACGACTGGGACCAGCGCGTCGTCGAGCACCTGGTCAAACGGTTCAAGGGGCAGTACGGCGTCGATCTGAGCAACGACAAGATGGCGGTGCAGCGGCTGCGCGAGGCCGCCGAGAAGGCGAAGATCGAGCTGTCCTCCTCCACCGAGACCTCGATCAACCTGCCGTACATCACCGCCTCCGCCGAGGGCCCGCTGCACCTGGAGGAGAAGCTCACCCGCGCCCAGTTCCAGGAACTCACCGCCGACCTGCTGGACCGCTGCAAGGAGCCGTTCCACCAGGCCGTGAAAGACGCCGGCGTCAAGCTCTCCGCCATCGACCACGTGATCCTCGTCGGTGGCTCCACCCGCATGCCCGCCGTCACCGACCTGGTCCGCGAACTCACCGGCAAGGACCCGCACAAGGGCGTCAACCCCGACGAGGTGGTCGCCGTGGGCGCCGCTCTCCAGGCCGGTGTGATCCGCGGCGACGTCAAGGACGTACTGCTGCTCGACGTCACCCCGCTGTCCCTGGGCATCGAGACCAAGGGCGGCATCATGACCAGGCTGATCGAGCGCAACACCACGATCCCGACCCGGCGCTCGGAGATCTTCACCACCGCCGCCGACAACCAGCCCTCGGTCGGCATCCAGGTCTACCAGGGCGAACGCGAGATCGCCGCGTACAACAAGAAGCTCGGTGTCTTCGACCTCACCGGGCTGCCGCCCGCCCCGCGCGGGGTGCCCCAGATCGAGGTCGCCTTCGACATCGACGCCAACGGCATCATGCACGTGTCCGCGAAGGACCTGGCCACCGGCCGCGAGCAGAAGATGACCGTCACCGGCGGCTCCGCCCTGCCCAAGGACGACATCGACCGCATGATGCGTGAGGCCGAGCAGTACGCCGAGGAGGACCGCTCCCGCCGCGAGGTCGCCGAGACCCGCAACCAGGCCGAGCAACTCGTCTACCAGACCGAGAAGTTCCTCCGCGACAACGGCGACCGGGTTCCTGCCGAGACGAAGAGCGAGGTGGAGTCGGCCGCCGCCGAGGTGAAGGGACTCCTGGAGCACGACGCCGAGACCACCGCCCTGCGCACCGCGGTGGACAAGCTCGCCTCGGTCAGCCAGAAGATGGGCCAGGCCCTGTACGCCCAGGCGCAGCAGAGCCCGGCGCAGGACAGCGGTGCCGGCACGGGGGAGCACACCGGGACGAGGGAGGACGAGGGCGTGGTGGACGCCGAGATCGTCGACGAGGACCGGGACGAGGGGAACACCAAGGGCCCGGCCGCCTAGGCCGTCACTCCGGACGGGCAAGGCCTGCGACCCGGTCACGCGGTGACCGTGCCCCGGCCGCCGGTGTCAGCAGCTCTCGCGGCACTCCCGCAGCAGCTTCCGGGTGCGTTCGGCCGGAGCGGCGCGGGCGATCATGTGGTCGAGGACCTCCAGGTGCGCGGAGACCTCCTTGCGCGAGTCCAGGTACAGCGCGCCGGTCAGGTACTCGGTGTAGACCAGGTCGGGCAGCTCCGGCTCGGCGAAGCGGAACAGCGAGAACGGCGCGTACGTCCCCGGGTGCGGGCCGTCCGCGAACTCCGCGACCTGCACCGTCACCCGGTCCCGCTCGGTGTACTCCAGCAGCTTGTCCAGCTGGCCGCGCATCACCTCGCCGCGGATGCTCACCGGCCGCCGCAGCACCGTCTCCTCGATGATCACCCACAGGTGCGGCGCGTCCGGCCGCTCCAGCAGCTCCTGCCGGGCCATGCGCAGCGCCACGTGCCGCTCGATCGCTTCCGGACCCGTCTGCCCGACCGTCCCGGCCTGCAGCACGGCCCGCGCGTACTCCTCCGTCTGGAGCAGGCCGGGCACGAAGTGCGGCTCGTAGGAACGGATCAGCCGGGCCGCGCCCTCCAGACTCACATACAGGCTGAACCACTCCGGCAGCACGTCGTGGTACCGCTGCCACCAGCCCGGCTCGTTGGCCTCCTCGGCCAGCCGCACGAAGGCGGCCGCCTCCTCCTCGTCGACCCCGTACGCCGCCAGCAGCACCTGCACGTACGGGATCTTCAGCGAGACCTCGGCCAGCTCCATGCGCCGTACGGTCGCGGCCGCCACCCGCAGCACCCGGGCGGCCTCCTCACGGGAGAGACCGGCCGCGTCGCGCAGCTCCTGCAGCCTCCTGCCGAGCACCACCTGCCCCACGGTGGGCGCGGGCCGCCGCTCACTCACGCCACGCCTCCCCACGCGCGCCGACATTCGCGCAGCAGTGTGTCACACCCGGTCAAGGCATCGTCGTGCGTAGGTATTTCACGGTCGCCGGGTCGGCCGGCAGGAACGTCTCGATCGCCAGCTCCGCCACCGTGACGTCCATGGGCGTGTTGAAGGTGGAGATCGACGACACGAACGACAGCACCCGGCCCTCGTGCTCGATCCGCATCGGCAGCGCGAAGTACGGCACCTCCCCGGCCGCCTCCTCCTCGACCGCGCCCGCCACCTGCTCCGGCAGCGGATACGCGGCCACCTCCTCGTGCAGTGCCCGCAGCGCCTCACAACGGTGCAGCGCGATCTGCCGCTCCATCTGCGCCAGCAGATGCCCGCGCCACTCGCGCAGGTTCCGGATGCGCGGGGCGAGACCCTCGGGGTGCAGGGTCAGCCGCATCGCGTTGAGCGGCTCGGTCAGCAGCCGCTCCGGGACCCCCTCCAGCAGCATCGCCACACCGCGGTTCGCCGCGACCACGTCGTACACCGCGTCGACCACCAGCGCCGGATACGGCTCGTAGCCCTGGATCAGCCGCTCAAGTCCCTCCCGCAACGCGCCGAGCGCCGGGTCGTCCAGCGACGTCTCCGGATAGTGCGGGGCGTAACCGGCCGCCAGCAGCAGCGCGTTGCGCTCGCGCACCGGCACGTCCAGGTGCTCGGCCAGCCGCAGCACCATCTCCTCGCTCGGCCGGGACCGGCCCGTCTCGACGAAACTGATGTGCCGGGCCGAGGAGTCGGCGCGCAGCGCCAGTTCCAGCTGACTGATCCGCCGCCGCTCCCGCCAGGCCCGCAGCAGCGGGCCCACGCCGCGGTCCGAGGGGGCGGTGGGGACCCGGACGTCACCGGTCGCGAGAATGGTCATACGTACGACCGTAGTCGAACCACTGCGAGGAGTGGGCGCATGAGCGAGTTGTGGAAGCCGTCCGGGGAGGCGACGGCCGTGTACCGGGCCAGGGTGCGCGGCTGCCTGCTGGGCGGGGCCGTCGGGGACGCCCTCGGCTACCCGATCGAGTTCAGCGCCCTGGACCGGATCCGCGCCACGCACGGCCCGCGCGGCCTCACCGGCCTGGTCACCGCCGCCGCGGAAGCCGGAGAGGTCGGCCTGATCAGCGACGACACCCAGATGACCCTGTTCACCGCCGAGGGCATCCGCCAGGCCCAGCAGCAGGGCCACGGCACCCGCCTGGGCAGCGGCGGCTTCCGGCTGGTGCGCTGGGCCTACGAGCGCTGGCTGGAGACCCAGAGCCGCACCGGACCGCACGCGAGCGAACTCGCCCGACCCACCGGCGGCTCCTACGCCGGCCCGCGCGGCGGCCTGGTCACCGAGGCGTGGCTGTACTCCCGCCGTGCGCCCGGCAACGCCTGCATGTCCGGCCTCGCCCTCGACCTCGTGCCCGACCCCGCCGCCGTGCTCGGTGCGCCCGGACCCATCAACTCCGACTCCAAGGGCTGCGGCGCGGTGATGCGCTCGGCGCCCTTCGGGCTCACCGGCGCCGGCCCCGAGTCGGCCTTCGACAGCGCCGCCCGCTGCGCCCAGATGACCCACGGCCACCCCACCGGCTACTACGCGGCCGGCGCCTTCGCCGCGATCATCGCCTGCGTCGTGGCCGGGGACTCCGTCGAGGGCGCGGTGCTGCGCTCGCTGCGCCTGCTCGGCCGCCACGCCGGCCACGAGGAGACCACAGCGGCCCTCACCGGGGCCCTGGACCTGGCCGCCGAGGGCAGCCCGAGCGCGGAGCAGGTGGAACGGCTCGGCGCCGGCTGGGTCGCCGAGGAGGCCCTGGCCATCGGCGTCTACGCCGCCCTCGCCGCCTCCGGTGTCGAGAACGCCCTGCTGCTGGCCGTCAACCACTCGGGCGACAGCGACTCCACCGGGTCGATCTGCGGCAACATCCTCGGCGCCCGGTACGGCGACCACGGTCTGCCGCACGCCTGGGTGGAGCGCGTGGAGGGACGGGCCCGCATCGCCGCCCTCGCCGACGACCTGGCGGCCGGATCCGTGCCCGCCTGACCTCCGCCCGCCCCGCGGACGCGGGACCCGGCGACCTTCCTGTGGCAGGCTGAACAGGGCAGGCTGAAGGGGCGGCCGGACCGGTTCGCCCGCAGACCGCCACCACAGGCGCGCCGTCCGGCGACGCCCAGGAAGGGAGCCGGCCCATGCCCGTAGAACCGCTGTCGCAGAAGGAGATCGAGGACCGGCTGGCGGAACTGCCCGGCTGGTCCCTGGACGGCGACCGCCTCACCCGTTCCTACCGGCTCGGCTCGCACTTCGCGGCGACCGCGATGGTCGTGCACATCGCCCAGGTGCAGGAGGAACTGGACCACCACTCCGACCTGACCCTCGGCTACAACACCGTCTCCCTCAGCGTGAACACGCACAGCGCGGGCGGCGCCGTCACCGAGCTGGACTTCCGGCTCGCCCAGCGGGTGCAGGACCTGGCGCCGGTCCACGGCGCGAGCTGAACCGCGCCGGACGGGACCGGGGGGCCGCGTGCTGGACTACGACGAGGAAGCCGAACGCTACGACACCGCGCGCGGCGGCGAGCCCCGGGCCGCCGCCGCGGCCGGTGCGGTCCTCGGCCTCCTGCCCGAGGGCACCCGTCACCTGCTCGACGCCGACTGCGGCACCGGCATCGTGACCCGCCGCCTCGCCGCCGCCCGTCCCGCGGCGCGGGTGACCGGCGTGGACCTGGCCCCGGCCATGACCCGCAGGGCCGCCGCGCGGCTGCCCGGCGCCGTCGTCCGCGCCGACATCCGCCGCCTGCCCTTCGCCGACGGCCTCTTCGACGCGGTCACCAGCGTCTGGCTGCTCCACCTCGCACCGAGCGACACCGACGCGCGCGCCGTCGTCGCCGAGTGCGCCCGCGTACTGCGGCCCGGCGGGGTGTACGTCACCACGGTCGACAAGGCCGCCGCGCACAACGTGGGCAGCGACATCGACGCCGTGCTCGCCTCCCGGCCGGCGAGCCCGGCCCGGGACGCGGAGGGCCTGGTCACCGGGTACGCCGTCGCGCTCGGCCTGGTCCCGGCGGCAAAGGCGCGCTTCTGGGGGCGCGGCCAGGGCCGCAGCCCCCGCCGTACCGTCGCCGACCTGCGGCGCGGCTGGTTCGTCACGCTGCCGCCCGGCGATCCGCTGGCCGACGGCTTCGCCGCCCGGCTGGCAGCCCTGCCCGACCAGGACCGGCCGCGCCCCGATCCGGTCTTCGGCCTGCGCGCGTTCCGCAAGCCGGCCGCCGGCTGAGCAGCAAGGGCGCGGCGCGTCCGCTCCTGCGTCGTCTTCAGCAGGCGTGTGCGTCTTCGTCAGGGAGGCATGAACCGGTTCCTCTCCGTGCGGGCCGGGCGCGCTCGGACGACCTTGCGGGCCGGGCACCCTCGGAAAAAGGGGGGAGGGAGCGGGGGAGAAGCGGGGCGGGGCGACAAGCCATGACCAGTGGGAGCGCTCCCATAGTGCGGATGTGTCAGGGAACGGTCAAGTCCTTGACGGACCGAAAACATTCGGAACCCCTCTGACGAGCGGGGTCGAGGGAAAGTCCGCCGAAAGTCAGGAAGCCCCCTGTTCTTCACCGGCACTTGGCGCTACCTTCACTCGCACCAGTGGGAGCGGTTCCATCAGTCGGCGCGTCCGCCACGACACGCCCGGTCTGCAAGGAGTCGCTCATGCGTCACCCCCCGCGTTCAGTACTTTTAGCCGCCGCCTCGGCGGTCGCGCTCGTCATGAGCGTGGTCGTACCGGCGGTCTCGGCGCAGGGAGCCGCCCCCGCGTGCACGGTGGAGTACTCCGTCACCAACCAGTGGGACACCGGCTTCCAGGCCGCCGTGACCATCACCAACCACCAGGCGCCGCTGAGCAGTTGGCGGCTGACCTTCGATCTCCCGGACGGCAGCGGGGTCACCGGGGGCTGGAACGCGGCCTGGACGCCGTACGCGGCACCGGGGCGAAGAACGTGATCCTGGCCGGCGGGCTCGCCTACTCCGACGACCTGAGCCAGTGGCTGACCTACCGGCCCGACGACCCGGCCGGCAATCTCGTCGCCGCCTACCACGTCTACGACTTCGACACCTGCGCCGGTGAGAGCTGCTGGAACTCCACGCTCGCCCCCGTCGCGGCCCAGGTGCCGCTGGTCGCGGGGGAGATCGGCGAGAACACCTGCTCCCACGGGTTCGTCGACCGCGTCATTGAAGTGGTTCGACGACCACGGCCTGTCCTACCTCGGCTGGACCTGGAACACCTGGGACTGCTCCTCAGGACCGGCCCTGATCACCGACTGCGACGGTACGCCCACGGCGTACGGCACCGGGCTGCGCGACCACCTGCGCGCCCTCAACCCCTGACCCCCTCCCGCGCAACAGGCACCACATGCACCACATGCAAGAGGGACACCAACGCACCACAGGCACGTCAGCAGGTCTCTTCCCTTCCCACAGGAGGAATTCCCCACTCATGAGCCGCAGCAGAACAGCGATGCTCGCCGCCCTGACCCTGGTCGCCGGGGGCACGGGCCTGGCACTCACCGCCGTACCCGCAAGCGCCGGCGCCGCCGCCGCGCCCTGCACCGTCGACTACCAGGTGCAGAACCAGTGGAGCACCGGCTTCACGGCCGCCGTCACCGTCACCAACAACGGCGCCGCCAAGTCGTCCTGGTCCCTGAAGTGGTCCTACGCCGGGGACCAGAAGGTCACCAGCGGCTGGAACGCGAAGATCACCCAGAGCGGTGCCGCCGTCACCGCCGCCAACGAGAGCTACAACGGCACCCTCGCCACCGGCTCCAGCGCCGCCTTCGGCTTCCAGGGCACCTACAGCGGCACCAACGCCGTCCCGGCCACCTTCACTCTCGACGGCGTGACCTGCAACGTCGACGGCGGCGGCAGCACCGACCCGGGTGGCGGCACCACCGACCCGGGTGGCGGCACCACGGACCCGAGCGGGCGCGCCGACAACCCGTACGACGGCGCCAAGGTCTACGTGAACCCCGAGTGGTCCGCGAAGGCCGCCGCCGAACCGGGCGGCAGCCGCATCGCCAACCAGCCCACCGCCGTGTGGCTCGACCGCATCGCCACCATCGAGGGCGTCGACGGCGGCATGGGCCTGCGCGACCACCTCGACGAGGCACTGAAGCAGAAGGGCTCCGGCGAACTCGTCGTCCAGCTGGTCATCTACGACCTGCCCGGACGCGACTGCGCGGCGCTCGCCTCCAACGGCGAACTGGGTCCCACCGACATCGACCGGTACAAGTCCCAGTACATGGACCCCATCGCCGCCGTCCTGTCCGACCCGAAGTACGCGGGCCTGCGGATCGCGACCGTCATCGAGCCCGACTCACTGCCCAACCTGGTCACCAACGCCGGCGGCACCAACACCACCACCGACGCCTGCGTGACCATGAAGTCCAACGGCAACTACGAGAAGGGCGTCGGCTACGCCCTGGACAAGCTCGGCGCCATCCCGAACGTCTACAACTACATCGACGCCGCCCACCACGGCTGGCTGGGCTGGGACTCCAACCTCGGCCCGTCCGTCACGGAGTTCCAGAAGGTCGCGACGAGCAACGGCGCGAGCGTGCACGACGTGGCCGGGTTCATCGTCAACACGGCCAACTACAGCGCCACCAAGGAGCCGTACTTCAAGGTCACCGACAGCGTCGACGGGCAGACGGTGCGCCAGGCCAAGTGGGTGGACTGGAACCAGTACGTGGACGAGCAGTCGTACGCGCAGGCGCTGCGGGACAAGCTCGTCGCGGCCGGGTTCGACTCCGGCATCGGCATGCTGATCGACACCTCCCGCAACGGCTGGGGCGGCGCCGCCCGGCCGACCGGGGCCGGCCCGCTGACCTCGGTGGACGCCTACGTCAACGGCGGTCGCACCGACCGCCGCATCCACGTGGGGAACTGGTGCAACCAGAGCGGCGCGGGCCTCGGCGAGCGGCCGACCGCCGCCCCGGCCGCCGGGATCGACGCCTACGTGTGGGTGAAGCCGCCGGGGGAGTCGGACGGGTCCAGCTCCGCCATCTCCAACGACGAGGGCAAGGGCTTCGACCGGATGTGCGACCCGACGTACGGGGGCAACGCGCGCAACGGCAACAATCCCACGGGTGCGCTGCCCGACGCGCCGCTGGCCGGGCACTGGTTCTCCGCCCAGTTCCAGCAGCTGATGCAGAACGCCTACCCGCCGCTGCCATGACCTGTGGCGCGTAGGTGATCCGCCGGGGCCCGGTCCGCGGTGAAGGCGCCGACCGTCCTCCACGGTCGGCTCTCCCGGGCCGGTCCCCGGCTTCGTGCCGGGGACCGGGAAGGCAATTCCGCGCGCGATTTTTTGCCGTATCGGCAAGTGGACTGGCCCCGGCCCGGTGCGGCGGCGCACCCTGGCCGCACCGAGACGAGAGGCTGATCACCATGGCGCAGCAGCACGGGGGCCACGACGGTCCGCACCCCGACGGCCACCAGGGGCACCCGGGACCGGGCGGGCCCGACGGACACGAGGAGCACCAAGGGCACCACGGGCACCACGGGCACGCCGACCTCGACTGGGCCGTGATGGCCCCGCTGCTGGAGTCGCAGGCGGAACTCTTCGCCCCGCTGTACCGGCGGGCGATGGCCTGGCTGGCGCGGGAGGTGGCCGAACCCGGCCTGGTCGTGGACGCGGGCAGTGGTCCCGGTGTGGTCTCCTGCCTGTTCGCCGAGACCTTCCCGGGCGCCCGGGTCGTGGCGGTGGACGGCTCCGCGCCGCTGCTGGAGCGGGCCGCCGCCCGCGCCGCCCGGCTCGGCTTCGCCGACCGCTTCACCACGGTCACCGGCGAACTCCCCGGTGTCCTGTCCGACCTGGAGTACCCCGCCGACCTGCTGTGGGCCAGCAACAGCCTGCACCACCTGGGCGACCAGCGGGCCGCCCTGGCGGCGTGCGCCGAGCGGCTGGCGCCCGGCGGGACCCTCGCCCTGCTGGAGGGCGGCCTGCCCGCCCGTTACCTGCCCCGGCACATCGGCATCGGGCGTCCCGGCCTGCAGGCCCGCCTGGACGCGGTCGAGGCCGAGTGGTTCAGCCGGATGCGCGAGGACCTGACGGACTCCGTCGCCGAGACCGAGGACTGGCCCGCGCTCCTCGCCTCGGCCGGGCTCAAGCACACCGGCACCCGCAGTTTCCTCCTGGACCTGCCCGCGCCGGTCTCCGAACCGGCCCGCGCCTACGTCGCCGCCACCCTCGGCCGGCTGCGGGAGGGGACGGCGGACGCCCTCGGCGCGGAGGACCGGGCCACGCTGGACCGGCTCCTCGACCCGGAGGACGAGGCGAGCGTGCACCGCAGGAAGGACGTCTTCGTGCTGAAGGCGCACACCGTGTACACGGCCGTCCGCATCGGCTGAGTCGCTCCGGCCCCGCACCCGCCGGACAGCGGGTGCGGGGCACACGACGCGGAAGGGCCTCGGCCGGTGGCCCGCCGGTTCAGACGACGTCGAACGTCGCCGGGTCCGGACCCAGCCGCCGGTCCTCGTTCAGGGCGCTGATCGCCGCGAGGTCCTCGTCGTCCAGGCTGAAGTCGAAGACCTCGATGTTCTCCTTGATCCGGGACGGCGTGACCGACTTCGGGATGACGATGTTGCCGAGCTGCACGTGCCAGCGCAGCACCACCTGGGCGGGGGTGCGGCCGTGCTTCCGGGCGATCGCCACGATCGCCGGGACCTCCAGCAGGCCCTTGCCCTGGCCGAGCGGCGACCACGCCTCGGTCGCGATGCCCTGCTCCGCGTGGAACTCGCGGGCGGCGTGCTGCTGGAGGTGCGGGTGCAGTTCGATCTGGTTGACCGCCGGGACCACCGAGGTCTCGGAGATCAGCTGCCGCAGGTGCTCCGGCAGGAAGTTCGAGGTGCCGATGGCCCGGACCCGGCCGTCGGCGAGGAGCTTCTCGAACGCCTTGTACGTGTCCACGTACGCGCCCCGGGCCGGCAGCGGCCAGTGGATCAGGTACAGGTCGACGTACTCCAGGCCGAGCTTGGCCAGGGACGCGTCGAACGCGCGCAGAGTGCTGTCGTAACCGTGTTCGGCGTTCCAGAGCTTGGTGGTGACGAAGACGTCCTCGCGGGGGAGAGCGGCGGCGGCGATGGCCTTGCCGGTGCCCTCTTCATTGCCGTAGATCGCCGCTGTGTCGATGCTGCGGTACCCGGCCTCCAGGGCGGTGGTGACCGCGCGCTCGGCCTCGTCGTCCGGCACCTGCCAGACGCCGAAGCCCAGCTGGGGCATCTCGACGCCGTTGTTGAGGATGATCGGGGGGACCTGGCTGCTCACGGGCTGTTGATCCTTCGGTTGTCGTCGAAGTGGTACTCATATGCTCAACGATCACGAGCGGTGACGCATTCCTGACCGCCCGATCCGGCCGGTCCGCCCGATCCGGCCGGCCGGTCGGCTCACGCCCGGTACAGCGCCTCCACCTCGTCGGGGTACGCGTTCTCGATGGCCCTGCGCTTCAGCTTCAGCGACGGCGTGAGCAGGCCGTGCTCCTCGGTGAAGGGCTGCGCGAGGATGCGGAAGGTCCGGATCGACTCCGCCTGGGACACCAGCGTGTTCGCGGCGACCACCGCGCGCCGCACCTCGGTCTCCAGGTCGGGGTCGCGCACCAGCTGGGCCGGGGCCGGCTTCGGCTTGTTCCGCATCTTCAGCCAGTGCTCGACGGCCTCGTGGTCGAGGGTGATGAGGGCGGCGATGTAGGGGCGGTCGTTGCCGACGACGATGCACTGGGAGACCAGTGGATGGTCGCGCACCCGCTCCTCCAGCACGCCCGGCGCCACGCTCTTGCCGCCGGAGGTCACCAGGATCTCCTTCTTGCGGCCGGTGATGGTGAGGTAGCCGTCCTCGTCGAGCGCGCCGAGGTCACCGGTGGCCAGCCAGCCGTCGTGCAGCGTCTCGTCGGTGGCCTTCGGGTTGTTGAGGTAGCCCTGGAAGACGTTCCCGCCGCGCAGCCACACCTCGCCGTCGTCGGCGATGTGCACGGTGACCCCGGGGATCGGCTGCCCGACCGTGCCGTAGCGGGTGCGCTCGGGCGGGTTGGCGGTGGCGGCGGCCGTGGACTCGGTCAGACCGTAGCCCTCGTAGACCTGCACGCCCGCGCCCGCGAAGAACAGGCCGAGCCGCCGGTCCATGCCCGAGCCGCCGGACATCGCGTTGCGGATCCGGCCGCCCATGGCCGCCCGCACCTTGGAGTACACCAGCTTGTCGAACAGCTGGTGCTGCATGCGCAGGGCGGCCGACGGGCCGGGACCCAGGCCCCACGCCTTGGCCTCGACGGCGTCCGCGTACCTCACGGCCACGTCCACGGCCTTCTCGAAGGGACCGTCCCGGCCCTCCCGTTCGGCCTTGCGCCGGGCCGCGCCGAACACCTTCTCGAAGATGTACGGCACCGCGAGGATGAACGTCGGCCGGAACGCCTGGAGGTCCGGCAGCAGCGCGGCGGCGTGCAGCTGCGGCTGGTGGCCGAAGCGGACCCGGCCGCGGATCGCCGCCACCTCCACCATGCGGCCGAAGACGTGTGCGAGCGGCAGGAACAGCAGCGTCGCGGCCTCGTCGCCCCTGCGGGAGTGGAACACCGGCTCCCAGCGGTCGATGACCGTGTCCGCCTCGGTCATGAAGTTCCCGTGGGTGAGGACGCAGCCCTTGGGACGGCCGGTGGTGCCGGAGGTGTAGATGACCGTGGCGACCGACTCGGGCGTCACCGCCTCGCGGTGCCGGTGCACCACCTCGTCCTCGATGTGCGCGCCCGCGTCGTACAGCTCCTGCAGGGCGCCCGAGTCGAGCTGCCACAGCCGGCCGAGGCGCGGCAGCCGGTCGATGACGGTGGCGATCGTCATCGCGTGGTCCTCGTGCTCCACGACGGCCGCCGACACCTCGGCGTCGTAGAGCATCCAGGAGCACTGCTCGGCCGAGGAGGTCGGGTAGACCGGCACCACCTGGGCGCCGATGGTCCACAGCGCGAAGTCGAAGAGGGTCCACTCGTAGCGGGTGCGGGACATGATGGCGACCCGGTCGCCGAAGCGGACGCCCTGGGCCAGCAGCCCCTTGGCGAGGGCGAGGACCTCGTCGCGGAACTCGGCGGCGGTCACATCACGCCACCTGCCCGACTCGTCCTTGCGGCCCAGCGCGACGCGCAGCGGGTCGTCCTGGGCATGCTGGAAGACGACGTCGGCCAGGCCGCCCACCGGCGGTGCCGACGTCGACGGAGGGCTGGTGAACTCGCGCAAACCCCGCTCCCGCTCTCGGTCCCGCTCGGTCCGGTTCGCCTCCGGGGCGCCGGTGACGCTCCGCACAGCGCCGTGAAAGCTACCCCACGGGAATGCGGGGCGGCAGGGGGGCCGAAAGCGAGTGGTGCTCACGTCCGCCGAGGTCAGCGCCGGAAAATGCGCTCACATGGGTAAGGGTCGGACAGAGTTTCTTACGGTTCAGTAAGTTTCGGTGCCGGTATCTCCACCGAATCTGTACGACCCCCGACGGCGCCGGCGGCCCGGCGGACCCCCGCCCGCGGAGCCCGTGGACGGTCACGCGCGGGCCCCGCGGACGGCCACCTCCGGGACCGGGACGGGGGTCCGCCGGGCCCGCGGACGGTCACCCTTGCCGGGCCGCCTCCCTCACGGCCGCGGACCGCGCGCCCGCGTTCGCGCCCGCCTCCGCGTCTGCCCGCTTTCGCGCCCGCTTTCGCGTCTGCCCGCGTTCGCGCCCGCCTCCGCGTCTGCCCGCCTCCGCGTCTGCCCGCGTTCGCGCCCGCCTCCGCGCCTGCCCGCCTTCGCGGCCGCTGCCGATCGCCGTCCACGCGGTGTCCGGGCCGGCGCCCCCGCCGGCACCGGGTCAGCGGCGGTGCAGCCGTTCGCCGCCCGTGAGGATCGCCTTGGCCAGCGCGTCGGCCGCGTGCTGGGCCGAGGGGCGGTGCCGGCCGTGGACCAGGACGAAGTCCACCCCGCCCAGCTCCGGCAGCCCGGCCCGCTCCGGAACGCGGACCAGGCCGGGCGGGATCAGCCCGAGCGAGTGCGCCATCACACCGAGGCCCGCGCGGGCGGCGGCGATCAGCCCGTTGAGGCTGCCGCTGGTGCACGCCACACGCCACGGGCGGCCCTGCCGTTCCAGGGCCTCGAAGGCGAGCGCCCGGGTGATGCCCGGCGGCGGGTAGACGATCAGGGGCACCGGCCGGTCGGGGTCCAGCCGCAGCCGTTCCGCGCCGATCCACACCAGCCGGTCCTGCCAGACCGGTTCTCCGCTCGGGTCCTGGGGCCGCCGCTTGGCCAGCACCAGGTCCAGTTTCCCGGCGGCCAGCTGCTCGTGCAGGGTGCCCGACAGCTCCACCGTCAGTTCCAGGTCGACCTCGGGATGGTCGTAGCGGAAGCCCTCCAGGATCTCCGGCAGCCGGGTCAGCACGAAGTCCTCCGACGCGCCGAACCGGAGCCTGCCGCGCACCCGCGTGCCGGTGAAGAACGCTGTCGCCTGCTCGTGCACCTCCAGGATCCGGCGGGCGAAGCCGAGCATCGCCTCACCGTCCTCGGTCAGCTCGACCGAGTGGGTGTCGCGGGTGAACAGCAGCCGGCCGGTCGCGTCCTCCAGCCGGCGCACGTGCTGGCTGACGGTCGACTGGCGCAGCCCGAGCCGCCGGGCCGCCCCGGTGAAGCTGAGCGTCTGCGAGACGGCGAGGAAGGTGCGCAGGTGAGCGGGGTCGTACACGGACCCAGGTTAACCCGCTCATCGCGGAACGTGATGACAGTCAGAGCGGTATCCCGGTTTCCCGATCGCCGTCGCGGGCGGGACGATGGAGCCGAGACGAGGGAGCGGGGACCCGTGGGCTCCCTGCCGGGGTCCGCACGGTCCCCGCCCCGCCACGCCCGAGTGACGAGCAAGTGGAGCACCGTGAAACGCCTGCGCCCGCCGAGTCGGATGCCGATCGACCCGTACATCGTGCTGCTGCTGGCCACGGTGGGCCTGGCCGCGCTCCTGCCGGCCCGTGGCGCGGCCGCCCCCGTGGCCTCCGGCGCCTCCACCGCCGCGATCGCCTTCCTGTTCTTCCTCTACGGCGCTCGGCTGTCCACCCGGGAGGCGCTGGACGGCCTCAAGCACTGGCGGCTCCACGTCACCGTCCTGGCCTGCACCTTCGTGGTCTTCCCGCTGCTCGGCCTCGCCGCCCGCGGCCTGGTCCCGGTGCTGCTGGACCAGCCGCTCTACCAGGGCCTGCTCTTCCTCACCCTCGTCCCCTCGACCATCCAGTCGTCGATCGCCTTCACCTCCATCGCCCGCGGCAACGTGCCCGCCGCGATCTGCGCGGGCTCCTTCTCCTCGCTGGTCGGGATCATCCTCACCCCGCTGCTCGCCGCGGCCCTGCTCGGCAGCGGCGGCGGCTTCTCGGCGCACTCCCTGGTCACGATCGTGCTGCAGCTGCTCGTGCCGTTCGTCGCGGGACAACTGCTGCGCCGCTGGATCGGGGGCTTCGTGGCCCGGCACAAGAAGGTGCTCGGGCTCGTCGACCGCGGCTCGATCCTGCTCGTCGTCTACACCGCGTTCAGCGAGGGCATGGTCCGGGGCATCTGGCACCAGATCAGCCCGCTGCGGCTCGGTGCCCTGCTCCTCGTGGAGGCCGTGCTGCTCGCCGTGATGCTCGCGCTGACCTGGTACGGGGCCAGGGCGCTGCGCTTCGGTCGGCAGGACCGCATCGCGATCCAGTTCGCCGGGTCGAAGAAGTCCCTCGCCTCCGGGCTGCCGATGGCGAGCGTCCTGTTCGGCGCCCACGCCTCGCTGGCCGTGCTGCCTCTGATGCTCTTCCACCAGATGCAGCTCATGGTGTGCGCGGTGATCGCCAAGCGCAGGTCGCGCGATCCGGAGGCGGGGGAGACGGAGGGGCGGGGACCTCAGGAGCGGGAGCCGGAACCGGAGGGGGCGTCGGCGCGGGAGTCGCACGCGGCAGCCACCGGGGTCGGTACGGCTTCCCGTACACGGTGACGCAGGGCCCGGCGGCCCCGCCCGGCGCCGCCGCAGGGCCGGGCAGATCCGGGCCGGGCCGGGCAGATCCGGGCGGGGCGGGTCCGGGCCGGGTGGCGGGGCCGGTCAGGGCCGCAGCACCACCTTGCCCAGGTTGCCGTGCGACTCGATCGCCTCGTGCGCCTTCGCCGCGTCCTCCAGCGCGAACTCGGCGTGCACAGCGGGCCGTACCAGCCCCTGTTCGAACAGCCGCCACAGCTCCTGCCGCCACCGCTCGTACCGCTCGGGCATCTCGCGGGCGATCCGCGCCATCTGGAAGCCGATCACCGACCGGGCACCGACGAGCAGGTCGTACGCCCGTATCGTCCCGCCGCCCGAGCTGTACGCCACCAGCCGTCCGCCCGGTGCGAGCGCGGCGACCGCCGGGGCGAGGAGGTCTCCGCCGACCGCGTCGAGGACGCAGTCGACGGGGTCGCCCCAGTCGTCGTCGCCGTAGACGATCACCTCGTCGGCCCCGAGGGAGCGGACGAAGTCCGCCTTGGCCGGGTCGGAGACGGCGCCCACGACGCGGGCCGCGCCCCGCACCCGGGCGAGCTGCACCGCGAGGTGCCCCACGCCGCCGGCCGCCGCCGTCACGAGCACCGAATCGCCCCGCTCCGGCCGGGCGGCCGCCAGGGCGCCGAGGGCGACGAGGCCGCTGCGGACCAGGGCGACCGCCTCGACGAAGGAGGCACCGGCGGGGACGGGGGAGGCCATGGCCTCGTGCAGCGGCGCGAAGTCGGCGTACCCGTGCCCGAAGCACAGCCCGGTCACCCGGTCGCCGGGCCGGAAACGGGTGACGTCCGCGCCGACGGCCGTCACCTCGCCGGCGACCTCCCCGCCCAGCGGGATCGGCTCGGCCGCCTCCGTGACCTTGCGGACGACGGGGAGCGTGACCCCGACGGCCGCACAGCGCACGAGGAGTTCGCCGGGGCCCGGCTCGGGCACGGGTGTCTCTTCGACGAACAGGGGGCCACCGGTCGACCGGTACCGCACGCGGCGCATCGCACCTCCAGGACAGGCGTTCGTTGGGAGCCCCAACGGTATCTCTCGTTCATGGGGAAGTCCAACGGTTTTGTGGCTAGGCTGCCGCCATGCGTGAAGCCGAAGCTCCCCTCGCCGAGATCCGTTCCCTGCCCAGCTGGCTCCTCGGCCGGGCCGCCGCCCGTGGAAGGGCCCTGGTCGCCGACGCGCTCGCGGCGGAGGGGCTGAAGATGTGGCACCACGTGGTGCTCTCCGCCGTCCGCGACCTCGCTCCCGTCGCCCAGGCCGACCTCGGCCGCGGGGTGGGGCTCGACCCCAAGGACCTGGTCGGCGTCCTCAACGACCTCCAGGCCGCCGGTCACGTCCTGCGCGAGCCCGACCCCACCGACCGGCGCAAGAACGCGGTCTCCCTCACCGCCGAGGGCGCCCGCCTGCTGGCGCGCTGCGAACAGGCGGCCCGCGCGGCCAACGCGACCCTGCTGGCGCCGCTGTCCGCCCAGGAACGCGACGTCTTCATGGACCTGCTGGTACGGGTGTCGGGCACGCGTGAGTGAGGGGGGCGGCGCCGGCGGGGCTGCCCGCCGGCAGTGCCGGTGCGCGGGTCAGCCCTGCCCCGCCGGGGCCCGCAGGGCGATGCGCTCCTCGCCGGCGTAGACGTTCATCGAGGTGCCCCGCAGGAACCCCACCAGGGTCAGGCCCGTTTCCGCGGCCAGGTCGACGGCCAGTGAGGACGGTGCCGAGACCGCCGCCAGCATCGGGATGCCCGCCATCACGGCCTTCTGGGCCAGCTCGAAGGAGGCCCGGCCGGACACCAGCAGGATCGTGCGGGACAGGGGCAGGGCGTCGTTCTGCAGGGCGCGGCCGACCAGCTTGTCGACCGCGTTGTGCCGGCCCACGTCCTCCCGTATGTCCAGCAGCTCACCGTCGTCGGTGAACAGGGCCGCCGCGTGCAGCCCGCCGGTACGGTCGAAGACCCGCTGGGCCGCGCGCAGCCGGTCGGGCAGGCTGGTGAGGAGGCCGGGCGTGACGCGCACCGGGGGCTCGTCGGCGATCGGCCAGCGGGCCGTCGTACGGACCGCGTCGAGACTGGCCTTGCCGCACAGGCCGCAGGAGGACGTGGTGTAGACGTTGCGTTCGAGAGTGATGTCGGGCAGGACGACGTCCGGCGCGGTCCTCACGTCCACCACGTTGTACGTGTTGATGCCGTCCGCCGTCGCCCCCGCGCAGTACACGATGTTCACCAGGTCCGACGCCGCGCCGAGCACCCCCTCGCTGACCAGGAAGCCGGCGGCCAGCGCGAAGTCGTCGCCCGGGGTGCGCATGGTGATGGCCAGCGGCCTGCCGTTGAGCCGGATCTCCAGCGGTTCCTCGGCCACCAGCGTGTCCGGGCGCGAGGAGAGGGCCCCGTCCCGGATGCGGAGCACCTTGCGTCGTTCCGTGACTCGTCCCATGTCCTGATCAGTCCCGGTTCTGTACGTGCTGTGGCCGAAACGGCCCTTGTCGCGAAGGGTGCCGCGCGCCCCCGGGCCGCCGTCCGGCGCGGTGGCCCCGACGGTCTCATTGTCCTGCACGCGACTCCTGCCAGGCACCCGGGCCCCGACAGCCCCCCGCGTGCCTGACGGAAGCCGACAAGCCCGGCCCGCGTTTCCTGTGGCATCGCCTGCCCTCCTACCCGCGGGTCACTGATGAGACTGGTCCCTCCGCAACCCACGGCAACGAGGGGGACCCTCCATGAACGGCTCGCGCATCGCCGCCGTCGGCCACTACCAGCCCGCCAAGGTGCTCACCAACGAGGACCTGGCCGCCCTGGTCGACACCAGCGACGAGTGGATCAGGAGCCGTGTGGGCATCCGCACCCGGCACGTCGCCGCGCCCGACGAGCCGGTCGACGAACTCGCCGCGCACGCCGCCGCCAAGGCGCTCGCGGCGGCCGGTCTCGCACCGGCCGACATCGACCTGGTCCTGGTCGCCACCTCCACGGCCGTGGACCGTTCCCCCAACACCGCCGCACGCGTCGCGGCCCGCCTCGGCGTCCCGCGGCCGGCCGCGATGGACGTCAACGTCGTGTGCGCCGGCTTCACCCACGCCCTGGCCACCGCCGACCACACCGTGCGGGCCGGCGCCGCGACCCGCGCCCTGGTCGTCGGCGCCGACAAGATGACCGACGTGACCGACTGGAGCGACCGGTCGACCTGCGTCCTGGTCGGCGACGGGGCGGGCGCGGCCGTGGTCGAGGCCTGCGCGCCCGGCGAGAGCGCCGGCATCGGCCCGGTGCTGTGGGGCTCGGTGCCGGAGATGGGCCACGCGGTACGGATCGAGGGCACGCCCCCGCGGTTCGCGCAGGAGGGGCAGAGCGTCTACCGGTGGGCCACCACACAGCTGCCGCCGCTGGCCCGGCAGACCTGCGAGCGGGCCGGTGTCGCGCCCGAGGACCTCGCCGCCGTCGTCCTGCACCAGGCGAACCTGCGCATCGTCGAACCCCTGGCCGGCCGGATCGGCGCGGTCAACGCCGTGGTCGCCCGCGACGTCGTGGAGTCCGGCAACACCTCGGCCGCGAGCATCCCGCTCGCCCTGTCGAAACTGGTCGAGCGGGGCGAGGTGCGGCCGGGGGACCCGGTGCTCCTGTTCGGTTTCGGCGGCAACCTCTCCTACGCCGGTCAGGTCGTGCGCTGCCCCTGAGTGACCGGGTGCCCTGATTGCCCTGTGCGGCGGGGCAACCGGCCCGTGTGGAAGGCGGGTCGGGTGCCGAGTTCCCTCTCGACGGGTCCAGCACCGTGGCCTCGTCGACGCGATCGCCGGCCACGACGGGCAGCGTGCCGCCCGCCCGGTGCGCGAGCACACCGCGTACTCCGCAGGTCGCGCCCCGAGAGCGGGCGATCCTGAGCCCCCGCGCACCCCGGCGGCGGCAGCCGCGCGCCGACTCCGTACCGCCGCCCTTTGTCCTGTGAGAGGAGAAAGTCGGCGGCAATTCGTGCACAGCTTCTTCCCAGCTTCGGCGGTCACTGCTACGTTCCCCTCGAAAGCCCGGAACGAATGGCCGAATTGAGGCGGGGAGGGGCACGTGAGACGCATGACCGCTCGACCCGCCAACACGCACCAGGCCCGGCTGCTGAGGCTGCTGCGCGACTCCGGCCCCAGCTCCCGCGCCCAACTCGGCGACCAGGTCGACCTCTCCCGGTCGAAACTGGCCGTGGAGGTGGACCGTCTCCTGGAGACGGGACTGGTCGTCGCCGACGGCCTCGCCGCCTCACGCGGCGGCCGGCGCTCCCACAACGTCCGGCTGGCGCCCACCCTGCGCTTCCTGGGCGTCGACATCGGCGCCACCTCCGTCGACGTCGCGGTCACCAACGCCGAACTGGAGGTGCTGGGCCACCTCAACCAGCCGATGGACGTGCGCGAAGGCCCGGTCGCGGTCTTCGAACAGGTCCTCGCCATGGCGGCGAAGCTCCGGGCCTCCGGGCTCGCCGAGGGGTACGACGGTGCCGGGATCGGTGTCCCGGGCCCCGTCCGCTTCCCCGAGGGCGTCCCGGTCGCGCCCCCGATCATGCCCGGCTGGGACGGTTTCCCGGTGCGCGAGGCGCTCAGCCAGGAACTCGGCTGCCCGGTCATGGTCGACAACGACGTGAACCTCATGGCGATGGGGGAGCAGCACGCGGGCGTCGCACGCTCCGTGGGCGACTTCCTCTGCGTCAAGATCGGCACCGGTATCGGCTGCGGCATCGTCGCCGGCGGCGAGGTGCACCGCGGTACGACGGGCAGCGCCGGCGACATCGGCCACATCCAGGCCGTGCCCGACGGCCGCCCCTGCGCCTGCGGCAACCGGGGCTGCCTGGAGGCCCACTTCAGCGGCGCGGCCCTCGCGCGGGACGCCCTGGAGGCGGCCGCTCAGGGCCGGTCCGCCGAACTCGCGGCGCGGCTGGCCGCGGGCGGCACCCTCACCGCCGTCGACGTCGCCGCAGCAGCGTCGGCGGGCGACGCCACCTCGCTCGACCTGATCCGGGAGGGCGGCACCCGCACGGGTCAGGTCATCGCCGGGCTCGTCTCCTTCTTCAACCCCGGTCTGGTGGTGATCGGCGGCGGGGTCACAGGCCTGGGCCACACCCTGCTCGCCGCGATCCGTACCCAGGTCTACCGCCAGTCGCTGCCCCTGGCGACCGGCAACCTCCCCATCGTCCTGGGGGAGTTGGGGCCGACCGCCGGAATCATCGGCGCGGCCCGCCTCATCAGCGACCACCTGTTCTCACCCGCGTAGGCCCGGCCGTACCGGCGCAACACCCCGGCATACCGACCCCGGCGCAACACCCCGGCATACCGACCCCGGCGCAACACCCCGGCGTACCAGCGCGGCCGGCCGCACCACGGGCCGTGCCCACGGCACACGCACCACCAGCACAGCGCCCTGCCTCACCCTGCCTCACCCTGCCCCGCCCTGCTCCGCTCTGCCCTGCAAGCGCTCACCCCGCAACCGCCCTGCCTCGCACGCCCACATCCACGGCACGTCCGCCCCACCCGGCCAAGCCCCGCACCGCGAGCGAGCAAGCGCTTCCACAACTGCTCCCAGATCCCCCGCTTCCACCACTCCCGCCCTCCAACCGGCCCGCGCCCCGCCCGCCGAGGGGAACCCACATGGCATCGGAACCACCCCTGCTCAGCATGTCCGGCATCACCAAGTCCTTTCCCGGAGTCCGGGCCCTCGACGGCGTCGACCTCGACGTCAGGGCCGGTGAAGTGCACTGCCTGCTCGGCCAGAACGGAGCCGGCAAGTCCACCCTCATCAAGGTGCTGGCCGGCGCCCACCAGCCCGACACCGGAACCATCCGCTGGCACGGCGAGCCGGTCGTCCTGCGCTCGCCGATCGCCGCCATGCGCCTCGGTATCGCCACCATCTACCAGGAACTCGACCTGGTGGAGCACCTGTCCGTCGCCGAGAACGTCCACCTCGGCCACGAGCCCACGGCGGCCGGCTTCGTCGTGCGCGGACGAGCGGCCCGCACGGCGACCGCCCGGCTGCTGGAACGGCTCGGCCACCCGGAGATCGACCCGGCGCGCCCGGTGGGGGAGTTGTCCGCCGCGCAGCAGCAGATCGTGTCCATGGCGCGGGCGCTCTCCCACGACGTACGGCTCATCGTCATGGACGAACCGTCCGCCGCGCTCGACCCGGAGGAGGTCGACAACCTCTTCCGTGTCGTCGCCGCCCTCACCGGGCAGGGCGTCGCCGTCGTCTACATCTCGCACCGGCTGGAGGAGATCCGCCGCATCGGCGACCGGGTCACCGTCCTCAAGGACGGCCGGGCGGTCGCGGGCGGGCTCGCGGCGAGGACCACACCGACCGGCGAGGTGGTCGCGCTGATGACCGGCCGTGACGTCGAGTACGTCTTCCCTCCACGGCCGGACACCGCGCCCGAGGGCGACCCGGTCCTGGAGGTGCGGGGGCTCGCCCGGGACGGTGAGTTCGCGCCGCTCGACCTGGCCGTGAGGCCGGGGGAGATCGTCGGCCTCGCCGGGCTCGTGGGGTCCGGACGCTCGGAGATCCTGGAGACGGTCTACGGCGCCCGCAGGCCCACGGCCGGCCAGGTCCTGGTCGGCGGCCGCCCGGTACGGCCGGGCAGCGTGCGCGCGGCGGTCCGCGCGGGCCTCGGACTCGCCCCCGAGGAGCGCAAGGCGCAGGCCCTGCTCATGCTGGAGTCCGTCACCCGCAACGTGTCGGTCTCCTCGCTGGCCCGCTTCTCGCGCGGCGGCTGGCTCGACCGCGGCGCCGAACGCGGCGCCGCCCACGCCGCCACCCGCGAACTGTCACTGCGGCCCGACAACCCGGCCGTGCCCGTGCGCACCCTCTCCGGCGGGAACCAGCAAAAGGCCGTCCTGGCGCGCTGGCTGCTGCGCGGCTGCCGCGTCCTGCTGCTGGACGAACCCACCCGCGGCGTCGACGTCGGCGCCCGCGCCGAACTGTACGCGGTCGTACGGCGGCTCGCCGACGAAGGCCTGGCGGTGCTGCTGGTCTCCAGCGAGGTCCCCGAGGTGCTGGGTCTGGCCGACCGGGTCCTGGTGCTGCGCGAGGGACGCGTCGTGCACACCGCGCCCGCCCGCGACCTCGACGAGCACCGCGTACTCGACCTCGTGATGGACGCACACCCCGTGGCCAGTGAAGGGAGCCCGGCGTCATGACGCAGCACGTGTCCCCGCCCCGGGGCGGCACCGACAAGCAAGCGACCGCGAGCCCTCCGCCCGCCTGGCGCGGCCTGCCGGCCCGCGCCGACGTCCGCACCCTCTCCCTCCTCGGGGTGCTGGCCGTGCTCGTCCTCATCGGCGGGCTCACCAAACCGGACGAGTTCCTCGACACCCGCAACCTCCAGCTCGTCCTCACCCAGGCCTCCGTCATCGGGGTCGTCACCGTCGGCATGACCTTCGTCATCACCTCCGGCGGCATCGACCTGTCCGTCGGCGCGATCGTCGCCCTGTCCTCGGTCTGGGCGACCACGGTCGCCACCCAGGAGTACGGCTTCGGCGGCATCCTCCTCACCGCCGTCCTGGTCGGCCTGGGCTGCGGCCTGGTCAACGGAGTGCTCGTCGCCTACGGCGGCATGGTCCCCTTCATCGCCACCCTCGCCATGCTGGCCTCCGCGCGCGGCCTGGCCCTCCAGATCACCGACGGCCGCACCCAGGTCGTCACCGTCGACGGCATCCTCAACCTCGGCGAACGCGACTCCTACGTGCTCGGCGTCCCGCCGCTGGTCCTGGTCTTCGCGGCCGTCACGGTCATCGGCTGGCTGGTGCTCAACCGGACCACCTTCGGCCGCCGCACCATCGCCGTCGGCGGCAACCCGGAAGCGGCCCGGCTGGCCGGCATCGACGTCCGCCGCCAGCGGCTCTACCTCTACCTGCTGTCCGGGCTGTGCTGCGGCATCGCCGCCTTCCTGCTGATCATCCTGTCCGGCTCGGGCCAGAACACCAACGGCAACCTCTACGAGCTGGACGCCATCGCGGCCGCGATCATCGGCGGCACGCTGCTCAGCGGCGGACGCGGCACCATCACCGGCTCGGTGCTCGGCGTGCTGATCTTCACCACGATCACCGACATCTTCGCCCTGAACAACCTGCAGAGCGACGTCCAGCAGATCGCCAAGGGAGCGATCATCGTCGCCGCCGTGCTGGTCCAGCGCCGTACCGCGAGCACGACCTGAGGAAAGGGTTCACCGCCATGTCGCCACTCACGAGCCGCAGAGGGCTGCTCTTCGGGGCCGCCGCCGTGTCCACCGGTTCCCTCCTCACCGGCTGCACCAGCAACGAGACCAAGGACGAGAAGACCGCGGGCAGCGACCGGCCGGCCGCCGACGACAAGCCGGGCAAGCACGTCACCATCGGCTTCGCCGGCCCGCAGGCCGACCACGGCTGGCTCAACGCCATCAACGACCAGGCCAGGAGCCGCGCCAGGAAGTACTCCGACGTCAGCCTGGAGAGCACCGAGGGCTCCAACGACACCGCAGCCCAGATCGGCCAGATCGAGACGCTGATCAACAAGAAGGTCGACGTGCTGGTGGTGCTGCCCGCCGACGGCAAGGCGCTCACCCAGGCCGGCCTGAAGGCCATGCGCGCCGGCATCCCCGTGGTCAACCTCGACCGCGTCTTCAACACCCCGCAGGCGTACCGCTGCTGGATCGGCGGCGACAACTACGGCATGGGGCTCAACGCCGGCCATTACATCGGCGAGAAACTCAAGGACAAGGCGGACGCCCGAGTCGTCGAACTCGCGGGCCTGGACAACCTGGAGCTGACCAAGCAGCGCAGCCAGGGCTTCGACGACGCCCTCAAGAACTACCCCAACATCAGGAAGGTGGCCCGCCAGGCCGCCGAGTTCACCGTCGAGTCCGGCCAGGCCAAGATGGCCCAACTGCTCCAGGCACAGCCGAAGTTCGACGCCCTGTGGAACCACGACGACGACCAGGGCGTGGGCGCGCTGCGCGCCATCGAGCAGGCCGGGCGCGACGACTTCCTGATGGTCGGCGGCGCGGGCGCCCTCACCGCCTTCCAGGCCATCAAGCAGGACAACGGGGTCCTCAAGGCGACCGTCCTCTACCCGCCGACCATGGCCGCCTCGGCGATCGACCTCGCCCGCGCCCTCGGCCAGGGCAAGGGCGTCGGCGGCCTCGCCGAGTACGAGATCCCGTCGTCGATCACGCTCTACTCGGCCGTCGTCGACAAGACCAACGTCGACCAGTACATGCCCACCGGCTTCCGCTGAGCCGGCCGCACTGCGCACAGCCGGCCGCCGTTCACCGGGTTCCGGCACCGCCGGTGGGCCGGGACCGACCGACCCCCCACCGTGGCACGACGACGAGGAGGACCTCCGTATGGGACAGCCGCAGCAGTCAGACGGCGCGGCACGAGCGAAGCCGCCGCTGCGCGTCGGCATGGTCGGCTACGCCTTCATGGGCGCCGCCCACTCCCAGGGCTGGCGCACCGTGGGCCGCGTCTTCGACCTGCCCAGGCACCCGGTGCTCGCCGCGATCTGCGGCCGGGACCCGGTCGCCGTGCGCGCCGCCGCCGACCGGTACGGCTGGGCCCGCGCCGAGACCGACTGGCGGGACCTGATCGCCCGCGACGACATCGACCTCGTCGACGTCTGCACCCCGGGCGACAGCCACGCCGAGATCGCGCTGGCCGCGCTGGCCGCGGGCAAGCACGTCCTGTGCGAGAAACCGCTCGCGAACACGGTCGCCGAGGCCGAGGAGATGACCCGGGCCGCCGAAGCCGCCCGCGCCCGCGGCCAGGTGGCCATGGTCGGCTTCAACTACCGGCGCGTCCCGGCCGCCGCACTGGCCCGGCGGATGGTCGCCCAGGGCAGGCTCGGCACCCTGCGCCACGTCCGGGTCACCTACCTCCAGGACTGGCTCGTCGACCCCGGCTTCCCGCTGACCTGGCGGCTGCGCAGGGAACTCGCCGGATCCGGCTCGCTCGGCGACCTGGGCGCGCACATCGTCGACCTCGGGCAGTACCTGGCGGGCGAGACCCTGGCCGGCGTGTCCGCGCTCACCGAGACCTTCGTACGGGAACGGCCGCTGCCCGTCGCCGCCGGCACCGCACCCGCCACCGCCCCCGCCACAGGGCAGGTCACCGTCGACGACGCCGCCCTGTTCACCGGCCGGTTCGGCTCCGGGGCCCTCGCCTCCTTCGAGGCCACCCGCTACGCCACCGGCCGCAAGAACGCCCTGCGCATCGAACTCAACGGCGAACGCGGCTCGCTCGCCTTCGACCTGGAACGGCTCAACGAACTGTGGTTCCACGACGGCACCGAACCCGGTGAGCACGCCGGATTCCGCCGCATCCTGGTCACCGAGCCCGGTCACCCCTACCTGGAGGCCTGGTGGCCGCCGGGCCACGGCCTCGGCTACGAGCACACCTTCGTCCACCAGGCCCGCGACCTCGTCCACGCCGTCGCCGAGGGCACCGGCGCCGAGCCGTCCTTCGCCGACGGGCTCCAGGTGCAGCGGGTGCTCGCCGCCGTGGAGGAGAGCGCCGCCAAGAACTCCGTCTACACCCCCGTAGCCGTCTGAGGAGGCCAGCGACATGCCGCGCCCGTTCACGCTCTTCACCGGCCAGTGGGCCGACCTGCCCCTGGAGGAGGTCTGCCGCCTCGCCCGCGACTTCGGCTACGACGGCCTCGAACTCGCCTGCTGGGGCGACCACTTCGAGGTCGACAAGGCCCTCACCGAGCCCGCCTACCTCGCCTCCCGGCACGACCTGCTCGACAAGTACGGCCTGAAGTGCTGGGCCGTCTCCAACCACCTGGTCGGCCAGGCCGTGTGCGACGCCATCATCGACGAACGCCACCGGGCGATCCTGCCCGACGCGGTGTGGGGCGACGGGGAACCGGAGGGCGTACGGCAGCGGGCCGCCACGCGCATGAAGGACACCGCGCGGGCCGCCGCCGCCTTCGGCGTCGACACCGTCATCGGGTTCACGGGCTCCGCGATCTGGCACCTGGTCGCCATGTTCCCGCCCGCCCCCGAGTCGATGATCGAACGCGGCTACGAGGACTTCGCCGCCCGCTGGAACCCGATCCTGGACGTCTTCGACGCCGAGGGCGTGCGGTTCGCCCACGAGGTCCACCCCAGCGAGATCGCCTACGACTACTGGACCACCCACCGCGCCCTGGACGCCGTCGGCCACCGGCCCGCCTTCGGCCTGAACTTCGACCCCTCCCACTTCGTGTGGCAGGACCTCGACCCGGTCGGCTTCCTGTGGGACTTCCGCGACCGGATCTACCACGTCGACTGCAAGGAGGCCCGCACCCGGCTCGACGGGCGCAACGGCCGGCTCGGCTCCCACCTGCCGTGGGGCGACCCGCGCCGCGGCTGGGACTTCGTGTCGGCCGGGCACGGCGCCGTCCCCTGGGAGGACGTGTTCCGGATGCTGCGCTCCATCGGGTACGCGGGACCCGTCTCCGTCGAGTGGGAGGACGCCGGCATGGACCGGCTCCAGGGCGCCCCCGAGGCCCTGACCCGCCTCAAGGCCTACGACTTCGAGCCGCCGTCCGCCTCCTTCGACGCGGCGTTCGGCAACTGACCTCTTCCCTCCTCCGGGATGACGGCGCATCCCGGCGCACGCACCCACCCGTACGACCGGCCCCATCGATGGAGGCATCCGTGCACGGGAACGACCGCACCACCCGCACCACCGGCCCCGACCGACCCGCGACCGCCGCACGCCGGCGCCCGTCCTTCCGCAAGGCGGTCGCCCTGCTCAGCGGCGCCCTGCTCGCGGGCGCGTCCCTGACCCTCGCCGCACCCCAGGCCGGCGCAGCCGTCGCCGGCGAGAAGACCGGCCAGAACACCGCGCAGGCACCCGCCGAGGACTTCCAGCAGGTCGCCCTCGCCAAGGGCGCGGCCGAGGTCGGCGAGCCCATGTCGCTCGCCGTCCTGCCCGACCGCTCCGTCCTGCACACCTCCCGCGACGGCACCCTCCGCCTCACCGACGCCGCGGGCAACACCCGCGTCGCCGGCAGGCTCGACGTGTACTCCCACGACGAGGAAGGACTGCAAGGCGTCGGCGTCGACCCGGACTTCACCGCCAACCGGTTCGTGTACCTCTACTACGCGCCGCCGCTCAGCACCCCCGCGGGCGACGCCCCCGAGACCGGCACCGCCGCCGACTTCGCACCCTTCGACGGCGTCAACCGGCTCTCCCGCTTCGTCCTGAAGACGGACGGCACCCTGGACGCGGCCAGCGAGAAGAAGATCCTCGACGTCCAGACCTCGCGCGGCATCTGCTGCCACGTCGGCGGAGACATCGACTTCGACGCGGCGGGCAACCTGTACCTGTCCACCGGCGACGACTCCAACCCGTTCCAGTCGGACGGCTTCTCGCCGCTGGACGAACGGCCGGACCGCAACCCCGCCTTCGACGCCCAGCGCTCGGCCGGCAACACCAACGACCTGCGCGGCAAGATCCTGCGCATCAAGGTCAACGCGGACGGCTCCTACGCCGTCCCGGACGGCAACCTCTTCGCGCCGGGCACGCCCAAGACCCGGCCGGAGATCTACGCGATGGGCTTCCGCAACCCGTTCCGCTTCAGCGTCGACAAGAAGACCGGCATCCTCTACGTCGGCGACTACGGCCCCGACGCGGGTGCGGCCGACCCCAAGCGCGGCCCGGCCGGCCAGGTCGAGTTCGCCCGCGTCACCGGCCCCGGCAACTTCGGCTGGCCGTACTGCACCGGCGCCAACGACGCCTACGTCGATTACGACTTCGCGACCAAGGCGTCCGGCGCGAGCTTCGACTGCGCCGCACCGAAGAACACCTCCCCGCACAACACCGGCCTGACCGACCTGCCCCCGGCCCAGCCCGCCTGGATCCCGTACGACGGCCCGTCCGTACCCGAGTTCGGCGACGGCTCCGAATCCCCGATGGGCGGCCCGGTCTACCACTACGACCCCGCCCTCGACTCGCCCGTCAAGTTCCCCGAGGCCTACGACGGGAACTTCTTCGCCGGTGAGTTCGGGCGACGCTGGATCAAGCGGATCGCCAGCGACGACAACGGCACCGTGCAGTCCATCAACCCCGTCCCCTGGACCGGCACCCAGGTGATGGACATGGCCTTCGGCCCCGACGGCGCGCTGTACGTCCTCGACTACGGCACCTCCTGGTTCGGCGGGGACGACAACTCCGGCCTGTACCGCATCGAGAACGCCACCGACGGCCACTCCCCGGTCGCCCAGGCAGCCGCCGACCGCACCTCCGGCCAGGCACCGATGAAGGTCGGCTTCTCCTCCGCGGGCAGCAGTGACCAGGACGGCGACGCGCTCACCTACAGCTGGGACTTCGGCGACGGCGCCACCGCCACGACGGCGAACCCCACGCACAAGTACAAGAAGAACGGCACCTACACCGCCACCCTGACCGCCAAGGACACCTCCGGGCGCACCGGCAGCGCGAGCGTGCAGGTCGTCGTCGGCAACACCGCGCCCGAGGTGACACTGCAACTCCCCGAGGACGGCCAGCTGTTCAGCTTCGGTGACGCCGTCCCCTTCAAGGTGAAGGTCACCGACCCCGAGGACGGCAAGGCCGTCGACTGCTCCAAGGTCACCGTCACCTTCGTCCTCGGCCACGACACCCACGGCCACCCGCTGACCTCCGCGCAGGGCTGCTCCGGCACCATCCAGACCAGCGCCGACGGCGGCCACGACGAGAACGCCAACATCTTCGGCGTGTTCGACGCCCAGTACACCGACAACGGAGGCGGCGGCCAGGCCCCGCTGACCACCCACGACCGCAACGTCACCCAGCCCCGCCACCGGCAGGCCGAGCACTTCAGCGACTCCTCCGGCGTCTCCGTCGTCGCCAAGACGAGCGCCCACGGCGGCAAGACGGTCGGCGACATCGACAACGGCGACTGGATCTCCTTCACGCCCTACGTCCTGAGCAACGCCCAGAAGATCACCGCACGGATCTCCTCCGGCGGCGCCGGCGGCACCCTGGAGGTCAGGGCCGGCTCCCCGAAGGGCACCCTTCTCGGCAAGGCCACCGTGCCGGTGACCGGCGGCTGGGAGACCTTCCAGGACGTCAGCGCCGCCCTGTCCCGCGCCCCCAGGGGCACCACCACGCTCTACCTCGTCTTCAAGGGCGGCACCGGAGCCCTCTTCGACGTGGACGACTTCGTCTTCACCACCGGCTGAGGGGAGGACACATGAAGCGCTCCACCGGCCGGCTCACCACGGCCGTCACGGGCACGGCCCTGCTGCTCGGCTCTCTTTGCGCCCCGGCCTCCGCGCACGCCCACGACGACGGCGCACGCATCCTGGTCTTCTCGAAGACCGCCGGCTTCCGGCACGACTCGATCCCCGCGGGGATCGCCGCCGTCAGGGAACTGGGCGGGCGAAGCGGCTTCGCCGTCGACGCCACCGAGGACGCACGGGCCTTCACCCCCGCCAACCTGCGCCGCTACCGGGCCGTCGTGTTCCTGTCGACGACCGGTGAGGTGCTCGACGCACGGCAGCAGAAGGCGTTCGAGCAGTACATCCACCACGGCGGCGGCTACGTCGGCATCCACGCCGCCGCCGACACCGAGTACGACTGGACGTTCTACGGCGGGCTCGTCGGCGCCTGGTTCAAGTCCCACCCGGCGATCCAGCCGGCCCGGGTGAACGTCGAGGACCGCGCCCACCCGGCGACCTCGCACCTGCCCGGGACCTGGAACCGCACCGACGAGTGGTACGACTACCGCTCCGACCCGCGCGAGAAGGTCCACGTCCTCGCCTCCCTGGACGAGTCGTCGTACACCGGCGCCACCATGAACGGCGACCACCCGATCGCCTGGTGCCAGAGTTACCAGGGCGGCCGCTCCTTCTACACCGGCGGCGGCCACACCGAGGAGTCGTACGCCGACCCGGCCTTCCGCGCCCACCTGCTCGGCGGGATACGGTACGCCACCGGCGCCGCCCAGGCCGACTGCCGCCCGGAGAACGGCTACCGTCCGCTCTTCGACGGTGCCGCCGCCTCCCTCGACGGCTGGAAACAGGCGGGCCCCGGCACCTTCCTCCTGGACGACGACGGCACCCTGTCGTCGACCGGCGGCATGGGCCTGCTCTGGTACGCGGCCTCCGGCTTCTCCTCGTACTCGCTGAAGCTGGACTGGAGGATGGCCGGCGACGACAACTCCGGTGTGTTCGTGGGCTTCCCGCCCTCGGACGACCCCTGGTCGGCGGTGGACAACGGCTACGAGATCCAGATCGACGCCACCGACGTACCCGAGAAGACCACCGGCTCGGTCTACGGCTTCCAGTCCGCCGACCTGGCCCGGCGCGACCGCGCGCTGAACCCGCCGGGGGAGTGGAACACGTACGAGATCCGCGTCGAGGGCGAACACCTGCGGGTGTTCCTCAACGGCGTCAGGATCAACGACTTCACCAACACCGATCCGGCCCGGAGCCTGACCGACGGACACATCGGCATCCAGAACCACGGCCCCGACGACCAGGTGTCCTTCCGGAACATCCGGATCAGGGAACTGCCCGCGGCCCACGCGCCGCGCGGCCACTGAACGACGGCGGGCGGGGGACGCCGGACCCCCGCCCGCCGTCACCGTCGTCCGTCCGATCTCTTCCGGTGTCCCGTGACAGGAGGCTGCCCATGTCCGCGTCCTTCCCCCACCGTCCCGTCGGCGTCTGGCTGATCGGGGCGCGCGGCTCCGTCGCGACGACCGTCGTCGCGGGCTGCGCCGCCCTCGCCGCGCGGCTGCACCCACCCACGGGCCTGCTCACCGAGACCCCGGTCTTCACCGGCACCGGCCTGCCACCCCTGTCGTCCCTGGTCTTCGGCGGCCACGACACCACGGACTGCCCCCTGCCCAAACGGGCCGAGGCACTGACCGCCGCCGGCGTCCTCCCGTACGGCGTCACCACCGCCGTGACGGCCGAACTCGCCGCCGCCGACCGGGAGATCAGAACCGGTGGACCACTGTCCGGCGACCTGCGCGACGAGGAGGAACTGACCGCCGCCTTCGCCGCCGACATCCAGGACTTCGTACGCCGCACGGGCGTGGCCCGCGCCGTCGTCGTGAACGTGGCCTCCACCGAACCCCCGCCCTCCGGCACGGCCCTGCCGCCGAGTTCCCTGTACGCGGCGGCGGCCCTGCGCGCGGGCTGTCCCTACGTCAACTTCACCCCGTCCACCGGCCTGCACCACCCCGCGCTGGCCGGGGCCGCGGAGGCGAGCGGCCTGCCGTACGCGGGCCGCGACGGCAAGACCGGCCAGACCCTGCTGCGTTCCGTGCTCGGCCCGATGTTCGCGCAGCGCGCGCTCGCCGTACGGGCCTGGTCGGGCACCAACCTGCTCGGCGGCGGCGACGGCGCCGCCCTGGCCGACCCGGCCGCCGCCGCGGCCAAGAACGCCGGCAAGGAACGCGTCCTGGCCGACACCCTAGGCCACGCCCCGCAGGGCGAGGTGCACATCGACGACGTTCCCGCGCTCGGCGACTGGAAGACCGCCTGGGACCACATCGCCTTCGACGGCTTCCTCGGCACCCGCATGGTGCTCCAGACCATCTGGCAGGGCTGCGACTCGGCGCTGGCGGCCCCCCTCGTCCTGGACCTGGCCCGCCTGACCGCCCGCGCCCACGAGGCAGGCCTGTCCGGCCCCCTGCGCGAACTCGGCTTCTACTTCAAGGACCCCCTGGGCGACGGCCCGGCGGGCCTCACGGAACAGTACGCCGACCTCGCCCGCCTGGCCGCCCGCCTGCGAACGCCGACTGGGGGAGAGGGAGAGGGAGAGCAGTGGTGAACGGGGGACGGGGCGCGGGGAGTGGTCCGGCGGGGCGGACGGGATCGGCGGCCGGCACCGGATCGGCGGGGGATACGGACCCGGCGGGCCGGGGGGTCCCGGCTGCCCCGGCGGGCCCAGCGGGGCAGCCGGGTCCAGCGGGCGCCGCGGACCGGTCTGACCGCCGTGTTCGGTCGAACCCGATCGGCGGATCGGCCGCGATCGGCCAGGCGGTCCCATGTGCCCCGGAAGGCTCGGCGGAACGGAGCGGCCCGGCGGCCCGCACTGGTCCGGCGGTCCGGCCGGGATCGGCGGCCCGCACCGGATCGGCGGGCCTCGCGGGGCGGGGCCGTGCCTGGGCCGAGCTGCTGCGGTTGCCCGCGCTCTTCACCGTCCCGGGCGACGCCCTCGCGGGCGCGGCCGCGGTCGGGCGGGTCGGGCCGCGTACGCTGCTCGCCGTCGGTTCCGCCCTGTGCCTGTACGAGGCGGGCATGGCCCTCAACGACTGGGCCGACCGTGCCGAGGACGCCCGGGAACGCCCCCACCGGCCCCTGCCCTCCGGCCGCGTCCGCCCCGCCGCCGCCCTCACCGCGGCCGGCGCGCTCACCGCGGCGGGCCTGGCCGTGGCGGCCCGCGCCGGGCGCCCCGCGCTGGCCGTCGCCGTACCGCTCGCCGGCACCGTCTGGGCGTACGACCTGGGCCTCAAGCGCACCGCGGCGGGCCCCCTCGCCATGGCCGCGGCCCGCGGACTGGACCTGCTCCTGGGCGCCGCCGTCACCACCGGCCGCGCCCGCCCGGCCCTCCCGTCGGCCGCCCTGCTCGCCACCCACACCCTCGCGGTGACCGCGGTGTCCCGCCGCGAGACCACCGGCGGCGCACCGGCCGTCCCCCTGGCGGCACTGGCCACCACCACCGCACTGACCGCCCTGCTGCACCGCCCGCCCAGTCCCGCACCGACCCCCACTCCGCTGCCCAGCCCCGCACCCGTCCCCACTCCGCTGTCCCACCCCGCCCTCACCCCACCGGGCACCCTTCCCGCCCTCCTCGCCACCGCCTACGCCGCCACCTCCCTGCGCCCCTATCTCCACGCCGCCCTCAACCCGTCGCCGCCCCTCCTCCAACGCGCCGTCGGCAGCGGCATCCGCGCCACGATCCCGCTCCAGTCGGCGCTGACCGCCCGCGCGGGCGCACCGGTCACCGCCCTGCTCACCGCGGCCCTGGCCCCTCTCGCCCGCCGCTTCGCGAAGAAGGTGAGCGTCACATGACCCCGGACGGCCTGCGCTTCGGTTACGGCACCAACGGCCTCACCGACCTCCGCCTCGACGACGCCCTCGCCCTCCTCGCCGACCTCGGCTACGACGGCGTCGGACTGACCCTCGACCACATGCACCTCGACCCGCTCACCCCTCACCTCGCCGCCCGCACCCGCAAGGTCGCGCGCCGGCTGGACGCCCTCGGCCTGCGGGTCACGGTCGAGACGGGCGCCCGCTACGTGCTCGATCCGCGCCGCAAACACGGCCCCTCGCTCCTGGACCCCGACCCGGACGGCCGCGCCCGGCGCGTCGACCTGCTGCTGCGGGCCGTCCGCGTCGCCGTCGACCTCGGCGCCCACGCCGTGCACTGCTTCAGCGGCCCCGTGCCGCCCGGCACCGACGAGGACACGGCCTGGGAGCGGCTGGCCGAGTCACTGACCCCCGTCCTGGACGCCGCCACCGCCTCGGGCGTCCCGCTCGCCGTCGAACCCGAACCCGGACACCTCCTCGCCACCCTCGCCGGCTTCCACCGGCTGCGCCGCACCCTCGGCGACCCGGAACACCTCGGCCTCACCCTCGACATCGGCCACTGCCAGTGCCTCGAACCGCTCCCGCCGGCGGAGTGCGTGACGGCCGCGGCCCCCTGGCTGCGGCACGTCCAGATCGAGGACATGCGCCGGGGCGTCCACGAGCACCTGCCGTTCGGGGACGGCGAGATCGACTTCCCGCCCGTCCTCGCGGCCCTGGCCGCCACCGGCTACCAGGGACTGACCGTCGTGGAACTGCCCCGCCACTCGCACGCCGGCCCGCGCCACGCCGCGCTCTCCCTGCCGTTCCTGCACCGCGCCGCGCCCCACGCGCGACGACGGCTCCCCCCGCGCCCCGTGCCGGGGCCCATCCCTCGTGCCGTGCCGGGGCCCATCCCTCGCGCCGTGCCGGGGCACACCCCTCCCGCCGCACCCGAGCACACCCCTCCCGCCGCAGCCGAAGGGAGCCCCCGATGACCCGACCGCACCACGACCCCCGCGCCCCCCGCACCCGCACCCAGGCGGCCGACGCCACCCCGGTCCTGCCCGACGGGCCGCGCCACCTCCCCGACGCGGGACTCACCGGCACCGCCCGGGCCTGGCTCGACCAGGCGCTCGACGAAGCCGCCGCCCACCCCGGCGGCCACGGACCCATCTCCGTCTGGGAACTGCGCCTCGCCGAGGCGGGCCGCCGCTGCGGCCCGGCCCACGCCGACGCCGCGCGCGTCCTCATCCTGCGTGCGGCCCGCGCCGCCCCCGACGCCCTGACCCGTGTCTACCGCCAGGGCACCGCCGACGAGCGCCGCGCCGTGCTGCACGCCCTGGACCACCTCGTGCCCGGCCCCGACGCCCTGCCGCTCGTCGAGGACGCGCTGCGCACCAACGACACCCGCCTGCTCGCCGCCGCCGTCGGTCCGTACGCCGCCCGGCACCTTCCGCCGCACGCCTGGCGGCACGCCGTCCTGAAGTGCCTGTTCACCGGCGTGCCCGTGGCCCACGTCGCCGACCTGGCCCGCCGCGCCCACGGTGACGCCGAACTCGCCCGCATGCTCGGCGACCACGCGGCCGAACGCACCGCCGCCGGCCGCGCCGTACCCGAGGACCTGCACCGCGTCCTGACCCTGACCGACCCGGCCGACCCGGCCGCCCCGCCCCCCGGCCCCGGCGCGCCCGACGACGCTCACTGCCCGGCCCCGGCCGACCCCCACGGCAAGGAGTCCTGATGCGCATCCTCGACCCCCACATCCACATGACGTCCAGGACCACCGACGACTACGAGGCCCTGCACGCCGCCGGTGTCCGCGCCGTCGTCGAACCCGCCTTCTGGCTCGGCCAGCCCCGCACCTCGCCCGCCTCCTTCTACGACTACTTCGACTCCCTCCTCGGCTGGGAACCCTTCCGCGCCGCCCAGTACGGCATCGCCCACCACTGCACGCTCGCCCTGAACCCCAAGGAGGCCAACGACCCCCGCTGTGCCCCGGTCCTCGACGAACTGCCCCGCTACCTGGTCAAGGACCGCGTCGTCGCCGTCGGCGAGATCGGCTACGACTCCATGACACCCGCCGAGGACACCGCCCTCGCCGCCCAGCTCCAGCTCGCCGCCGACCACGGCCTGCCCGCGCTCGTCCACACCCCGCACCGCGACAAGCTCGCCGGACTGCGCCGCACCCTCGACGCCGTCGCCGAGTCCGCGCTGCCCGCCGACCACGTCCTGGTCGACCACCTCAACGAGACCACCGTCAAGGAGGCCAAGGACAGCGGCTGCTGGCTCGGCTTCTCCGTCTACCCCGACACCAAGATGGACGAGCCCCGGATGGTGGCCCTGCTGCGGGAGTACGGCCCCGAGAAGGTACTGGTCAACTCGGCCGCCGACTGGGGCCGCAGCGACCCGCTCAAGACCCGCAAGGTCGCCGACCTGATGCTCGCCGAGGGCTTCACCGAGGACGACGTCGACCGCGTGCTGTGGCGCAACCCGGTCGCCTTCTACGGCCTCAGCGGACGCCTCGACCTCGACGTCCCCCGGCCCGGCGCCACCCACGAGGGAAACTCCGTGCTGCGCGGCGGGGAGTGAGCGATGCGGTTCCGGCACCCCGACGGCTCCACCGTCCACCTCGCCTACTGCACCAACGTCCACCCCGCCGAGACCCTCGACGGCGTCCTCGCCCAGCTCCGCGACCACTGCGAGCCCGTCCGCCGCCGCCTCGGCCGCGACCGGCTCGGCATCGGCCTCTGGCTGGCCCGCGACGCCGCCCGCACCCTCGTCACCGACCCGTCCGCGCTGCGCGGCCTGCGCTCCGAACTCGACCGGCGCGGCCTGGAGGTCGTCACCCTCAACGGCTTCCCCTACGAGGGTTTCGGCGCCGAGCAGGTCAAGTACCGCGTGTACCGGCCCGACTGGGCCGACGCGGAACGCCTCGACCACACCACCGCCCTCGCCCGCGTCCTCGCCGGCCTCCTGCCCGACGACGTCACCGAGGGCACCATCTCCACCCTGCCGCTCGCCTGGCGCACCGCCCACGACGAGGCACGGGCCGCCCGGGCCCGTACCGCCCTGCGCACCCTCGGCGAACGCCTCGACGCCCTCCAGGAGCTCACCGGCCGCTCCCTGCGCGTCGGCCTGGAACCCGAGCCCGGCTGCGTCGTCGAGACCACGCACGACGCCATCGCCCCGCTGACCGAGATCGGCCACGACCGCATCGGCATCTGCGTCGACACGTGCCACCTCGCCACCTCCTTCGAGGACCCGCACACCGCCCTGGACGCCCTGACCGCGGCCGGCGTCCCCGTCGTCAAGACCCAGCTGTCCGCCGCCCTGCACGCCGAGCAGCCGCACCGCCCCGAGGTCCGCGCCGCCCTCGCCGCCTTCGACGAGCCCCGCTTCCTGCACCAGACCCGCGCCCGCACCGCGGGCGGCCCGCACGGCACCGACGACCTCGGCGAAGCCCTGCGCACCCAAGCCCTCCCCGACGGCGTGCCCTGGCGCGCCCACTTCCACGTCCCCCTGCACGCCGCCCCCGCCGCGCCCCTCACCGCCACCCTGCCCGTCCTGAAGAGCGCGCTGACCCGGCTGGCCGGCGGCCCGCACCCCCTCACCCGCCACCTGGAGGTCGAGACCTACACCTGGCAGGCGCTCCCGCCCGCGCTGCGGCCCCGCGCCCGCGCCCAGCTCGCCGACGGCATCGCCGCCGAACTCGCCCTCGCCCGCGACCTGCTGACCGACCTCGGCCTGAAGGAACTGCCGTGACCCGCCCCGAAGAAGCCGCCGGAACCGCGCCGCCCCGCCCCGAAGAAGCCGCGGGAACCGCGCCGCCCCGTCCCGAAGAAGCCGCGCAGACCTCGGTGCCCCGCTCCGACGAACCGACCCCGCTGCTCGTCCTGGACGTCGTCGGACTCACCCCGCGGCTCCTGGCCCACATGCCCCACCTGCGGGCCCTCGCCGACTCCGGCTCCCACGCCCCGCTCGGCACCGTCCTGCCCGCCGTCACCTGCGCCGCCCAGTCCACCTTCCTGACCGGCACGATGCCGAGCGAACACGGCATCGTCGGCAACGGCTGGTACTTCCGCGAACTCGGCGACGTCCTGCTGTGGCGCCAGCACAACGGCCTCGTGTCCGGCGACAAACTGTGGGACGCCGCCCGCCGCGCACACCCCGGCTACACCGTCGCCAACATCTGCTGGTGGTACGCGATGGGCGCCGACACCGACATCACCGTCACCCCGCGTCCCGTCTACTACGCCGACGGCCGCAAGGAACCCGACTGCTACACCCGGCCGCCCGCGCTGCACGACGAGCTGACCGAGCGCCTCGGCACCTTCCCGCTGTTCCACTTCTGGGGACCGGGCGCCGATCTCGTCTCCAGCCGGTGGATCATCGACGCCACCCGCCACATCAACCGCACCCGTCACCCCGACCTCACCCTCTGCTACCTCCCGCACCTCGACTACGACCTCCAGCGCCACGGCCCCGACGACCCGCGCTCCCTGAAGGCCGCCGCCGACCTGGACGCCGCCCTGGCCCCGCTGCTCGCCGACGCCCGCGCCGAGGGCCGTACCGTCGTCGCCCTGTCCGAGTACGGCATCACCCGCGCCGACCGGCCCGTCGACATCAACCGCGCCCTGCGCCGCGCCGGCCTGCTGGAGGTGCACACCCAGGACGGCATGGAGTACCTCGATCCGATGGCGTCGCGCGCCTTCGCCGTCGCCGACCACCAGATCGCCCACGTCTACGTGCGCCGCCCCGAGGACCTCGCGGCCACCCGGGCGGCGCTCGAAGGCCTGCCCGGCATCGAACGGCTCCTGGGCGACGAGGGCAAGAAGGCCCACCACCTCGACCACCCGCGCTCGGGCGAACTCGTCGCCGTGGCCGAACCGGACGCCTGGTTCACGTACTACTACTGGCTCGACGACGACCGCGCCCCCGACTTCGCCCGGCTCGTCGAGATCCACCGCAAACCCGGCTACGACCCGGTCGAACTGTTCATGGACCCGCACGACCCGTACGTGAAGGTCAAGGCGGCCGGCGCCCTGGCCCGCAAGAAACTCGGCCTGCGCTACCGCATGGCGGTCGTCCCCCTCGACGCCTCCCCGATCCGCGGCAGCCACGGCCGCCTCCCCGCGAGCGACGACGAAGGTCCGCTCCTCATCTGCTCCACCCCCCGCGCCGTCGGCGGCCGCCTCGCGGCCACCGACGTGAAGTCACTCCTGCTCGACCTCGCCGGTCTCCACACCCCCGGCACCCCCGCCCACCAGCCCGGAAAGAGGCACCCGTGAACGAGACCCAGCCGACCGACCAGGCAACCGCCCCGTCGACCGCCCCCGGCACCGACGACCGGCTGCGCCGCAGCCTCGGCATCGGCCGCCGCGGCTTCCTGAGCACCTGCACCGCCGTGGCGGCCGGCGCGATCGCCGCCCCCGTCCTCGGCGCCGCCCCCGTCCAGGCGGCCGACCGGGGCCCCGGCGAAGGCCACGACCACGGCAGGGGCCACGCCCTCGTCCCCGCGGACAAGCGCGGCATCATCCTCTACACCGTCCGGGACGCCACCGGCCGCGACCCGCTCTCGACCAGCCTGCCCTCCGGTTTCCGCGCCGTCTTCGGACAGCTCGCCCGCTTCGGCTACCGGCAGGTCGAGTTCGCCGGCTACGGCCAGCACACCAACGCCCCCGGCGGCGCGGACCTGGAGAACGCCGCGGGCGCCCGGCTGCTGCGCCGCTGGCTCGACGAGTACGGCCTGCGCGCCCAGGGAAACCACGGCTTCATCCCGGGGTCCTGGCCGCTCACCCCCGCTGACCTGGACACCTTCAAGAAGCACCTGGAGATCGCGAACATCCTCGGCATGGATCACATGGGCACCGGCGGCGATCCCACCGGCAGCTCCTACCGGGCCGACTGGGACGTGGCCGCCGACAAGTGGAACGCCCTCGGCGAGATCGCCCGCCGCGCCGGGATCAAGCTCTACACCCACAACCACGACGCCGCCTACGGCTTCCTCCTGGACGGCGGCCCGCTCGACGCCCAGGGCCGCCCCACCCGCTCCTCCGGCATCCGCAAGCTGGAGTACTTCCTGTCGGTCACCGATCCGAAGCTGGTCTGGCTGGAGATGGACGTCTTCTGGGCGCACGTGGCCCAGTACAAGTTCCGCACCTACACCGCCCACGACGGCTCCACCCGGCAGAACGTCTTCGACCCGGCCGGCCTGGTCGCCCGCCACGACAAGCGCTACCCGCTGTTCCACGCCAAGGACGGCGTCGTCAACGCCACCAACGGGCAGGGCTACGACATGGTCCCGTTCGGCACCGGCGTCATCGACTACACGACGTTCTTCTCCCGCGTAGGCCACCGCAACTACCACAACCCGATGGTGGAACAGGACAACGCGCCCAGCTCCACCGACCCGGCCCAGTCACTGACCCACGCCAGGACCGGCTACGAGAACCTCTCCGCCCTGCGCCGCGGGTAACCACCCCCTGCAGGAGGCGGCGGCCCCTTCCCCCCGGCCCACGGGAGGGGCCCCGGCCCCGCCTCACCCCTCCGCACGGAGGGCGGAAATACGCAGGTGAAACGCACTCCGAAACCTTGGTATTGTTGTCCATGTCGCCGCGGGGGACACCCCGCGAAGCGGCAGACACCTGGTCCGGGTGGCGGAATGGCAGACGCGCTAGCTTGAGGTGCTAGTGCCCTTTATCGGGCGTGGGGGTTCAAGTCCCCCCTCGGACACCAGCTGACCAGCTGTATACCAGCTGCAGTGATACGGAAACGAGGGTCTCGACCTTACGGTCGCGGCCCTCGTTGCGTGTTCGAAGCTGCTGGTGACGCTTGAGGCTCCCTGAATGCGCAACGCAGTGCCTCCAGCACCCTCAGTGATCGGCTGAATCTGTTCGTACGCCGATCGAGGGTGGCTTCCGTCGACTGACGGCCGGTTGTGCGTCGAGCTTCTTCCGTGCCGCTTTCTTGATCGCCTGGCGTGCTGGAGCGTGCTCGGGGCCAGGCCCAAGGAGTCCACCGGCGTCTCGTGGCGAAAGGTGCTGCGGCATCGCCACGAACCGGCAGCGAGCCGCACGATCCGGTCACAGGCTCGCTGTCGACCGGCTAACCGCTTTGTGCGCCTCGCGAGCCATTTGGTAGACATGTGCGAGCAGTTCGGAGGCGGGGGCCACAGTCGACGGCATCGCCTGGCGGCGCCGACCGGCGGCATCGGTCGACGGAACACACAACGGGGTCGTACGTGTCCAAGTGGGATATCCAAGTCGAATCCGTCCGCGGCGTCCTCGGCAAGACGGGGGATACGGCAGGGAAGTTCGAGGACGCGTTCACGGCTTACAGCAGCGGTTTGGCGAGTGCCGCCAAGTCGGCGGGCACGATGGCCCCGGGAGTGGCGCCCAAGAGTGGTACGCCGGGCCCTGTCGCTGCCGCGCTGCAGGAGTTCGCCGGCAAGACGTTCGACGACCTGCGCTATCTCCCCGCCCGCGCCGCCAAGTCGATCGGCGGAGCGGCGGAGGCCACCGCCGAGTACGTCGCCGGTGACCTGACGATGGCGGCCAACGCCCAGCACGACGCCGTCCCGGACCCGAAACTCCCTCCGGTCAAGGCGGAGGGGGACAAAGGCAAGTGATCGGCGACCTCAGCCAGATACCCGAATTCAGTGGTGACCTCGACCAGTTGGAGAAGGACGCCGGTGCACTGAAGAAGGCCGCGTCCGACATCCGTGACACCGGCCGGGACGTCCACAACGACTTCCAGGGACTGGTGTCCTGCTACACGGCCCCGGAAGCCGACCAGCTCTTCCACACCACCATCCCGGTCCGGGACAAGGCCGACACCTTCGCGGAGAAGCTGGAGACCGTCAGCGGCGCCCTGTCGGCCTTCGCCAAGGACGCCCGGCCGCTCGTCCAGCGCATGGATCAGCTGAGGAGTGAGGCGGCCGCCTTCCGCGAGTCGATCGAGGACGACGACGACTGGCGGAAAGACCAGAAGAACATCGACAAGAACACGCACCTGGTCCACGAGATCGGCCGGGTCTGGGGCGAGTTCCAGGAACTCGAGCGCTCGACCGCCACGAAGATCGACGGCCAGGTCGGCGGTACGCGCTGGATCGCCGACGACGGCTCGCACAAGAAGGGCATGTACGGCTTCGACGCCGAGGACGCGGCCAAGGCCGACGACACGCCCTGGGGCAAGGTCGACGAGCGCGAGTACACCGGCCTGGCCGCCGCCTGGCACTGGACGAAGCGCAACGTGGGCGGCGCCATCAAGGGCTTCTTCGTCGACGGTGTCTGGGGCACCCTCAAGGGCCTCGGCCACATGGTCAACGTCTTCGACTGGGACACCTTCACCAAGACGTGGGAGGGCATCGGGGACGTCTTCGGCGGTGTGAGCGCGTACATCATGACGCCCTACGACTGGGCCATGGACAAGATGTTCGGCCCGGCCGACCACAGCGACACCGACCGCCAGAAGAAGGCCCTGCGCGACTTCGGCAAGTCCCTCATCGCCTACGACGAGTGGGGGACGAACCCGTCCCGCGCGGGCGGCACCGTCGCCTTCAACGTCCTCACCGTCGGCGCCGGCTCTCTCCTCAAGCTCGGCAAGGCCGGTTCCCTGGCCGCCAGGACCGGCGAGGCGGGCGAGGCGGCCTCCGCGGCCGGCCGTGCTGCCAAGGTCGCGAACGCCTTCGGCAGGACCGGGCGGCTCGTGGACCCCATGACCTACGTCGGCAAGGGCGCGGGCTTCGCCAAGCTCAAGGTCGGCGACATGATGGCGGGCCTGAGGGAACTCCACTCCGGTGCCGCCGACGACTTCCTCCACGGCGCGGATTCGCCCAAGATCCCGGAGACGCACGCCCCGGTCACCATCTCGGACAAGTCCGTCCGCTACCCGGACGGCTCGGTCCTCCACGAAGACGGCACCATGGTCACCCCGGAGGGCAAGCCGCACGAGAGCCCGATCCCGGTCGAGTCCTCGGCCGCGGACCGCGCGGCGCGGAACGAGTTCACGCCGCCCACGCACGCGTCCTCGCCGTCGCATACACCGGTCCATGCCGGTCAACCGGTGCAGGCGCACGTTGGTGGGGGCGGCGAGCAGCACGCTCCACCGCACATTGGCAGCAGGGCCGGCGAAGGCCACAACATGCCGCCGCACAACGCTCATGAATCACCGGCGGATCGCTCAAGTCACGGCACCGGCGGCGATGCCGGGCACGAAGCCCCGGATCATGGCCATGGCCGTGGCGGAACTGACGGCGAAGGGCACGCTGCCGATCACGCCAACCGTGGAAGTGCCGATGACTCCGCCAGCAGGGACGCTGATCACGGCGAGGTGGATACGCCGGATCCCGCACACACCATGCGGTCGGACTATGTTCCGCCGGACGCGCCGGAATCCAAACTCCCAGCCCCTCCCAAGGAGCACGGTGACGTCGTGCTTGCGACTGGTGACCACGTCTATCACCAGCCGCATCTGACTACAATCGGCTACGACAGCATGACCCAGCTGAACCGGGAGTTCACGGTACGGCTCGACGGCTACCATGATGTGATCGTTCACGGCAATGACAAGGGATTCTTCATGCCTGGCAGGAAGAATGCTGCCGGAGTTGATTTCCCGCCTGGGGAAGTGCACCCCAGCCACATCGGCGAGGCTATCAGGAACAATCCTGGTTACACGGGAGAGCCCATCAGGCTTATTTCCTGCCACACAGGACGGGTTCGCGACGGCATAGCAGATATCCCTGCGGCGCAGCAGTTGGCGAACGAACTGGGTGTTCCGGTCATGGCTCCGACGGATGAAGTGGGCATCTATCCCTCCCGGCCGAAGGGCCAAGATCCGGAGGTGCAAAATGGTGGATACTGGAGGATCTTCCTCCCCATCGCCAAGTAGTTCTTGAAGGGAAGTGTCAAGGTGAAGGTCCTCGGCTTCTACAGCGAGCTTTGGCCGTCAAGCCCGGAGGCCACCAGCAGTATCCGCTCGTTCGTGGCGGCTGCGCCGCAGCCGAACGAGAGAGAAATCGCCTCTTACCTCCGTAGTGGGCATATGCTCTTCGCCTCCATGGGGGTCGTCGACGACGTGCTCGGGTCGGGCGAAGACATCATGGGCGGTGGGTCGTTGTTCACAGACGGGGAGTGGGTCTGGCGCGGTGATCTCTGGTTCTACGTTTCCAGGCACCATGTCGTGCTCCCGGATGATTTCCGGGTCAAGGCCGAGTCTCTGGGCTACATAGTTCCTTCCGTCGAGCAGGAGCGTCTCATGGCCCTTACTGACGAGCTGCAGGCTCTCCGGTCCGGCAAGCGGAAGTAAGTCCGGTCGCCGCGGTTCCCGCCTACTGTGGCTCTGCACCGCACGAGCTACTATGCCCAGGACCGACTCCGGGGCACTGCTGTTCACCGGTCGCGGGGTCTCAAGGTATGGCTGTCGAAAACCACTTCCTGGAGCACGCGCAGGGTGACCCCCGCTGGGCAGGGCATTGGCGTCCTGCCCGCTTTTTGAGACCCCTGCGTGCTTTCGTGCCCCGAAGCTGTCGCCTCCTACCGGACCGAGTACGCAAGGGAGCAAGTTCCGCTTCGCGGTCACGATCGTCCACCGGGCCAGGCGGCGGGGCCGCGGCTTCGCGGAGTCCGCGCCCTGCGCGGTGGCATCATCGCTACTGTGCCGTGCAGAACACGCACCCTTCCCAGTGCGGCAGCGCACTGAGTACACGGTGGCGTGCGCACGAGGCCGTCGCGGCTTCCTCGTGGTCGGGGAAAGCCATGGGCGACCTTTCGTCGCGGGAAGCCAGGGTGTACGCGGCCACCATGGTGCGGAAGTCGCGTAGGTAGTCCGCGACGAAAGGCGGGTCGTAGTCCAGCTCGTCCCAGCGGTGCCGGTCCAGGGCCAGGTCGATGACGCGGAGGACGAAGTCCTTGTTCCGCGCCTGTTCTTCGGGTGACGCGCCCCAGTCGATGTCCTCCAGGTCGAAGCCGACCGCTCCCCGCCCCACGACGTTCTGGTCCTGTAGCGCGAGAAGGGCTGCGAAGCGGTAATCCCATGGCTCCTCCACGAGAGCGGACACCGCCAGCATCAGGACGTCCATGAATGTCGCCGTGCCGCCATTGCTCAGGTAGAGGCCGTCGCCATCGCCGTAGAAGGTGTTGCCCACCGCGTCACCCTACGGTCTCCACAGTCAGGCGATGGTGGCCACCCACTCCACCCGGTGCCCGTACACGCCAACCGCGCGCCGTCGTGATGCTTCGGGTGTGAACTGGCCGCGGGGTCGCCAACCTCAAAGGCGCCGACAAGCTCGTCAAGGGGGTCTTGGTGAGGCTGAGCGAGGGGGAGCTGGGAGCTTCAGGCTGGGGCGGTGCCAGCCGGGCCCCAGGCGCGAGAGGGTGCTCTCACGAGCTGCCGGTGGCCGATGCGAGGGCGGTATGGAGACGGTTCTCCCGCCTTCCCCGCCTCGTGGGCCTGTCGGTGGTGCGAGCTAGGCTCTCTGCGAGTCTGTGCGTGCCCCACCCCACCACCCGACCTCGGCACGCTCCTCCGCCACGGCGAGGCGGCCAGGCTCATCCGGACGGCACTGGCCGAAGAACCGATTGACCGACCACGGGGACCACGGGGGCACCACATGACCAAAGACGTGATCGCGCTGACCGACCGCATGCCGGACGCCTGGAGCGTCCTGGCCGGTCTCCTCGCCGGTGGTCCCGACCTGCACGTCCGGTCCGCCGCCGAGGGAGCCGTCATCCAGCTGTGCGACGCCGAGGGCCGCCCCCTGGTCTCGATCGAGGCCCCGCTGCTGCTCCACGTGCCGGGGGAGGCGCAGCGGCTGCTCGGCGCCACGGGTGGCGACGGCGAGCAGCAGTGGTGGACCGAGGCCCGTGCCTCCACCGCCGTGCCCGGGGCCGAACAACTCGCGGGTGCCTTCGCCGCGCGCCTCGCGACCCTGCTCGGCGGCACCGTCTGGCCGCCGGACGCGCCCGGCGCCGACGACCCGGCTCGCCCCGTCGACACCTCCCAGATCACGGCAGTCCCCGCCCCCGCCGCCGCACAGCCCGCCGTCGACGTGCTCACCGACAAGGTCGCCGTGGTCCTCCAGGACCGGCCCGTCATCGCCATGTCCAGCTGGCTCTCCCAGGCCCTGCGCGCCACCCTGGAGAGCGAACGTGCCCTCCAGATCGTCACCCCGCGCCACTGCCGGCTCTCCCTCCCGACCGGGACGGCGCTCACCGGCCCGCCCACGCGCTGGGTCGTCCAAGACCCCGACTGCGGTTACTACGACGGCCGCACCGGCGCCGTCCTGCGCTGGCAGGACGGCGCCTTCGCGGCCGCCAAGGACGCCGACGGCGAGACACCGGTCGCCCCCGCCTTCGCGGACGTCACCCCCACCGGTGAGCGCCAGCTCCTCCTCAGCTTCCGCGCCGTCCACGAGCCCGACGCCCACCTGGTCCTCGGGGGCGCGCTGGAGGCCGCCTGGCAGGCCCTTGCCGGCGAACACCCCACCGGCTGGGGCACCGCCGAACCGGCCAACCTGCCGTGGTCCCGGCGCCGTCTCACCGATCTGGCGTACGAGCGCGCGCCCCAGCCGACCTGGACCGTCGTCGTCGGCTCGGCCGACCGCCCCGCCCTCGCCACCCTGCGCGTGCTGCGCACGCCGGACGGAGTCGAGGAGGACGTCACCCTCGCCGTCGGCTTCCGCGACGGAGAAAAGCCGCCGGTGTCGGCCGTCGCGGACCTGGCCGCCGAACTCACCGCGCGGCACGGCCTGCACACCCTGCTTGCGCAGCTGCGCGAGGCCCGCGCGGACCTCACCGTGCCGCCGCGCTTCGAACGGCCACCCGTCCCGTTCGGCTTCGCACTCGGCCCCGCCGAGGTCGCCGAGGCGGGCATCGACACCGCCGCCCGCCCGCCGCTCCCCGCCGCCCCCGTACGGATCGGCGCCGCGGCCGGGCCGGGCTACTACTACCCTCTGGGAGACGGCGAGTCGGCAGAGGGCTGGACCGTCTTCGAGACGCTGATGAGGCACTTGCGGGGCGCGCTGTAGGAGAGGCCCGCTGTACGCCGCCCCGGCCGGGTGGCGCTACGGCAGCCGCTTGTCGTAGGTCTTGTCCTCGTCGGAGTCGTAGACCAGCTTGCCGTCGGCGTCATACCCCCTGATGTGCGGGGCCGACGTGACCTGCCGGTCCAGGACGCCGGAGGCGACGAACCAGCCGTGGTCCAGGGCGGCCCGGCTGGTGGCGCCGCCGTAGGAGACGGTCACCCGGGCCACTGACGGCTCGACGGTGCCGATCACACTCCATCGCAGCGGCAGCGTCCAGTTGCCGCGGTCGAGGACCGACTGCTGGTAGAGACTGCCGCCGTCGATGTCGGCCGTCACCGGGCCGGCACCCGGCACGTCGTCGGAGCCCACACGGGTGTTGAGGCCCTTCGCCTTGCCGTCCTTGATGGTGCAGATCAGCCGGGTCTCCTTCGGCCGCTCCTTCACCGCGACGACGTACATGCCGTTGCCGGGCGCGTTGGAGTCGCCGGTGCTGTTCATCGCCAGGATGATCCGGTACTCCTCGGCCGCGCCCAGGTCCGTGCGGAGGCCGGACGGACCACCTGTGTGCGACCGGTCGTATGCGAGGCACTTCTCCAGTCCGTCGGCGGCCTGCCCGAAGGTGATCCCGTCGAGGAGCTGATCCTCTGTGGCCGGCCGCGCGGGCCCCGCCGGCGCCGCGGACGGCGTCGCTGAGGTCCGCGGCGTGGCGCTGCCCGAAGGTGCCGATGCCACCGTGTTCCCGCCCGCACCCCCGCCGGCCAGCGCGTACGCCCCCACGGGCAGCGCCGTCAGCGTCACCAGGGCCGCCCCGACCGCCGCCACCCGGCGCCGCCGCTCGATCGTGCCCCGGCGGCGGATCGCCGGGAACGGCACCGGCGCGGGCCGGATCGTGCGCGCGTCCTCGGCGAGCAGCTCGCGCAGCTGCTCCTCGAAGTCCCCGCCGGCTCCCGTCCCCGGCTCCTCGTGCCCCTCGTTCACTTGCTGCCTCCCTGCCCGGACAACGCTCGGCTGCGGGCAGGCCGGTCCACGACCTGCGCAAGTCCCGGATTCGTACGCAACTTCACCAGCGCCTTGGACGCCTGGCTCTTGACCGTGCCGGGCGAGCAGCCGAGTACTTCGGCGACCTCGGCCTCGGACAGGTCCTCCCAGTACCGCATGACGATCACCGCCCGCTGCTTCGGCGGCAGTCCGGCCAGCGCCGCGAGCAGGGCACTGCGCTCGTCGGCCCACGAGACGGCCTCGTCGCGCCCGGCCACCTCCGGCGGCACCGCGGTGAGTGCCTCCCTCACCCGCCGCTTGCGGAACCGGTCGCTGTTGCAGTTGACCAGGATCCGCCGCACGTACGCCTCCGGGCTGTCACTGTGCGAGACATGCCGCCATGAGCGGTACGCCTTGGCCAGCGCCGTCTGCGTCAGGTCTTCGGCGTGGTGCACATCGCCAGTGAGCAGATACGCGGTCCGGACGAGATGGGACCACCGCGCTCTGACGAACTCCTGGAACCGGGCCTCTTGTTCGGCCTTCATCAAGCACCCTCCCTCGCCCTCCAGACCACCGTTCCGGCGGATTCGGTTGCCCGGGATCCGCCCGGGATCCGCCCGGGAGCCGTCCGTCCGTCCGGAATCCGCCCGGGATCCGATGCCTCGTCGGTCAGTCAGGCGAGCGGGGCCGACGACAACCGTCAGCGGAGTGTCGGTGCGTGGGCACCGCCCCGTTCCCGAGACGGTGTCCGGGAACTCCGCTTCCAGGCCGTCGGTTCAGCGGGCGCTCGCCAAGGTGCGGTGTGCCCAGTCGGCGAAGCCGGTCCAGTGGATCTCCGGGTGGGCCGCATGGAGGGCGGGGATGTCGACGCGATAGCCAGGTCCGTTCAGGAACGTCCACATGGCAAGCATGTCAGGGTTGTCGATGGCCGAAAGCGGTACGTACTCATGGCGGACCTCCCGTCCGAGCGTGGCGCCGAGCGCGGCCGCCATCTGCGAGGGGGTGGGTGCGTCGCCGGCCAGCTCGATGCGCTGCCCCACGTACGGAGAAGGGCCGAGCAGCACCTTCGCGGCGAACGCGCCGAGGTCGGGGCGGGCGAGCTGCTGCAACGGCCGGTCGGGCGGCAGCGGCAGGTCGAGGACGCCGTCGAGGACGCGCCGGGCTCCACCGAGCGCGTTGTCGAAGAAGTAGGTCGGCCCGAGGATCGTGTACGGGACATCACCCGCGGCCAGTTCCGCCTCGATGCGCGCCTTGCTCTCGAAATGCGGTACCCCGCTGTCCTGGTCGGCCCCGGCGACCGAGCTGAACACCAGATGCGGAACCCGTTCCCGCGTGGCGGCGGAGAGGATCGCCCGCCCCTGACCCACCTCCGCCTCGACACCGGCCTCGAACGGCGTGGTGAACGCGAAGACACCGGCCACCCCCCTCATCGCCGCGGCGAGCGACTCGCGATCGCTCAGGGAGCCCGCCACCACGTCGACGCCCTGGCCGGCCAGTTCCCGCGCGGACTCCCGGCCGGGGTCGCGCACCAGCGCCCTGATCCGGGCCCCGCGGCTCAGCAGCGCGTCGGTCACGGCCCCGCCTTGTCCGCCCGTCGCGGCGAGCACCAGGATCGGCTCATCCACCATGGAAGCACTCCCTTCCCAACCGGGGGCATCGCATCTGAAGTCGGCCCCAGCGGTAACCTTCCGTCACGAACGGCGGTGCATGAAGCCGACGCGCGCGAGACGGGCGCTGAAGGACTCGATCTCGTGCACGCACAGTCAAGGACGCCGGCCGTGCACGTGGCCGGCCGGGGGAAAGGGCCGACCAGTACCCCTCCGGCGGCCCAGGCGGTCTCAGACCGTACTCACGGCGTCGACGAGCCGCGCCAGCGCGTCGGCGAGCGCCCGCAGCCCGGGGCCGTCGGCCGGCCCGCCCGGCTCGCGCATGTAGACGTCCCGCCGGATCTCGATCATCAACGCGCCGACCCGCCGGTCGACCCCGTAGTACTTCAGCGGTACGTACGCGCCCTGGAACGGGCTGTTGATCCCGATGCCGCCCCTGACTCCGGTTCCACCGCGCCCCGCGGACGCCTCGGAGAACACCGCCGCGACCCCTTCGAAGGCCCGCTCGGCCCGGTCCAGCAGGTCGGCGGAGGTGTGGAAGCCGTCGTGGCCCAGGCAGACGGGGGGACGCGGTCCGTCGCCGTGCAGCTCGTAGGGGAGCCGTTCGGTCGGGTAGGAGTGCACGTCGATGATCACTGCCCGGCCCACGGCCGCCAGCCGTTCGCCGACCGCGTCGGTCATCGCGGCGGCGTACGGCCGGAAGTACCGTTCGACGAGCGGGCGTCCGTCGAACGCGGCCGGCCGCAGTTCCTCCCGGTGCGTGGTCCGCGTGTACACGGCACCCATGCCTGCGGCCAGCATCTCCTCGCGCTCGTCCGGGAAGCGCTCGGGATCGACCACCAGCCGCGAGAGCCGGTTCACGAACCGCCACGGCGTGACGGCGCAGCGCTCGGCGGCGGCCGCCGCGATGTCCGCGGTGTGCGCGTCGGTGATGTGGTCCAGTTCACGGGCCAGTGCGTCGTCGTCCAGCGTGATGCCGCCTCGTACGTCGGCCGGGACGGCCCGCGAGGAGTGGGGGACGTGGAGGACGACGGGGGAGTCCGGCGAGCCGGGCAGGCACTCGTAGGAGGGGGACGAGTGCTCCTCGGAGGGCGACGCGTGCTCGAAAACGGGGGGAGGAGCGCTCGAAAACGGGGGACGAGCGCTCGAAGGCGGGGAAGGAGCGCTCGAAGGCGGGGGACGGTTCGTTCATCTGCGGTGTCCTCATCGCGCGCGTGACCTGGCGTGTGGCCGGCGTCGCGTGTCGTTGCGGAGCGCGGCGCGGCGCGCTGGGTCGTCGCGGATCGTACGCCGAGAAGTTCTCGACGAGGCCTCGAACTTGGCATGGACCTGATCTGTATCCCCGGTTACCCTCTTCCGTGCACCCCCTTTGAGAGCGCTCTCACTCCGCATGCCCTTCCGCTCCACCCCCACCGTCACCGGGACGACGTGTCCCTCGGTGACCGGAACGACGAAAGGCAGCAACGCACATGAGACGCACGACAGTTCTGCGCGCCGCCCTGACCGGCGCGGTCCTGCTCGCCACCGCCGCCGCGGGCCTGAGCGGCGGCAGCGCGACCGCCGCCACCCCCTCCCGCGCCACCCCCGACGCCCCGGCCTCCGCGGCCCTCGTCTCGGCCCTCAGGCACGACCTGCACCTGACGGAACGCCAAGCGTCCGCCCGCCTCGCCGCGGAGGCCTCGGCGCGCACGGTCGAACAGGCCGCCCGCAAGGCCGCCGCGGGGACGTACGGCGGCTCGTGGTTCGACCCGAAGCGCGAGGCGCTGGTGGTAGCCCTCACCGACGACACGCACCGCTCGGCGGTGGAGGCCACCGGGGCCCAGGTCGTCCGCGCGAGCCACACGGAACGCCAACTGGACGCGGCCAAAGCCAAGTTGGACGCCCTGCACGCCCCGAAGGGCATCAGCGGCTGGCACGTGGACCCGCGCGCCGGCTCGGTCACCGTCACGGTGGTCTCCGCCCACAAGGACGACAACGGTGTCAGACAGTTCCTGACCCGCGCCCGCGCCGCCGGCCCGGTGACCGTGGAGGAGACCCGGCAGGCCCCGCGCACCCTGGCCGCCGGAACCGTCGGCGGCGACCCGTACTACACGGGCAACGTCCGCTGCTCCATCGGCTTCTCCGTGTACGGCGGCTTCGTCACGGCCGGGCACTGCGGCCGGCCCGGCATGGGCGTCAGCGGCTGGGACCACTCCTACGTCGGCACCTTCCAGGGCTCGTCCTTCCCCGACAACGACTACGCCTGGGTCAGCGTGGGCAGCGGCTGGTGGACCGTGCCGGTCGTGCTCGGCTGGGGAACCGTCTCCGACCAGCTGGTCCGCGGCTCGGCCGAGGCCCCGATCGGCGCTTCGATCTGCCGCTCGGGCTCGACCTCGCACTGGCACTGCGGCACCGTCCTCGCCAAGAACGAGACGGTCAACTACAGCGAGGGCGCCGTCCACCAGATGACGAAGACCAACGTCTGCGCCGAACCCGGCGACTCCGGCGGCTCGTTCATCAGCGGTGACCAGGCCCAGGGTGTCACCTCGGGCGGCTGGGGCAACTGCAGCTCGGGCGGCGAGACCTGGTACCAGCCGGTCAACGAGATCCTGGGACGGTACGGGCTGACGCTGCACACGACATGAGGTGAGCCCACCCGCACCATGCGGGGCCGCCGAGAGCGGCGGGACGCCGTGTCGTGCCGTGTCGTGCCGTGCCTGTCGTACCGGCGAACCCCCGTACCGCCCCGGTCGGTACGGGGGCCGGTACGCGGACCGGTACGGCACGGCGCCCAGCCGTGGCTGCGGACCGACACCTGGGCCGACCGGTGTCCGGCGGCGCGCATGGTCGTGACCGCCGTGGGGAAGGGCCGTTGCGACGAACTTCTGCCACATCTTCGACGTCCCTTCCCACAGGCGGTGCAGAGTGAAGAAGAGAGTGTGCGGTGCGGGTGTCGTGCTCGGCGTCCTCGTCACGTTCGGCGCACTGCCGGCGCAGGCGTCGTCGGCCGCGCCTCCGGGCCCCCGGCAGAGCGGGCACGTGCTGCCCCTCGGCCCCGCCGGCCTGACCGAGACCCGTACCACGACGACCCTGCAACCGGGCGTCACCCTCACCCGCATCGTGCGCGGCGAGGACGCCCCGGCGCTCGGCTGGACGGTCGAGGTGTCCATCCCCGGCGGTGCCACCTCGCCCGACCCGGACGCCCCGCCGGCCGTCCTCAAGGACGAGGCCAGCGCCAAGGAGCTGGCCGCACGCCTGCAACAGCACGGCTTCCAGGCCCGCGCGGAGGAGGTGGTCACGCCGAAGGCGGCCGACTACGCGGGAGGCACCCTCGGGTGGCGGGTGCGCGTCGGATCGTTCGGCTCGCAGTCCGCGGCGACGGCCGAACGGACCCGGCTGCGGTCGGCCGGGTACACGGGATCCGCCGTGTACACCGGCTGGGACGGCGACTCCTCGGCCAGGGGGCCCTGGCACGTCGACGTGCTCACCATCGACCCGCACCGGTTCCACGGCGGCCTCGAGGCGTCGTACGGGCCGGACCTGGAGAGCCGCGAGACCACCAGCCGGCTGTCGCAGGCGGCGGGCGCGACAGCGGCGGTCAACGCGGGCTTCTTCGTCCTGGACCCGGCCGCGGGCGCACCCGGGGACCCGGCGGGCGTGGGCGTGTACGACGGGCGCCTGCTGAGCGAACCGGTGAGCGGGCGCCCCAGCCTGGTGGTGCACGACGACGGGCGGGGGACGGAGATCGCCCGGCTCACGTGGCAGGGCCGGGTCACGGGCCGGGGCACCTCGCTGGGGCTGAGCGGCATCAACCGGGTGCCGGGCCTGATCAGGAACTGCGGCGGCAACCCGGGCGACCTCCCGACCTCCGCGCCGCTGCACGACGTCACCTGCACCGATCCCGACGAACTCGTGGCCTTCACGACCGACTTCGGGAGCAGTACGCCGCAGGGCCCGGGTCTGGAGGCCGTACTGGACGCCCATCACCGGGTCGTCGAGCTGCGTTCGCCGCGCGGCGGGCCGCTCCCGTCCGGCGGCAGCTCGGTCCAGGCGACCGGCCGTCGCGTCGCCGAGCTGACCGGCCTCGTCCGTGCGGGGGGCCACCTGAGTGTCACGACGACCCTGCGCGACCGGCAGGGGCACCGGGTCTCGCCCTCGCCCAGGACCGACATCGTGAACGCGGGTCCCGAACTGCTGCGCGACGGCAGGATCCACGTCACCCCGGCCACCGACGGCATGGTGCACCCGGGCGACCCGAGCTGGTACTACGGCTGGGTGCACAAGCGCAATCCGCGCACCCTGGCCGGGGTGGACGCCGCCGGGCGTACGGTGCTCGTCACCGCCGACGGACGCAGTACCGCCGCGCTCGGCCTCAGCATCGCCGAGGGCGCCGAGGTCGCCAAGGCGCTCGGGCTGCGCGACGCGGTCAACCTCGACGGCGGCGGCTCGACCACCATGGTGGCCGACGGCAAGGTCCTCAACGCACCGTCCGACGCCACCGGCGAACGCCCGGTGGGCGACGCCCTGTTGATCCTGCCGAGCAGGCACTGACCTCGCCCGAGGCGCCCGACGTGTTCGAAGCATCCGAAGAACCGTTCATGCAGCGACGAACCCCACCGCAGGGAGCCGCCGTGCCCACCACCGTGACGACGACAGCCGTCCGGGTCCTGTCCCGCCTCCGACCGGGTGTCCTGGGGGTCCTCTCCGCCGTCCTGCTCGCTCTGTTCGCCCTCGCGCCGACGGCCCCGGCGTCCGCCGCCGCACTTCCCGCGGGAGGTGCGGCGGCGCCCGCCGGGGGTGGGGCCGCCGGCACATCCCGCGACCCGCACCCGCGCGGCGCCCAGGTCGTGGCGGTCACGCCGGTCGCGGACCGGCAGATCGACCTGTCGGTGCGCTCGGCGGCTCTGGGCGGCCGGACGGTCAAGGTCCGCCTCCTCACCCCCGACGGCTGGAACCCCGCCGACCGACGCCGGCACTGGCCGACCCTCTGGCTCCTGCACGGCTGCTGCGGGGACTACACCTCGTGGACCGCCATGACCGACGTGGCACGGATCGACAGCCTGCGCCGTGTCCTCGTCGTCATGCCGGAAGCGGGCTGGAACGGCTGGTACAGCGACTGGTGGAACCACGGCCGGGGTGGCGACCCGGCCTGGGAGACCTTCCACACCGTGGAGTTGCGCCACCTCCTGGAGCACGACTGGGGCGCGGGCAGCGACCGCGTCGTGGCCGGCCTGTCGATGGGCGGCCAGGGCGCCCTGCTCTACGCCGCCCGGCATCCCGGCATGTTCAGGGCGACCGCCGCCTACTCCGGCTCGGCCCATCCGCTGCTGAACGACGAGTCGGTCGACCGCATCATGGGGTTCTTCGCCGGCCAGGGCGACGATCCCCTACGTGTCTGGGGCGACCCCGTCGCACAGCGCCGCGTCTGGCAGGCCCACGACCCCTTCCACCTGGCCGAGCGTCTCAGGTCGATCCCCGTCTACCTGTCCTGCGGCGACGGCACCACGGGCCCCTTGGCCCCGCCGGGCAGTACCAGCGCCCTGGAGGCCGACTTCAACCGGCAGAACCATGCCCTGGCCGCCGAACTCGAACGCGTGGGCGCCCGGCACGTGACCACCCACTTCTACGGCCCGGGAACCCACGGCTGGGCCTACTGGCAACGGGAGTTGCACGCGTCCTTGCCGATGCTGCTGGGCGCGCTGCGGATCGCGGCCTGAACCGGTCCCCGCGCGGAGCCGGCCTGAGGCGGCCTGTCCGGGCCGGTGCTCGCCTCACCTCAGGTGCGGCGCGGTGCACTGTGCCCAGACGGTCTTGCCGGGGCCCCCGTCGGCGCGGGGCGTCCAGCCCCACCGGTCGGCCAGGGCGTCGACGAGGATTAGTCCGCGCCCGCTGTCACGCGGCTCGTCCCCCGGCACGGGAGCGGCGGCGCGGTGCGGCAGGCGCTCCCGGCGGGTGCCGGTGACCTCGATCCGTACGGTGCAGGTGGCCGCGGACGCGGTGAGGAGGACGTGGAAGTCGCGGCCGGACACGTGTCCGTGGCGGACGGCGTTGGCGCACAGCTCCGCCGCGACGAGCGTGATGACGTCGTGAGCGGCCGTGCCGTAGGGGAGGCCCCACGCGTCGAGCCGGTGCCCGCACAGCCGCCTGGCCAGGCGGGCACCGCGCGGGGTCGAGCTGAAGCGCATCGCGAACCGGTGCACCGTGAGGGGTGATTGTGTTGCGGTCATGCACTCACCGTGTCGCCTTGTGGCATAGCGTGACCAGTGGTGACGCGCTGACGCGGGTTCTTCGTCCGTGGGGCCGCGGGCCGTGTACGTGACGGTACGTCGTGGGGAGAGGCGCGAGTGGTGACCGTACGGGAAGAAGAGTCCGGGCAACAGCCGAAGCGGCGCCCGGAGGACGAGCCGGGGACCGGGGTCGTGACCGCGTTCGGTCGGCAGCTGAAGCTGTTGCGGATGCGGGCGGGCGTCGACCGCGCGGAGTTCGGCAGCCGGTTGGGGTACTCGGCGGAGACGGTGGCGTCGATCGAGCAGGGGAGGCGGATTCCGCAGCCGCGGTTCATCGAGAAGGCGGATGAGGTGCTGGGGGCGGGGGGAGTCCTGCTGGCGCTCAAGGAGGAGGTGGCCAAGGCCCAGTATCCGGCGTTCTTCAGGGACATGGCCCGGCTGGAGGCGGAGGCGATCACCCTCCACGTGTACGGTGCTCTGGCCGTTCCTGGGTTGTTGCAGACAGAGGATGGCATACGCGGAGGTGCAGCGGGTCAGTCGCCTCCACACCGAGTGCGCAGAGGTGCGGGATGCTGAGGAGCAGTACGGCATCCTGCGGGCTCAGGCCCTGACTCCGCGCGAGTCGCTGGCCTTCGTCGAGGGATTCCTGGGAGAGAAATGACGCACCGGGTGAGTGAGCTGACGATTCCCGAGTCAGCGTGGTTCAAGAGCAGTTACAGCAGCGGCGAGGGTGGGGAGTGCGTCGAGGCTGCTCGGGTCAAGAGCAGCTACAGCGGTGCGGAGGGCGGCGAGTGCATCGAGGTCGCCGAGACGAGCGGAGCCGTGTGCGTCCGTGACTCAAAGCGTCCCGCAGAAGCCAAGCTGGCCTTCGGGGGCGATGCCTGGGCCGATTTCGTGCGAATGGCCGCTGGACGCTGAGCCCGCGGACATCCTCGGGACCCGGTGTGCACTCACACCGGGTCCCGTGTTGTCCCCCTCCGGCGGTCGCGGTGACCTCCCGCGGGCTCAGCCGTCCTTGCGGCCGACTCCGCCGTAGATGCCGATCGGCGCCGCCCCGGCCTCGGGGGCCTCGTCCGGGCGCCAGTCCGTGACCTTCACCAGGCCCGGCTCGACCAGGGTGAAGTCGCCGAAGAAGTCCAGCACCCCGGCGTGCGGGCGGAGGTTCAGGGAGGCGGTGGCGCGCCGGTAGACGGCGGCCGCGTCCGCGCGCCGGTCCTCGTGGACGTCGCCCGTGGCGTGCGACAGGACGAGGTACGAGCCGGTGGGCAGCGCGTCGCGCAGGGTGGCCATGACGCCCTCGGGGTCGTCCGCGTCGGCGAGGAAGTGCACGACGGCCACCAGGAGCAGCGCCACCGGTTCGCCGAAGTCGATCACCCGGCGCACGTCGGGGTGGTCCAGGACGGCGCGGGGGTCGCGCAGGTCGCCCAGGACCACGGAGGTTCCCGTGCCGTCCAGCAGGGCCATCGAGTGGGTGCTGACGATCGGGTCGTTGTCGACGTAGGCGATGCGGGTCTCAGGGGCGATGGAGCGGGCGATCTGGTGCACGTTCGGTTCGGTGGGCAGGCCCGTGCCGATGTCGAGGATCTGCCGGACGCCGCCCTCGGCGACGACGTGCCGCACGGCGCGGTGCATGAAGCGCCGGTTGGCGAGGACCCCCGCCCGCACCTCCGGGGCCGCCTTCATGAACCGCTCGGCGGCCTCCTGGTCGACCTCGTAGTTGTCCTTGCCGCCGAGGAAGTAGTCGTACATGCGGGCCGGGTGGGGCTTGCTGGTGTCCATCTCGTACGCGAGGGCGCGGCTGTCGCCGCTGCTGGGGGAGGTCATCGCTGCCTGGCTCCGTCCTGGGCTCGCACCCCGCCACCGTGTGCGCCGTGGTGAGTGACTGTCAGGACATCATCTTGACATGCCGCCGAAGGCCCCGGGGAAGTGCCCGTACCCCTGCGTGCGACTTGTCCCTCGATGCAACAGGTGTACAGGTGCATGACTACACCACCAGGTCCGCGACCTCCGGTGACGTGGAGGGCGCCCGAGCGGTGATGCCCGGCGCCGGGTACCGCGACTGCGGACGGGTGACCACCGCTCGCCCCGGGAATGGAAGGCCGCCCCGCGCCGGTTGACCCGGGTATGACTCAGGAATCCGGGAACGCCCGGGAGGAGCCTCGGGGTGCGGCACCCGCCCCCGCACCGGATGCCGCCCTGCTCGCCCTGCTCGCCGAAGGGCACGCGGGCGTGCTGGTCACCCTCCGGCGCGACGGCCGGCCGCAGTTGTCGAACGTCAGCCACGCCTACGACCCGGACGAACGCGTCCTGCGCGTCTCGGTCACCGACGGCCGAGCCAAGACCCGCAACCTGCGCCGTGACCCGCGGGCCTCGTACCACGTCACCAGCGCCGACCGCCGCGCCTACACGGTCGCCGACGGCACTGCCGAGCTGACGCCCGTCGCCGCGGGCCCCTACGACGACACGGTCGAGGAGCTGATCCGCCTGTACCGCGCCGTCCTGGGCGAGCATCCCGACTGGGACGACTTCCGCGCCACGATGGTGCGTGACCGCCGTCTGGTGCTGCGCCTGCGCGTCGAGCGGGTGTACGGGATTCCGCGGGCGCCCGAGCTGGGCTGACCCGGGCCCTCAGGCTCCGGTGTGGGCAGGCCCCGCTGCGCGTCCTCAGGCCCCGGTGCGGGCCTCCAAGGCCCGCAGGACGGCCACCATGTCCTCGTCGCCGTGGCCCAGCGCGACCGTCTCCTCGAACAGGGCGTGGCACACGTCGAGCAGCGGTGAGGCGACGTCCGCCGTCCGGGCGGCCTGGGCGATCAGCCGGTTGTTCTTCAGCACGTCGAGAGCTGCCGCCTGTACGGCGAGGTCCCCGGCCAGCAGCTTGGGCGCCTTCGTCAGCGAGACGGCGCTGGCCATCGGGCCGGCGCCCAGCACCTCCAGGAACAGCCGCCGGTCGAGCCCCTGCCGCGCGGCGAAGTGGAACGCCTCCGTGAGCCCGGTGACCTGCGTGATGAGGAAGAGGTTCACCGCCCGCTTCATGAGCAGCGCGTTCGGGGCGGGGCCGCACAGGAAGGTCTCCCGGCACAGGGGAGCGAGCAGGGGCCGCACGGTCCGCACGGAGTCCCGGTACGGGCCGCGCGAGCGGATGGTCTTCAGCGCAGCCCAGCTCATCCGGCGCGACGGCGTCGGGGCGACGGGCATGCGGGACGTGGCCGCCCACGCGGACGCGCCCCGCGGATCGCTCCAGCACTACTTCCCGGGCGGCAAGGAGCAACTGGTCAACGAGGCGGTGACGTGGGCCGGGAGGTACGCCGGCCGGCGGGTCGCCCGGTTCCTGGCGGGGCTGGCCGAGCCGAAGCCGAGCGCCCTGTTCGCCGCGATGGTGGGGCAGTGGACGCACGAGTACGAGACGGCCGGTGCCGTGGGCGGCTGTCCGGTCGCCGCGGCGACCGTGGACTGCGCCGCCGCCGACACGGCCCGCCTGGCCGCCGCCGCCGCGTTCGCCCGGTGGCGGGAGCCGGTGGCCGGGGCCCTGACGGAGCTGGGTGTGCCCGCCGGACGGGCCCCGTCCCTGGCCACGCTGATGATCAGCTCGCTGGAGGGGGCCGTCATCATGGCGCGGGCCGAGGGGGGAGTGGGGCCGCTGACGACGGTGGCCCGCGAGCTGGGCCCGCTCCTGGACGCGGCCGTCGCCCCGGACCACCGGCCGCCCACGCGGAACGCCCGGCCGGGAAACCCCGGCCGGGCGCCTTTCTGAGCCACTGGCCTACGGCCTGGTGTTCCACTCCGCGATCACCGGGCGGTCGTGCTCCGTCGAGAGCCGGCTGACCGTGCCGGTCGCGAGCTGGAACAGACGGCCCTCGGCGGGCGGCAGGCCCAGCCTGCGGGCCGTGAGGACCCGCAGGAAGTGGCCGTGCGCGACCAGGACCACGTCACCGTCGTCCCGGGCGAGCGCCGGAGCGACCCGGTCGAGCACCCGGTCGGCGCGCCGGCCGACCTCCTCGGGGGACTCGCCGGGCGTGCCGTCGGCGCGTGGCGCCACCCCGTCGGTCCACAGGTCCCACCCAGGGCGGGTGCGGTGTATCTCGACGGTGGTCACGCCCTCGTAGCCGCCGTAGTCCCACTCGTGCAGGTCGGCGTCCACCTCCGTCCCGGTCAGACCCGCGAGTTCCGCGGTGCGCACCGCCCGGCCGAGCGGGCTGGTGAGCACGCGTGCGTAGGTTCCGCCGGTGAGGAGTGGAGCGAGCAACTTGGCCTGTTCCTCGCCGTGCTGGGTGAGGGGCAGGTCGGTACGGCTGGTGTGCTGTCCCGACACGCTCCACTCCGTCTCACCGTGGCGGACCAGAAGAAGGTCCCCCACGGCGGCTCAGTCCTTCTTCGCCGACTCGACGGCGTGGCCGCCGAACTGGTTGCGCAGTGCGGCGATCATCTTCATCTGCGGCGGGTCCTCCTGGCGGGAGGCGAACCGCGCGAACAGCGAGGCCGTGATCGCGGGCAGCGGCACGGCGTTGTCGATGGCCGCCTCGACGGTCCACCGGCCCTCGCCGGAGTCCTCCGCGTAGCCGCGCAGCTTCTCCAGGTGCTCGTCCTCGTCCAGCGCGTTGACCGCGAGGTCGAGCAGCCAGGAGCGGATGACGGTGCCCTCCTGCCAGGAGCGGAAGACCTCGCGGACGTTGTCCACCGAGTCGACCTTCTCCAGCAGCTCCCAGCCCTCGGCGTAGGCCTGCATCATCGCGTACTCGATGCCGTTGTGGACCATCTTCGCGAAGTGGCCCGCGCCGACCTTGCCCGCGTGCACGTAGCCGTAGGGGCCCTCCGGCTTGAGCGCGTCGAAGACCGGCTTCAGGCGGTCGACGTGCTCCTTGTCGCCGCCGACCATGAGCGCGTAGCCGTTCTTGAGGCCCCACACACCGCCGGAGACGCCCGCGTCGACGAAGCCGATGCCCCGCGCGTGCAGTTGCTTGGCGTGCTTCTCGTCGTCCGTCCAGCGGGAGTTGCCGCCGTCGATGACGAGGTCGCCGGGCTTGAGCAGGGTCGCCAGCTGGTCGATGACGTGCTGCGTGGCACCGCCGGCCGGGACCATCACCCAGATCGCGCGCGGCCCGTCGAGCCGGTCGACGAGGTCGACCATGCTGGGGACGTCGGAGACCTCGGGGTTGCGGTCGTACCCGATGACCGTGAGGCCGGCGTTGCGGAGGCGTTCCCGCATGTTGCCGCCCATCTTGCCGAGACCGATCAGGCCCAACTGCGTCGCTGCCATGTCAGTTCACTTCCTTCAGTTCGCGGTAGGCGGCCACGAGGGCGGCGGTGGAGGGGTCGAGGCCGGGCACGTCGGCGCCCTCGGTGAGCGCGGGCTCGACGCGCTTGGCCAGCACCTTGCCGAGTTCCACGCCCCACTGGTCGAAGGAGTCGATGTTCCACACGGCACCCTGGACGAACACCTTGTGCTCGTAGAGGGCGATGAGCTGGCCGAGGACCGACGGGGTCAGCTCGGCGGCCAGGACGGTCGTGGTCGGGTGGTTGCCGTGGAAGGTGCGGTGCGGGACCTGCTCCTCGGGCACCCCCTCGGCGCGCACCTCGTCGGCGGTCTTGCCGAAGGCCAGCGCCTGGCCCTGGGCGAACAGGTTGGCCATGAGCAGGTCGTGCTGGGCCTTGAGTTCACCGCTCAGCTCGGCCACCGGGTTGGCGAAGCCGATCAGGTCGGCCGGGATGAGCTTGGTGCCCTGGTGGATGAGCTGGTAGTAGGCGTGCTGACCGTTGGTGCCGGGGGTGCCCCAGACCACCGGGCCGGTCTGCCACTCGACCGGCTCGCCGTCGCGCTGGACCGACTTGCCGTTGGACTCCATGTCCAGCTGCTGGAGGTAGGCGGTGAACTTCGACAGGTAGTGCGAGTACGGCAGGACCGCGTGGGTCTGCGCGTCGAAGAAGTTGCCGTACCAGATGCCCAGCAGGCCCAGGATGAGCGGGGCGTTGGACTCGGCCGGCGCGTTGCGGAAGTGGTCGTCGACGATGCGGAAGCCGTCCAGCATCTCGCGGAAGCGGTCCGGGCCGATCGCGATCATCAGGGACAGGCCGATCGCCGAGTCGTACGAGTACCGGCCGCCGACCCAGTCCCAGAACTCGAACATGTTGTCGGCGTCGATGCCGAACCCGGTGACCTTCTCCGTGTTCGTCGACAGCGCCACGAAGTGCTTGGCGACCGCCTTGTCTCCCCCACTCTCGGCTTCGCTCGAGCGGGAGGTGCCCCCGTCGCCCAGTCCCCGGAGCAGCCAGTCGCGCGCCGAGGTGGCGTTGGTGATCGTCTCGATCGTCGTGAACGTCTTGGACGCCACGATGAACAGCGTCTCGGCCGGGTCCAGGTCGCGGGTCGCCTCGTGCAGGTCGGCGCCGTCGACGTTGGAGACGAACCGGACCGTCAGGTCGCGGTCGGTGTACGCCCGCAGCACCTCGTACGCCATCGCCGGGCCCAGGTCCGAGCCGCCGATGCCGATGTTGACGATGTTGCGGATGCGCTTGCCGGTGTGGCCGGTCCACTCGCCGGAGCGGACCCGCTCGGCGAAGGCGGCCATCTTGTCCAGGACCGCGTGCACCTTCGGCACGACGTTCTCGCCGTCGACCTCGATCACCGCGTCCCGCGGGGCGCGCAGCGCGGTGTGCAGCACGGCACGCTTCTCGGTGACGTTGATCTTCTCGCCGCGGAACATGGCGTCGCGCAGCCCGAACACGTCCGTCGCCGCGGCCAGTTCGCGCAGCAGCCGCAGCGTCTCGTCGGTGACCAGGTGCTTGGAGTAGTCGAGGCGCAGATCACCGACGCGCACGGTGTAGCGCTCGGCGCGGGAGGGGTCCTCGGCGAACAGCTCCCGCAGGTGCGGCTGCCACGAGGCGCGGTGGTCCTCCAGGGCGGTCCACTCGGGACGCCGGGTCAGCTCGGTGGTGTCGGACATGTCAGACGGTCTCCTTGATCCCGTCGCCCCGCAGGGCCACGGCGTACATCTCGTCGGCGTCGAGGCGGCGCAGCTCCTCGGCGATGAGTTCGGAGGTGGGACGGACCTTGAGGGCGAGGGTGCGCGAGGGCTGGCCGGGCAGGCTCAGCGTGGCCAGCGGGCCCTCGGGCCGGTCGATGACGATCTCGCCGTCGGCGGTGCCCAGGCGTACGGCCGTCACGAACGGGCCTTCGCTGCCCATCCGGTCCACCGTGACGCCGAGCCGGGCCTCCAGCCAGCGGGCCAGCAGCTCCGCGCTCGGGTTCTCCGCCTCGGCCTCCACGGCCGCCGAGGTCACCCGCACCCGGGCCTGGTCCAGGGCCGCGGCGAGCATCGAACGCCACAGCGTGAGCCGGGTCCAGGCGAGGTCGGTGTCGCCGGGGGCGTAGTGACGCGCCCGGGTCGTCAGGACCTCAAGCGGCTTCTCGAAGGCGTACAGGTCGGTGATCCGGCGCTGGGCCAGCGCGCCCAGTGGGTCCGCGGAGGGGTTGTCCGGCGCCTCCACCGGCCACCACACCACCACCGGCGCGTCCGGCAGCAGCAGCGGCAGGACCACCGAGTCGGCGTGGTCGGAGACGTCGCCGTAGGTGCGCAGCACCACGGTCTCGCCGGTGCCGGCCTCCGAGCCGACCCGGACCTCCGCGTCGAGGCGCGAGTGGGTGCGGTCGCGCAGGGTGCGCGCGTGCCGCTTGATCACGACCAGGGTGCGCGAGGGGTGCTCGCGCGAGGCGTCCTCGGCCGCCTTGATCGAGTCGTAGGCGTTCTCCTCGTCCGCGACGATCACCATCGTCAGGACCATGCCCACGGCCGGGGTGCCGATGGCACGGCGGCCCTGCACCAACGCCTTGTTGATCTTGCTTGCCGTGGTGTCGGTCAGGTCGATCTTCATGGCCTGCGCCAGCTCCGTCCGTCTCGTGCGAGCATCTCGTCGGCTTCCCGCGGGCCCCAGGTGCCCGACGGGTACTGGGCGGGCCTGCCGTGCTCGTCCCAGTAGCCCTCGATCGGGTCGAGGATCTTCCAGGACTCTTCCACTTCCTGGTGACGGGGGAACAGGTTCGCGTCACCGAGCAGCACGTCCAGGATGAGGCGTTCGTACGCCTCCGGGCTGGACTCCGTGAAGGACTCGCCGTAGGCGAAGTCCATCGTCACGTCCCGGATCTCCATGGAGGTGCCCGGCACCTTCGAGCCGAACCGGACCGTCATGCCCTCGTCCGGCTGGACGCGGATCACGATCGCGTTCTCGCCCAGCTCCTCGGTGGCCGTGGAGTCGAACGGGGAGTGCGGGGCCCGCTTGAAGACCACCGCGATCTCGGTGACCCGGCGGCCCAGCCGCTTGCCGGTGCGCAGGTAGAAGGGGACGCCCGCCCAGCGCCGGTTGTCGATCCCCAGCTTGACCGCCGCGTACGTGTCGGTCTTCGACTGCGGGTCGATGCCCTCCTCCTGGAGGTAGCCGGGCACCTTCGCGCCGCCCTGCCAGCCCTGCGCGTACTGGGCGCGCACCGTGTGGGCGCCCAGGTCCTCGGGCAGCCGCACCGACTTGAGCACCTTCAGCTTCTCGGTGAGCAGCGCCTCCGCGTCGAAGGCGATGGGTTCCTCCATCGCCGTGAGCGCCATCAGCTGGAGCAGGTGGTTCTGGATGACGTCACGGGCGGCGCCGATGCCGTCGTAGTAGCCGGCCCGGCCGCCGATGCCGATGTCCTCGGCCATGGTGATCTGCACGTGGTCGACGTAGGACCGGTTCCAGATCGGCTCGTACATCTGGTTGGCGAAGCGCAGCGCCAGGATGTTCTGGACGGTCTCCTTGCCCAGGTAGTGGTCGATGCGGAAGACCTGCTCCGGGTCGAAGACCTCGTGCACGATCCGGTTCAGCTCGCGGGCGCTGGCCAGGTCGCGGCCGAACGGCTTCTCGATGACCGCGCGCCGCCAGGACCCCTGCCCTCCCTCCGCCAGACCGTGCTTCTTCAGCTGCTGCACGACCTTGGGGAAGAACTTCGGCGGTACGGACAGGTAGAAGGCGAAGTTGCCGCCGGTGCCCCGGGAGGCGTCCAGCTCCTCCACCGCACCGCGCAGCTGCTTGAACGCCGTGTCGTCGTCGAAGTCACCGGGGATGAACCGCATGCCCTCGGCGAGCTGCTGCCAGACCTCCTCGCGGAAGGGGGTGCGCGCGTGCTCCTTGACGGCGTCGTGCACCACCTGCGCGAAGTCCTGGTTCTCCCAGTCGCGCCGGGCGAAGCCGACCAGCGAGAAGCCCGGCGGCAGCAGGCCGCGGTTGGCCAGGTCGTAGACGGCCGGCATCAGCTTCTTGCGGGACAGGTCGCCGGTGACGCCGAAGATGACGAGCCCGGACGGGCCCGCGATCCTGGGCAGCCGGCGGTCCCGGGGGTCGCGCAGCGGGTTCACCCAGTCGGCGGCCGGGACGACGGGGACGCGTACGCCCGCGGGCGCCGCATCGGGTGCGGGGGTCTCCGGCGCCGTGGCCGCGGGGGCCGGCGCGGTGGACTGCATGGCCTTGGGGCTCGGCTCCCCGGCCCCGGCGTCCGGCGACGGGCTCGCCGCCGGCTCGGCGGGCTTCTTGCTCATTCCGCGTCAGCTCCCTTGCTGTTCAAGGACTTCGTGACCGCGTCCAGCAGGTCCTGCCAGGCCGTCTCGAACTTGGCGACACCCTCGTCCTCGAGCTGCTGGACGACCTCGTCGTAGGAGATCCCCAGCCGCTCGACGGCCGCCAGGTCCGCGCGGGCCGGCTCGTAGCCGCCGGTCACCGTGTCACCGGTGATCAGGCCGTGGTCGGCGGTGGCGTTCAGCGTGCCCTCCGGCATGGTGTTCACCGTGCCGGGCGCGACCAGCTCGTCCACGTACAGGGTGTCCTTGTAGGCCGGATCCTTCACCCCGGTCGACGCCCACAGGGGACGCTGCGCGTTCGCGCCCGCGCCCGCGAGCGCGGCGAAACGCTCGCCCGGCCGGGTCGAACCGTCCGCGGAACCGAACACCTGCTCGTACGCCTCGTACGCCAGCCGGGCGTTCGCCAGCGCCGCCCGGCCCTTCAGCGCCAGGGCCTCCTCGGTGCCCAGCACGGTCAGCCGCTTGTCGATCTCGGAGTCCACCCGGGAGACGAAGAAGGAGGCGACGGAGTGGATCACCGACAGGTCCAGGCCCGCTGCACGCGCCTTCTCCAGACCGGCGAGGTAGGCGTCCATCACCTCGCGGTAGCGCTCCAGGGAGAAGATCAGCGTCACATTGACACTGATACCCGCTCCGACGACCTCCGTGATCGCCGGCAGGCCCGCACGGGTGGCGGGAATCTTGACCATCACGTTGGGGCGGTCCACCAGCCAGGCCAGCTGCCGGGCCTCGGCGACCGTCGCCGTCGTGTCGTGGGCCAGGCGCGGGTCGACCTCGATGGAGACCCGGCCGTCCCGGCCGCCGGTCGCGTCGTACACCCCGCGCAGCACGTCGGCGGCGTCCCGCACGTCGGCGGTCGTCATCATGCGCACGGCCTCGTCGACCGCGACGCCGCGCACCGCCAGGTCGGTCAGCTGCTCCTCGTAGCCCTCGCCGGAGCCGATGGCGGCCTGGAAGATCGACGGGTTCGTGGTGACGCCCACGACATGCCCGGTCGCCACCAGGCCGGCCAGGTTGCCCGAGGTGATCCGCTTGCGCGAGAGGTCGTCCAGCCAGATCGACACGCCCTGCTCGGACAGGCGCTTCAGCGCTCCGGCGGTCGCGGTTGCTTCGGTCACAGTGATCATCTTCCTTGTTGCGTTCGGATCATGCGCGCGCGGCGGCCAGCGATGCGCGGGCCGCGGCGGCGACGTTCTCGGGGGTGAAGCCGTACTCGGCGAACAGGGTGGCGGCGTCGGCGGAGGCACCGAAGTGCTCCAGCGAGACGATGCGTCCTGCGTCACCTGTGAAGCGGTACCACGTCAGATTGATGCCGGCCTCCACGGCGACCCGCGCCCGCACCGACGGCGGCAGCACCCGCTCGCGGTACTCGCGGGGCTGCTCCTCGAACCACTCCACGGACGGCATCGACACCACACGGGTGGCGATCCCCTCTCCCTCCAGCGTCTCGCGGGCGGCCACGGCGAGCTGCACCTCGGAGCCGGTGGCGATGAGGACCACGTCAGGGGTGCCGGTGGAGGCCTCCTTCAGGACATAGCCGCCCTTGGCCGCGTCCGCATCCGGCGCGTACGTCGGCACGCCCTGGCGGGTGAGCACGAGGCCGTGCGGCGCCGGGTGGGTGGCGTGCCGCCGCAGGATCTCCGCCCAGGCGGTCGCGGTCTCGTTGGCGTCGGCGGGGCGGACGACGTTCAGGCCCGGGATGGCGCGCAGCGAGGCGAGGTGCTCGACGGGCTGGTGGGTGGGGCCGTCCTCGCCCAGGCCGACGGAGTCGTGCGTCCACACGTACGTCACCGGCAGCTGCATCAGCGCGGACAGGCGCACCGCGTTGCGCATGTAGTCGGAGAACACCAGGAAGGTGCCGCCGTAGATGCGGGTGTTGCCGTGCAGGGCGATGCCGTTCATCTCCGCGGCCATGGAGAACTCGCGGATGCCGAAGTGGACTGTGCGGCCGTAGGGGTCGGCGCCCGGCAGCGGGTTGCCCGCGGGCAGGAACGAGGACGTCTTGTCGATGGTGGTGTTGTTCGAGCCGGCCAGGTCGGCGGAGCCGCCCCACAGCTCGGGCAGCACCTCGCCGAGCGCCTGGAGCACCTTCCCGGAGGCCGCGCGGGTGGCCAGCGACTTGCCCTCCTCGAACACCGGCAGCGCGTCCTGCCAGCCCTCGGGCAGCTTCCCGGCCACGATCCGGTCGAGCAGCTGTGCCCGCTCGGGCTGGGCGCCGCGCCACTTGTCGAGCCGCTTGTCCCAGGCGGCGTGCGCCTCGGCGCCCCGGTCCAGGGCCCGCCGGGTGTGCGCGAGGACGGCCTCGTCCACCTGGAAGGACCGCTCCGGGTCGAAGCCGAGGAGGCGCTTGGTGGCGGCGACCTCGTCCGCGCCGAGCGCCGAGCCGTGCGATGCCTCGGTGTTCCGCGCGTTCGGGGCGGGCCAGGCGATGATCGTGCGCATCGCCACGATCGAGGGGCGGGACGTCTCGGCCCTGGCGGCGGTCAGCGCCGCGTGCAGGGCGTGGACGTCGATGTCGCCGTTCTCGTCCGGCTCGATGCGCTGGGTGTGCCAGCCGTAGGCCTCGTAGCGCTTCAGCACGTCCTCGGAGAAGGCGGTGGCGGTGTCGCCCTCGATGGAGATGTGGTTGTCGTCGTAGAGGAAGACCAGGTTGCCGAGCTTCTGGTGGCCGGCCAGGGAGGAGGCCTCCGCGGAGACGCCCTCCTCCAGGTCGCCGTCGGAGACGATCGCCCAGACGGTGTGGTCGAAGGGCGAGGTGCCCTCGGGCGCGTCCGGGTCGAACAGGCCGCGCTCGTAGCGGGCGGCCATCGCCATGCCGACCGCCATCGCCGCGCCCTGCCCGAGCGGCCCGGTGGTGGTCTCCACACCGGCCGTGTGGCCGTACTCAGGGTGACCGGGCGTCTTCGAACCGTAGGTGCGGAACGCCTTCAGGTCGTCCAGTTCCAGCTCGTACCCGGCGAGGAAGAGCTGCGTGTACAGGGTCAGCGAGGTGTGGCCGGGGGAGAGGACGAAGCGGTCCCGGCCGGTCCACTCCGGGTCCGACGGGTCGTGCCGCATCAGCTTCTGAAAGATCGTGTACGCGGCCGGGGCCAGGGCCATCGCGGTGCCGGGGTGGCCGTTGCCGACCTTCTGCACGGCGTCGGCCGCCAGCAGGCGGGCGGTGTCCACGGCGCGCCGGTCGAGGTCGGTCCACTCGAAGGGGACGGTCGTCTGCTCGCTCATCTTCAAGAAGTCCTCGGGAGAAGCTGGATTGCTGCCGGACGTGTTCGAACTTAAAAGTCAGACTTTTTTACCGGAAGGTCTCTGTGTGTCAGCCTGTGGTGAAAGTGGGACACGGATGGATCACGCGGCCCGCCCCAGGGCGGTCAAGGCGGGACGAGAAGGACATGGCGGACGCAATCACCCGGAACGGTGCCGACGGCGAGGGCGGCACGGGGACAGGCACGGCACGAGGCGGCGCCGGGAGTGCCGGGAGCGCCGGCAATGCCGTGAGCGGCGGCGCGGGAGAGGGGATCCGGACCTTCCCCTTCCCGGTCGACCTCAGCCTCGGCGGCGTGGGGCTGCAGATCGGCCCCATGGGCGCAGGCCACACCTGGCACGCCGAGGCTCCTCTCCACCGCGTCCACCGCATCGACTTCCACGTCGTCATGCTCTTCAGCGACGGCCCGGTCCGGCACATGGTCGACTTCGCCGAGTACCGGGCCACCGCGGGCGACGTGCTGTGGATCCGCCCCGGACAGGTCCATCGCTTCTCCCGCGCGGACGAGTACCGCGGAACCGTCCTGACCATGCAGCCCGGCTTCCTGCCCCGCGCCACCGTCGAGGCCACCGGCCTGTACCGCTACGACCTGCCGCCGCTGCTCCGCCCCGACGCGGCCCAGCGGGACGCGCTGGAAGCCGCGCTCGCCCAACTGCGCCGGGAGTACGAGGACACCGATACCCTGCCGCTGAGCCTGCACACCGCCGTGCTGCGGCACTCGCTGACCGCGTTCCTGCTCCGGCTCGCCCATCTCGCGGCCAGTTCGGCGGAGGCCGCCCGGCAGCAGGCAGACACCACCTTCACCCTGTTCCGCGACGCGGTCGAGGGCGGCTTCACCACCAACCACAGCGTCAGCGCCTACGCCGACGCCCTCGGCTACTCCCGCCGCACCCTCGTGCGCGCCGTGCGCGCCGCCACCGGCGAGACCCCCAAGGGCTTCATCGACAAGAGAGTGATCCTGGAGGCCAAGCGCCTCCTGGCCCACACCGAACTCCCCATCGGACGCGTCGGCGCCGCGGTGGGCTTCCCGGACGCGGCCAACTTCTCCAAGTTCTTCCAACTGCACACCGGCCTGACGCCCGTGGCGTTCCGGGCGGAGCTGCGGTGAACGCGCGGGGGCCCCACGCCGGCGCGTGGGGCCCCCGGGGGCTGCGGTCCACCAGGACCTGCGGAACTCAGTGCCCGAAGTCGAACCAGTTGACGTTCACGAAATCGGCCGGCTGGCCGCTGGTGAAGGTGAGGTACACGTCATGGGTGCCGGTCACCCGGCTGATGTTCGCAGGGACGGTGCGCCAGGACTGCCAGCCACCGGTGTTGGCCAGCGCGAAGCTGCCGACGGGCGCGTTGCTCCGGCTGTCCAGACGCACCTCCACCAGTCCGCTCACGCCGTTCCCCGCGCCGCTGGCGACCCGCGCGTAGAACTGCGTGGCCCCGGCCGAGCCGAAGTCGACCCCCTTGTAGAGCGCCCAGTCGCCGTTCGCGACCGACCCGATGTCCTGGCCGCCGCCGGAGTCGGTGGTCGCCTCGGGGTTCACCCCGCTCTGGCCGTCGTACGACTCAGCCTGTACGGGGTTGTAGGCGTCGCGGTTGCCGGTGGGCGGGGGAGTGGTGCCGCCGCCCCCGCCGCCCGAGGAGCGGAGCACCTGCACGTAGTCCACCGCCATGGAGTGGCCGGGCTCCGTGCCGCCGTCCGGGCCGCCGCCGAACGCGCCCGGGAAGCCGCCGCCCATGGCCACGTTCAGGATGACGAAGTAGCCGTGCTGGGTGGCGTTCGCCCAGGTGGTGGCGTCGACCTGGTTCGCCTTCACGGTGTGGAAGGTGACGCCGTCGACGGAGAAGCGGATCTCCTCGGGGCTGGTGGACCTGTCCCACTCCATCGCGTAGGTGTGGAAGCCGGCCTGGCAGGTGGCGCCGGGGCAGGGGGTGGAACCGCCGATGCCGGTGGTCTCGTTGCAGGGGCCGCCCGGACTGGTGCCGCAGTGCATCGTCGCCCAGTCGGTGTTGAGGCCCTGGACGTTCTCCATGATGTCCAGCTCGCCGACGCCGGGCCAGTTCCAGTAGTTGCCGCGGAAGGGTGAGCCCAGCATCCAGAAGGCGGGCCAGTAGCCCTTGGCGGCGGCCCCGGTGACGTTCGGCAGCTGGATGCGGGCCTGCACGCGCAGCTTGCCGCCGGCCGGCGGCTGGAAGTCGGTGCGGGTGGTCTCGATCCGGCCCGAGGTCCAGTGGCCGGAGGCGTCCCGGCGCGGGGTGATGAGCAGATTGCCGTTGCCGTCGAGCGCGACGTTGCTGGTGGAGGAGGTCATCGACTCGACCTCGCCGGTGCCCCAGTTGGCGGCGCCGCCCGGGTACGACGTCCCGGTGTCGTACAGCCAGTCGGCGGTGTTCACGCCGGAGCCCGCGGCGCCGTTGAAGTCGTCGAGGAAGACCTGCGTCCACCCCGAGGGGGGAGCGGGCGCGGAGGCGTCCGCCGGGAGGGTCGCGGCGGTGGCGAGGGCCGCCGCCAGCCCGAGTGTGCCGAGGACCGCGACGAGCGCGCGGCGCGCGGAGCGCCGCCGGGCGGGGTGGCGGGTGCCGACGGGGGCGTCGGCGAAGGTGCCGGAAGGTTCACTCATGGGAGCCTCACGGAGGGGAGTGGGAAGGGGTGGGGTGAGAAAGGCGCAGTGGGGGACGGAACGTTTCTGAGAGCGCTCTCAGCGAGGGGTGCGCCGCCAATGTGCTCTCGGCCACTGCGGTCGTCAAGAGTTGAAGCAAAGAAAGTGGTGCGGCGGCACGGGAGTTCAGCTGATGAAGGGGGAGAATCCGGGTCGCCCCGGACACGCCGGACGGCGGCGGGCAGGACCCGCCGCCGTCCGTGGTACCAGCCGTCCGGTGGCCTGCCTGCCGCCCGCCTACCCGAGGTGGTACGCGTACACCGTCGTGGCGACCTTGCACACGCTCGGCGGCACGACCTCCGTGCGCAGTGTGCCGTCGGCGGCGTCGTAGTCGACGCCCTCCGCCTCGAACGTGCCCGAGCACACGCTGCGCTGCGGCAGCGCGAGCAGACTGGAGACGTGTCCGGTCACCGGGCCGCCGTCCAGACCGTGTTCCAGGTCCACCTGGAGCAGCGGCCGGTCCTCCGGGAACAGCGCCCTGGAACCGTCGTCCGACGCGCACAGCAGCCGGGTGTCGTCGACGAAGTCGCAGCCCTGGACGTCCCGCACTGGCTTGTCGAGGGTGATCTGCGGGGCCTGCGGCAGCGGACCGCCGGTGCGCGGGGTGGAAGGGTTGAGGAGCGGGGCGGGGAAGACCTGGAGCCGGTTCTGGTCGCCCCACTCGCCCGACACCAGCCACTGCCCGTCGGGTGAGACGGCGGCGAAGGAGTTGTTCACCTTCTCGCCCGGGTCGAGCGGATGGACGTACTCGTAGCGCTTGCCGTCGGGGGTGGTGACCGCGAACATCTTGGACGTCGCCGAGTCCGCGCCCTGGTAGGCGTCGAAGACGTCGCCCCGGGCGATGTCGGGGTCGCCGACGTGGTTCCAGCCCTTGACGCGCAGATCCAGCGGGACCGAGGCGAGACCCCGGTACAGCAGTGAGCCGTCCGCGCGGCTGGCGAGTCCCTGACTGCCGCTCAGCGAGTCGACGTGCGACGTGCCGGTCTCCTGCCAGACCGGCCCGGCCGCCGCCGAGGAGGTCGCCGCTCCGAGGGTGACGGCCGCCGACAGGGCGGCCAGGGCGAACAGTTGACGTCTCATCAGATCCCTGCCGATGCCTAGGAGGTGGGGATTCGAATGGAACCACGTCTCGCGGACCGGGGCGGTCGTTTCCGGCTCGCGCACAGGCGGAAACCGGCCGGGGCGGAGAGGCGGAGGGACGGGGGGACGGGGGGACCGGGGGGACGGAGGGGCTGATGGACGGGAGGCGGAGAGACGGAGGGACTGGCGGGCGGGCGGACGGGCGGGCACGGCGCGGGCCGGGAGGCGGGGTCTTCTGAGTGGGGCCGGGGCATGGGGCCGGGGCACGGTGGAGCGGGCGGATCGGGGAGTGGGGGGCCTCACGAGCGTGGGCGGCCTCACGGGGAGTGGGCGGCCTCACGGGGAGTGGGCGGAGCACGGGTGTGGGCGGGCCCGCCCGGCCGGGCGGCGGGTGCCGAGTAGGGTGCGTGACGTGCGGGCGCCGGCGGGTGGTGGACACGGCGGCCGGGGCAGGGGCCGTGGCGGAGAGGTGCGAGGGTGAGGCTGACGATTCTGGGCGGCGGCGGGTTCCGGGTGCCGCTCGTGTACGGGGCACTGCTCACCGACCGGGCCGAGGGCCGCGTCACCGAGGTCGTCCTGCACGACCTCGACGCCGGCCGGCTGTCCGCGATCACGCGGGTGCTGGCCGAACAGGCCGCCGGGGTGCCGGGCGCCCCCGCCGTGCGGGCCACCACCGACCTCGACGAGGCGCTGCGCGGCGCCGACTTCGTGTTCTCGGCGATCCGCGTGGGCGGTCTCGAAGGGCGCGCACTGGACGAGCGGGTGGCGCTCGCGCAGGACGTCCTCGGCCAGGAGACGGTGGGGGCCGGCGGCATCGCCTACGGCCTGCGCACCGTCCCCGTCGCCGTCGACATCGCCCGGCGGGTGGCCCGGCTCGCCCCCGACGCCTGGGTCATCAACTTCACCAACCCGGCCGGGCTCGTCACCGAGGCCATGAGCCGCCACCTGGGCGACCGGGTCATCGGCATCTGCGACTCGCCGGTCGGTCTCGGCCGCCGTATCGCCCGAGTGCTCGGTGCCGACCCGCGGGAGGCGTGGATCGACTACGTCGGCCTCAACCACCTCGGCTGGGTGCGCGGCCTGCGGATCGCCGGCCGGGACGAACTGCCGCGCCTGCTCGCCGACCCGGCCCTGCTCGGCTCCTTCGAGGAAGGCCGGCTCTTCGGCGCCGCCTGGCTGCGGTCCCTGGGCGCGATCCCCAACGAGTACCTGCACTACTACTACTTCGGCCGCGAGGCCGTGCGGGCCTACCAGCGCGCCGACCGGACACGCGGGGCCTTCCTGCACGAGCAGCAGGCCCGGTTCTACGCGGACCTGCGCGACCCGGACGCCCCGGCGCTCGCCGCCTGGAACCGCACCCGGGCCGAGCGCGAGGCCACCTACATGGCCGAGAACCGGGAAGCCGCGGGAGCGGGGGAGCGGGAGGCCGACGACCTCTCCGGCGGGTACGAGAAGGTGGCCCTCGCCCTGATGCGGGCCATCGCGCGCAACGAACGCACCACCCTCATCCTCAACGTCCGCAACCGCGGCACGCTGGCGGCGCTGGACGCCGAGGCCGTCATCGAGGTGCCCTGCCTGGCCGGCGCCAACGGCGCGCACCCGGTGGCGGCCGACCCGCTGCCCGGCCACGCCACCGCACTGGTCTGCGCGGTCAAGGCGGTCGAGCGCGAGGTGCTCGCCGCGGCCGACTCGGGCTCGCGGGAGACGGCGGTGAAGGCCTTCGCCCTGCACCCGCTGGTCGACTCCGTGAACGTGGCCCGCCGGCTGGTCGAGGAGTACACCCGGGTACATCCGGGCCTGGCGTACCTCAGGTAGCGGGGGAAGACGCGTCGAGGCGGCCGGCCGCTCCCCCGTACGGCGACCGACCGCCCCGACCCCCCGTTCCCCCGTGGTTCCCCCGTGTTCCCCCGTGGTTCCCCCGTGTTCCCCGCTTCCCCACCCTTGAGAGTCGCTGATGCGGGGCCTGATACACCCCGCGGAGAAAAAAGCCGCGGAAAAATTCCGCGAGCGGGGCGGGGCGGGGCGGGGACCGGGTCCGGGCGTGGGATCCGGCCACCGCGGTGGCCGGATGCCGGGTTCCACCTTGTCCGTACGCGGCCGCGTGTGCTGTTGTGGTGCGCATCGGTGGGTGACAGGGGGCACGAGGTGACAGCGACGGTCGGTGGTACCGGACGGCTGCTGGCCATCAGCGACCTGCACATCGGCTACAGCGAGAACCGCGCCCTGGTCGAGCGGACCGTACCCGGCTCGGACGACGACTGGCTGATCGTCGCGGGGGACGTCGCCGAGACCGTCACCGACATCCGCTGGGCCCTGAAGACGCTCGCGAGCCGGTTCCGCAAGGTGATCTGGGCGCCCGGCAACCACGAGTTGTGGACCCACCCGCGCGACACCGTCACCCTGCGCGGGGTCGCCCGCTACGAGCACCTGGTCGAACTCTGCCGGGACCTGGGCGTGACGACGCCCGAGGACCCCTATCCCGTCTGGTCGGGACCCGGCGGCCCGGTGGCCGTGGCGCCGCTGTTCCTCCTGTACGACTACTCGTTCCTGCCGGAGGGCTGCGCCACCAAGGAGGAAGGTCTCGCCTACGCGCACGGCACCGGCATCGTCTGCAACGACGAGTACCTGCTCCACCCCGACCCGTACCCGAGCCGCGAGGCATGGTGCCGGGCCCGGGTCGCCGAGACCGAACGCAGGCTCGGCGCGCTGCCCGAGGACCTGCCCACGGTGCTCGTCAACCACTACCCGCTCGACCGGCACCCGATGGACGTGCTCTGGTACCCGGAGTTCGCCATGTGGTGCGGCACCCGGCTGACCGCCGACTGGCACCGCAGGTTCCGCGTGGCCGCCATGGTCTACGGTCACCTCCACATACCGCGGACCACCTGGCACGAGGGTGTCCGTTTCGAGGAGGTCTCGGTGGGCTATCCCCGCGAGTGGCGCAAGCGTCCCGAACCACCGGGCAGGCTGCGCCGCGTGCTGCCGATGGAGGACACGACCGGTGATCGATGAGCTGCTGCCGGGGCCGGTGGTGGCGGTGGAGGCGTACGGCGTCGAGGAGGCCGGGCGCGCCGCGCTGTACCCCGAGGAACAGGCGGTCATGGTCCGGGCGGTCGCCAAGCGGCGCCGCGAGTTCGCCGCCGTACGGGAGTGCGCCCGCCGCGCCATGGAGAAGCTCGGCGTGCCGCGGCAGCCCGTCCTGCCCGGCGCCGGGGGCGCTCCGGGCTGGCCGGCGGGACTGGTCGGCAGCATGACCCACTGCGACGGCTACTACGCCGCCGCGCTGGGCCGGGCCGCCGACGTGGCCTCCCTCGGCATCGACGCCGAACCCCACGAACCGCTGCCGCAGGAGGTCCTGCCCGCCGTCACACTGCCCGGCGAGAGGCACCTGCTCGACCGGCTCGCGGAGCAACGGCCCGACGTCCACTGGCCCAAGCTGCTGTTCAGCGCGAAGGAGTCCGTCTACAAGGCGTGGTTCCCGCTGACCGGCGAGTGGCTGGACTTCACGGAGGCCGACGTGGACATCCGCACGTCCCCCGGCGCCCCGCACACCGGGACCTTCCGCGCCCGGCTCCTCGTCCCCGGACCGCTGCTGGGCGAGCGCCGCCTCACCCACTTCGACGGCCGCTGGACCGTGCGGGCCGGCCTGCTGGCGACGGCGGTGACGGTACCGGCCCATTGAGGTGGCTCCGGCGCAGTGGGGTGGTTCCGGCGCATGGAAGCCGTCCCTGCCCGCGAGCGCCTCCGCGTCGGCCAGGAGCCCGGGACGCCCGGCGGTCAGGGCACCGGTGGGCACCAGTCGTGCAGCAGCCGGAAGAACGACTCCTCGTTGCCCGCGAGACCGGCACGGGACAGCGCCTCTTCCGCCTCGGCGAGCACGGAGGGCGGCACGAGGGGCGGCCGGCCGGCGGCCGCAGGACCGTCGAAGGCGGCGCGTACGGTGTGCAGCAGCCGCAGGTAGGCCTGGACGGCGGTGCGTTCGTGGTCGGTCAGGACGGCGGTCGGCATCGGACGCTCTCCCCGGTTTCGGCAGCACGCGGTCACGCACGCGCCCGGTCGCCCGGACGGCACGGTGCGCCTCCGCACAACGGCGGCGCATCCTCCAGCTTGCCGCCCCCCACTGACAATGCCCCCGCGTTGCGCCCCGGTTCGCCCACTCAGCGCAGCGAAGCCCCTGCTCGTGGCCCGTACGCCCGACGGCGTACCAGCGACGCCCCGGTCACGGCGATGCGGCCACCACGCGATGCGGCCACGTCAACGCAGCCACGTCAACGAGGCCACGTGGTACCGGCGTTGCGTCTCCGCACCCGCGGCGAGGGATCAGTCCTCGGGCCGCTTGACGCTCTCCAGGAGCATGTCCAGCCATTCGGCGACCTTGTCCCGGTGCTGGTCCGTGGGCAGTTGCGCGGCCCGCCAGGCTATGCCCCGCACGCCGTGGTCCTGCAACAGCCGCTCCAGCGGGTCGCCGGCCGCGGCGGCGGCCTCCCGCTCGCGGTCGGCGAGCCGTTGCAGCAGTTCCTGCTCGGTGCGCTGCAGGGCACCGGCGAGCGCTTCGGGGTCCTCCGCGGTGAGGAATCCGGCGTGCACGCGGAAGAACCGCTGGAGGGCGTCGCAGTGCTCCATGGTGGGACGCCGGTCGCCGTTGATGAGGGCGCCCGCCTGCTGCCGGGACATGCCCGCGCCGTCCGCGATCTCCTGCTGCGTGTAGCGCCTGCCGTTGGGCTTGAGGCGGGTGCGCCGCAGCAGGCCGAGCCGTTGCAGGAACCGCGCCTGCACGTCCGGCTCGCCCGCCCCGCGCCCGCTCAGCAGCGCCTTGACCACGGCCTGGGGCACACCGCACGCCGTGGACAGGCGGTCGATGTCGAAGACCTCCGCCTGGGGTACGCCGAGCCGGTCGGCGAGCGCGGTGACACGCGTGACCACGGCCGGCAGTACGACCGGCGCCGTGGTGCCCGGATCCTCGATGCCGTCCGTCACCGACAGATCTCCTACGTCTCTCACAGGCTTCTCACGGGGCGGGGTGCCGTGAACTTCCCGGAGAGTAGCCCGTCGCCCGAACCCGCATCCAGGTCTCGCCACAACTGTGGCCAATTTCAGCCGTCAACCGTCATGAAATGCCACGATAGTTGACATGACATGCGGCTGAGCAGCAGGATCAAGGCGCCGCGTGAAGGCCGCAGAGGCAAGAGGGGTGACCTCCCGATGGCATTTCAGGCAGGAGGGCAGCGGCCGGCGCCGCGGTCCGTTCCCGTCAGTCCCGAGGCGCAGGCCTACCTGCAGGACTACGCCGCGCTCCTGGAGGCCGTCTCCTTCCCTTCCTTCGTCGTCGACCACCGCTGGGACGTGGTCCTGGCCAACAGCGCCTACACCGCGCTCTTCCGGGGCGTCGGCCCGCACCCGTCGGCCATGCCCGGCGACAACTTCTGCCGGTTCGTCCTGTTCCACCCGGACGCGGGCACGGTCCTCGGCGACCACGAGGCCCGCTGGTGCCTGCCGATGCTGGCGCAGTTCGCGGCCACCGTGGAGGGCCGCGGACCCGATCACGGGCTGCAGGCCATCCGCCGGGACATCGCCCAGGATCCGATCATGGAAGCCGCCTACCGGCACGGTCTGCCGCACTGGATCCGCGCGGTCGGCCCCGAGGCCACCCGCTCCGACGGCGCCGTCCGCCCGCTGCTGCACCCCGACCCCCGCTGGGGCGCGACCGACTGCCGCGTCGTCGAGGAGACCCCGGCGACCCTGCGGGACCTCGGGTACACCCGGCTCACCCTGGTCCTGCGCACGGTGCGCCGCCCCGCTCCGGCCGCGCGCGGTGCGCGCCGCGCCCGCCGGCCGTCCGGCCACCTCAGCGTGGTCCCGGACTCCGAGGCCTGACCCGGCACCGTCGGCGTTCAGGTCGCCGACGGCGCCGGGCGGCCCCGGACACCTCCCGCCCGCCGCCCTGCCCTTCGCGCCGCCCTGCCCTTCGCGCCGCCCTGCCCTTCGCGCCGCCCTGCCCTTCGCGCCGCCCTGCCCTTCGCGCCGGCTCGCTCCTTGTCCCGGCGCCCGCCCGGCCCTGGCGCCATGTGCCCGCTCGTCACCGACGCCCCCGGCTCCTGCTGACCACCGGCCCCGCGCACCCGCTCGCCCCCGGCCCCTGCTGACCACCGGCCCCGCGTACCCCTGTCCGCTCGCCCCCCGGCCCCTCGCACTACCCGCCGCCCCCCGGCCCCTCGCTTCCGCCCACCACCAGCACGAGCGGTACGCCCCGGCACGGCACCAGCCGTCGTCCGCCGTCGTCGACCCCGCGCGCCCCCTTGAGCACCGCCGCGAAGTCCGGTCCGCGGGTGAGGGATCCGGCCAGATGCGCCGGATCCGCGGAGGCGGCCACCCGGCCGCGCGCGTTCACCAGATGGGCGGCCCGGGGCAACTGCCGCAGCAGCGGCAGCACCGCCGCCTCGAAGTGCCGCAGGTACACGTCCGCCGCGGCCACCCCGGCGAAGCCGTCCGCCCCGTGCACCGGAGCGGACAGCGTCAGGCTGTACTCGTCGGAGCAGAGGTAGTCGACGTAGGGCCCGGCCACGGCCCGCAGGCCGGTGTCGCGCGGGAGCGCGAACCACTCCCAGTGGGTGTAGTCCGCGTACGCCGATCGCCCCGGATCCAGGTCGAGCAGCAGCGGCCGCACCTCGCCCCCGGCCGCGACCTGCCACCACTCCAGCCGTCCCGGCACGTCCGCCAGCAGCCCCGGCGCGGCGACGAACCCGACTCCGGACACCAACTCCGCACGGCGAAGCCGCAGATGCAGGCCGGGCCGCAGCGCGGCGAGGTCCGCGCTGACCGGCCGCCGCCCCCGGGACCGTACGCGCCCCAGCAGCGCCGCCGTGTCGGCGCCGGTCTCCGCGACCGCCTCGAACACCGCCTCCAGGGCAAGGCCGACCCGCGCGGCGACGCGCTCCTCGGCGCGGCTGCCGCCGGCCGCCGCCGCCACGGCGAGACCAGCACTCCTGCTCATCGCGCCCTCCACCGGCCGGAACCGGAGCCGGGCGACCCCCGGCAGCGGTCCTTGCGGGCGCGGCCGGCCCCGGACAGCGCTCCTAAAGGGCCAGCCGCACGGCGATCAGCCGCGCCGCCGCACCCCGGACGCACCGCTCGGCCGACGCGCGGGCCGCCTCACCGGCGCCATCCTGCACGGCACGGACGACACCGCGCTGCCGCTCCGCGACTTCTTCACGATATGCGTCGTCGTCGAACACGAGGCACAGCAGCGCACCGACCTCCCGCTGGAGCGCGACCTGCTCACGGGTGAGCCGGGCCGACTGCGCGGCCGCCGCCAGTTCGACGTGGAAACGGCCGTACACCCGGCTGCGCGCCGCCGCCCCGCCAGCCGACCCCAACTCCTCGACCGACCGGCGCAGGTGCGCGAGATCGTCCGGAGCCGTGCGCTCCGCGGCGAGCCGGGCCGACGTACCCGACAGCGCGGACCAGTGGTCGCCGAGGTCGCGCAGTTCCTCGGTGCTCCAGCCGCTCAGCCGGGCCAGCAGCCGTTCCCCGCCCGGCAGTTCGGGCAGGGATACGAAGCTGCCGCCGCCGCGACCGCGCCGGGTGGTCACCAGGCCCTGCTGCCGCAGCGCCACCAGCGCCTCTCGCAGGGTCACCGTGGACACGCCGAGCCGCCCGGCCAGTTCGCTCTCGCCGGGCAACTGCTCCCCGTCGGCCAGCAGACCCAGCTCTATGGCGTCGCCGATCCGGCCCACCACCGCGTCCACCCGCGCCCGGCCCTCCACCGGAGCGAACACCGCCGCACGCGCGCCGACTTGCTGATTCAAGGCCACCACCTCGCCCGCGGACCCGAGTCGTGCCCGGAGGCGGTCTTGAGCTTTGAACTATGACTTCATATGTTTCCGTGCAACGTACGTGAGCGCCAGAAAGGTTCCCGCATGGAGCGAAGCGCGATCCGGCTGCAGGGCCTGCGCAAGACGTTCGGCGGGACGACCGCGGTGGCCGGGGTCGACCTGGAGATCGGGGACGGGGAGTTCTTCTCCCTGCTCGGGCCCTCCGGCTCGGGCAAGACCACGGTCCTGCGCCTGATCGCCGGCTTCGAGACCCCCACCGGGGGCAGCATCGCGCTCGGCGGCCGGGACGTCACCTGCCTCGCCCCCTTCGAGCGGGACGTCCACACGGTCTTCCAGGACTACGCCCTCTTCCCCCACATGACCGTCGAGCAGAACGTCGCCTACGCCCTCAAGGTCCGCAAGGTGCCCAAGGCGCAGCGGCTGGTGCGGGCCCGCAAGGCGCTCGACCAGGTTCGCCTGGACGGCTACGGCAAGCGTCGCCCGTCGGCCCTGTCCGGCGGCCAGCGCCAGCGCGTCGCCCTCGCCCGCGCCCTGGTCGGCCGCCCCCGGGTGCTGCTCCTCGACGAACCGCTCGGCGCCCTCGACCTGAAGCTGCGCGAGCGCATGCAGGCCGAACTCAAGGCGCTCCAGCGCGAGGTCGGCATCACCTTCGTCTTCGTCACCCACGACCAGGGGGAGGCGCTCGCCATGAGCGACCGCATCGCCGTCTTCCGCGAGGGCCGCATCGAGCAGGTCGGCACGCCCGCCGAGATCTACGAGCGGCCCACGACCGCCTTCGTCGCGTCCTTCGTCGGCATCTCCAACCTGCTCCGGGGCGAGTCCGCCCGGCGGATCCTCGGCACCGGCGGCGTCCACAGCGTCCGGCCGGAGCGGATCCGCGTGCGCGAGGAGGCCGCCGTCGCGGACGAGCCCGGACACGCCACCGCCACGGGCACCGTCGCCGAGGTCGTCTACCTCGGCGACTCCACCCGCTTCCTGGTCGACCTCGACGCCGGCGGCCGTCTCACGGCGCTCCAGCAGAACCTGGAGACCTCCGCCGAGGATGTCGCCGCCTACCGCGGCACCAGGGTCCGCCTGACCTGGCACCGCCGGCACACCGTCCAGGTCCCCGACGCCCGCTGAACCGTTCCCGTCCCCTGGGAGGCACGTCATGCGCCCCGCCCGAACCCTGCTCGCCGCGGCCGCCGCCGCGACCCTGCTCGCCGCGACCGCCTGCGGCTCCTCCGGCGGGGGCGGCTCCTTTGCCGGCGGCCTCAACCCGCCCGACCTGAAGGCACCCGCCCACCTGGGCCGCACCGAGGGACAGGTCGACCTGATCGCCTGGGCCGGGTACGTCGAGGACGGGACCGACGACCCCAAGGCCGACTGGGTCAGCGGCTTCGAGCGGCAGACCGGCTGCCAGGTCCGCTCCAAGGTGGCCGCCAGCTCCGACGAGATGGTCAAGCTGATGAAGACCGGCCAGTACGACGCCGTGTCGGCCTCCGGGGACGCCTCCCTGCGCCTGATCGCCTCCGGTGACGCGGCCCCCGTCAACACCGCTCTCGTGCCCAACTACAGCGGCATCTTCCCCGACCTGAAGATGCAGCCCTGGAACTCCGTCAAGGGCAAGGCGTACGGCATCCCGCACGGCCGCGGCGCCAACCTGCTCATGTACAACACCCGCAAGGTCGAACCGGCCCCCACCTCCTGGGCGGCGGTCTTCGACGGCGCGGCGGCGTACAAGGGGCACGTCACCGCCTACGACTCGCCCATCTACATCGCCGACGCGGCCCTCTTCCTCAAGGCCACCCGCCCCGACCTGAAGATCAAGGACCCCTACGCGCTGGACCAGAAGCAGTTCGACGCGGCCGTCGCCCTGCTGAAGAAGCAGAACGGCAGCATCGGCGAGTACTGGGGCGACTACCTCAAGGAGGTCTCCGCCTTCAAGAGCGGTGACTCCGTGATCGGCACCACCTGGCAGGTCATCGCCAACCTCGCCGCCTCCGAGGGCGCCGAGGTCAAGGCGTTCGTCCCGAAGGAGGGCTCGACCGGCTGGTCCGACACCTGGATGGTCTCCGCCAAGGCCAAGCACCCCAACTGCGCCTACAAGTGGCTCGACTGGATCGTCTCCCCGAAGGTCAACGCCCAGGTCGCCGAGTACTTCGGCGAGGCACCCGCCAACGCCGCGGCGTGCGAGCACACCAGCGACCGCAACTTCTGCACCACCTACCACGCCGCCGACACCGAGTACTGGAAGCGGATCGCCTTCTGGAACACACCCATCCAGCAGTGCCTGGACGGCCGCACCGACGTCGAGTGCGTGCCCTACGCCCAGTGGGTGCGGGCCTGGACCGAGATCAAGGGCTGAGCCATGACCGACGCCAGCGCGCAGAACGCGGCACGCGCGCCCGGTGCCGCCCGGCGGCTGGCCGGGGCACTGCACCGCCGCCCCCGGCTGCGGCTCTCGCTGCTGCTGACGGCCCCGCTGCTGTGGCTCGCCGTGCTCTACCTCGGCTCTCTGAGCGTGCTGTTCGTCTCCGCCTTCTGGACGACGGACACCTTCACCTCCGCGGTCGTCAAGGTCTGGTCCGCCGACAACTTCCACGCCCTGCTGACCACACCCGTCTACCGGCAGGTGATCGTGCGCAGCATCGGGGTCGCCCTCGCGGTCACCGCCTTGTGCGCGGTGATCGCCTTCCCGCTCGCCTTCTACACCGCGCGCGTCGCCCGCCCGCGGTGGCGCCCGCTGCTCGTGGTGGCGATCCTCACCCCGCTGTGGGCGAGTTACCTGGTCAAGGTGTACGCCTGGCGGCTGATCCTCGCGCGGGGCGGACTCGCCGACTGGGCGCTGGAGCCGTTCGGGCTCTCCGGCCCCGGGTACGGGCTGCCCGCGACGGTGCTGACCCTGACGTACCTCTGGCTGCCGTACATGATCCTGCCCGTGCACACCGCGCTGGAACGGCTGCCCGCAGGGCTGCTCGACGCCTCGGCCGACCTCGGCGCCCGGCCCTGGCGGACCTTCCGGTCGGTGGTGCTGCCCATGGTGCTGCCGTCGGTCGCCGCCGGGTCGGTCTTCACCTTCTCGCTCAGCCTCGGCGACTACATCACCGTCCAGATCGTCGGCGGCAAGACCCAGCTCATCGGCAACCTCGTCTACTCCGACATCGAACTCGACCTGCCCATGGCCGCCGCCCTCGGCACCGTCCCCGTCGTCGTCATCGTCCTCTACCTGCTCGCGGTGCGCCGCACCGGCGCCCTCAGCAGTCTCTGAAGCCTCCGACAGCACGCGGCTTGCGGTCGCACCGCGGCCATTGACCACTTCGCACCGAGGGGATCGCCGTCATGCAGCTCTCCCGCCGGGCGCGCATCGCGCTCCGCGTCGCCGCCGGCCTCGGCTTCGCGGTCATCTACGTCCCGCTGCTGCTGGTCCTCGTCAACTCGCTCAACCCCGATCGCAGCGCGAGCTGGCCGCCCCCCGGACTGACCCTGCGCTGGTGGTCGGCGGCCTGGCACAACTCCGGGGCCCGCGCCGCCCTGCGGGTCTCCGTCGAGGCCGGCCTCGGCGCCACCGCGATCGCCCTGGTCCTCGGCACGCTGATCGCCTTCGCGGTGGCCCGGCACCGCTTCTTCGGCCGCGGCACCCTCTCCTTCGTCGTCGTGCTGCCGATCGCCCTGCCCGGCATCGTCACCGGCATCGCCCTCAACTCCGCCTTCTCCACGGTGCTCGCCCCCCTGGGAGTCGGCCTCGGCCTGTTCACCGTCGTCGTCGGACACGCCACCTTCTGCATCGTCGTCGTCTTCAACAACGTCGTGGCCCGGCTGCGCCGCACCTCCGGCTCGTACGAGGAGGCGGCGATGGACCTCGGCGCCCACACCTTCCGCGCCTTCACCGACGTCACCTTCCCGCTCGTGCGCTCGGCGCTGCTCGCGGGCGCGCTGCTGTCCTTCGCGCTGTCCTTCGACGAGATCGTGGTGACCACCTTCACGGCGGGGCCCGGTGTCCAGACGCTGCCCGTGTGGATCTTCGGGAACATGACGAGACCGCGCCAGGCCCCCGTGGTCAACGTCGTGGCGGCCGTCCTGGTCCTGCTCTCCGTCGTCCCGATCTACCTCGCCCAGCGGCTGTCGTCGGACACGGCGACCACGAGCCGGGTGTAGCGGCGCAGGAGGCCCCGGTGAGGTGCGGTGCCGCGCGACGGGGGCCGGGCGCCACGGGGCGGACGCCGTGCTCACGCCTCGAACGGCGGCGGAACGGCGGCCGGGGCGGCGCCGGGCCCTCGCCCGCGCAGGTGTCGCCCCGCGGCGGGCGTCAGGGTGGGCCGGGGCCCGGCCAAGGCGGTGACCTCGGCGCCGTTCAGGCACATGCGGCCGGTACGGCTCCGGCTCCACCGGCCCGGGTCGGTCAGCACGCACGAGAGGGCGGGTGGCTCGGGGCCGTCGGTGTCCGGCTCGTGCTGCGGGCCGGTGCCGGCGCGGCAGGGCCGCCGCCCGGTCACCGGACGGCGGCCCGCGTGCCTGCTAGAAGAAGCTCCCGACGAGCGAGGAGACCCCGTCCGCCACCTTCGAGACGCCGCTGGCCACGGGTGCGGCGACCTTGGGCACGACGCGCGTGATGCCCGCGCCGATGGCCGCGACGCTGAGGACCGTCTTGCCCGCCGACAGGGCGAACTTGCCGCTGGTGAAGCCGTACTCGATGCCGTTGCACACGGTGCTGAGGGCCGAGGTGGCCACCGAGACGCCGACGAGCACGCCGGCGATCGCCCCGAGCACGGGCGCGGCCGGCGGGAAGAACGCCGAGGCGACGAGGAGACCTCCGGCGACGAGGCCGGTGGCCATGCTGGTCCACTCGAAGGCGTCCGCCCACCAGCCCGCGTCCGAGTACCAGGGGTCGTCCCCGCCCTGGCCGGTGCCGTGCGGGTTGACCTGGTCGTTGTGCTCGTTGTCGGCCGGGTTGCGGTTGTTGTCGCGGTCCTCCTTGGCCTTCTGGGCCGCGTCCTGGGCCGCCTTCGCGATCTCGGCCTGCCGCTTGTCCGAGGCGATCTTGCGGGCCTCGGTCGCGGCGTCGGCGGCCGTCTGCGCGTCCTTGCCCGCCTCCAGCGAGGACTGGCGCGCGGAGGCGGCGGAGGCGCGGGCCTGGTAGGACGACTGGAGCGCGCTGCGGGCGGAGTCCACGGCCTTGTTGGCCGAGTAGTTGGCCGAGCGCGAGGCGCTGCGCGCGGTGGCCGCGGCGGCGGCGGCCGAGGCGGCCGAGGCCTTGGCGTCGGCGGCGGACTTGTCGGCGGCGTCGGCGTTGTTCTTCGCCTCCGTCGCGTAGTCCTTCGCCTTGTCGGACGCCTCGACGGCCTTCTTGGCCCAGGCCTCGGCCTGATCGGCCGCGTTGTTGGCGAGGGCGGCCGCCTGGGACGCCGTCGCGGCGTTCTGCTGGGCCTCCTGGGCGATCTTCGCGGCGGCGGCGATCGCGGCCCGCATGGCGGCGGAGTGGCTGAGCGAGTCGAAGTCGAGCTGCGCGGCGCGGTACTGCACCGACTCCACGAAACGGCGCCGCATCCACGTCGGCCCGGCCATCGACACGGCCGCGTACGCCTTGGAGTACTCGCCGCCCTGGGCTATGACGGTCGCCGTGGTGACGGCGTCGTCCTCCTTGATGGCCTCGGCGAGGTCGTGGTCGAAGAACTTCTGCAGCGCCTCGGGCGTGTTGGCGTCGAGCGCGTCGTTGGCCGCCTTGGTGACGGCCTTGCCCGGCTTGGCGGCCAGGATGCGCCCGATGCGGACCCGGTTCTCCTCCGAACCGGAGCGGATCATGCCCGAGGTGACGAAGTCCCCGATGGCGGCGGTACTGCCGTCCGCGAGCGCGGCGGCGGCAGCCGCGGAGACGGCGGGGTCGGAGGTCTGGGCGATGTAGAGGACCGTCTCCCGGTCGTCCTGGCCCTGGGCGACCAGCCGGTCGAGGTCGACCCAGTTCAGGATGTCCATGTCGTCCCCGGCGAGGGCGAACTGCGCGGCCTCGCGGGACCAGTTGCCGCTCGCGCCGAGGAAGCGGACGGCGGCCTTGCGGCCGAGGGTCGCGGCCAGCCCGTAGTCCTCGGCGGCGAGGGCCGCGGTGGCCTTGTCGAGCCAGTCCTGAGTCTCCTGGGCGATCCGCTGCTGCTGGAGGCGCTTGCCCTCGTACTCCGCCTGCTCCTTCGCCTCGGCCTGGGCGAGGGCCTCCGCCTCCTCGATGCCCTGGTCGCGGTCCTGGTACAGGCTGTTCAGCTCCGCCTCGCGCGCCGCCTTCTCGACCTCGACGGCCTCGGCGACGGTCTGGGTGGCGGTGTCGGCGGCCTTCACGGCCTCGGCCGCGTACGCATTCGACTTGTTGGCGTAGTCGCGGGCCTGACCCGCGTACTTCACGGCCTCCTCGGCCGCGTCGGCCGCCTTGTCCGCGTGCTCGGCGGCAGCGTTGGCTGCGTCGCGGGCGTCGCGTGCGGCGCCGGCGGCCCGGTTGGCGAGCGCCTGCGCCGTGGAGGCGGCGTTGGTGGCCTGGTTCGCGGCGGTCGAGGCGATGGCCGCCTGCCGCTTGGCCTCGGCCGCCTCGGACTGCGCGACGCCGGCGGAGGCCGCGGCCTGTGCCGAGGCCGTCGCCGCGGCGGCGGCGTTGCGGGCGGCGGACGCGGCCGACGAACCGGCGGCGGAGGCCTGCGCGGAGGCGGTCGCCGCGCTGTCGGCGGCCGCGGCGGCCGAGCGCGCCTTGGCGGCGGCGTTGCGCGCGGCGACGGCAGCGTCCTTGGCGGCGGCGGTCTTCGACGCGTCCTTGGATGCGGCGATGGCGGCGTTGTAGGCGCGCGAGGCGGCCCCGCCCGCGGAGGCGGCGGCCTGGGAGGCGGCGGTCGCCGCGTAGGAGGCGCGGCGCGAGGCGGTGATGGCCACCCCGGAGGCGTTGATCGCGGTGCGGGCCGCGTCGGCGGCGCCCTGCGCGGCACTGGCCGCCTTGCGCGCGGCGGCGGCGGACCTTTGGACGTCGTCCTTGGCCTTGTCGGCCTCGGCCGCCGCCACCTGGGCCGCCTCCTTGGCCTTCTCGGCGGCGGTCTGGGCGCGGGCCGAGGCTTCGACCGCGGCGTCCGTCTTCTGCTGGGCGATCCTGCCCTCGCGTTCGACGACGGCGACCAGCGCCTCGATGGTGGCGCTCTCCTGGTCGCGGGCGCGCGCGATGTGCTGCCCGGTGTCCAGGTACCACTGGATGTCGTCGGCGGTGCCGCTGAGGGCCCGGTTGGCGTACGTCGTCTCCTCGGGTCCGGCGTGCGCCAGGCTCTCGGTGATCTCGACCCGCATGTCCTCCAGCCGCGCGTCGTACTGGCCGGTGAGCAGGAAGTGCTCCAGGGCGTCGTCGCCGCCGTCGGCGAGGGCCGCGGTGGCCTCCCGCTTCACGGCCTGGGCGCCGGCGTTCATGACGGTCAGCGTGGCCACGCGCAGGTCGTCGGAGACGGCCGGGGCGTAGCCCTTCTCCACGAACTCCGTGATCGCCGAGTCCCCGCCGGAGAGCGCGGTGCTCGCGGCGGCGCGGACGCCCTGGCCGCCGTTGGCGAGGTAGCTGAACACCGCCACGCGGTTGTCCTCCGCCGAGGCGACGGGCAGGCTCGCCGTGAGGAAGGTGGTGATGTCGGCGTCGGTCCCGCTCAGCGCGTACTCCGCCGCCGCCCGTACGGCCCTGCCGCCCAGCACCCAGGCCCGTACGGCCTTGGCGCGGTCGGTGTCGGGCAGGTCCAGGGAGCCGGGGGCGCCGCTCCCGTCGGCGGCCCTGGCCAGGGGTGTCAGCGCCTGCGGCAGGGCTGTCACGGCTGTCGCGACGGCGAGCGCCCCCACGAATCTGCGTCGGCTCCAGAACGTAGTCTGCATGTCCTCTTCCACCCATTGGCCCGGCCGGTGGCCGGGCTGTCCGCCGGAGGGGGGAAGGTGCCACGTCCTGCGCTGCCGTCCGGACCACGTTCCCGGGTACCGCCGGCGCGGCACCGCTGTGGACCCCCCCGCCCCTACATCGCCCTACAGCAGACCAGAAGTTGACTGCCACTGCCAGGAATTGTGAAGTAACCGTCAGGAAAAGACAGCGTCTTGCAAAGTGCGAGGGGACCGGATAGGGGTGTCCGGCGGGGCCGCCGAGGGCCCGCTGACAGGGCGGCAGGCCCTGGTCCGCGGGTAGGAGGGAAGAGGCGGTCCAGGCGCAGCGAGCGCGTCCCGCACGCCGTCGGCGCGCCTGACCCGCTCGACCGCCCGCCCCGCACACCGCGCCGGGAGCCGCCCCCGCCCCGCCGGGGCCGCCCGGCTGCTGAAGTCGGACGACCGGGAACTTTACGCAAGTTACTTGCGATTCTTGCGCTAGGCTTGCGTGTATGACGCGACGACTTGCGGAAGTGGCAAAGAAGGTCGGGGTCAGCGAGGCCACGGTCAGCCGGGTGCTCAACGGCAAGCCCGGGGTCTCCGAAGCCACCCGGCAGGCGGTCCTGTCCGCGCTGGACGTGCTCGGCTACGAGCGCCCCACGCAACTGCGCGGTGAACGCGCCCGGCTGGTCGGCCTGGTCCTGCCCGAGCTGCAGAACCCCATCTTCCCGGCCTTCGCCGAGGTCATCGGCGGCGCCCTGGCCCAGCTGGGCCTCACCCCCGTGCTGTGCACCCAGACCAAGGGCGGGGTCTCCGAGGCGGACTACGTCGAGCTGCTGCTGCAACAGCAGGTCTCCGGCGTCGTCTTCGCCGGCGGGCTCTACGCCCAGTCCGACGCCCCCCACGACCACTACCGGCTGCTGGCCGACCGCAACATCCCCGTCGTGCTGGTCAACGCGGGCATCGAGCATCTCGGCTTCCCGGCGGTCTCCTGCGACGACGCGGTGGCCGTGGAGCAGGCCTGGCGCCACCTGGTCTCCCTCGGGCACGAGCGGATCGGCCTCGTCCTCGGGCCCGGCGACCACGTGCCCTCCGCCCGCAAACTGGCCGCGGCCCGCGCGCTCGGCGCGGACCTGCCCGACGAGTTCGTCGCCCGCGCCATCTTCTCCATCGAGGGCGGCCACGCGGCGGCGGCCAAGCTCATCGACCGCGGTGTCACCGGGTTCATCTGCGCCAGCGACCCGCTCGCCCTCGGCGTCGTACGGGCCGCGCGCCGCCGCGGACTCGACGTCCCCTCCCGGATCTCCGTCGTGGGCTACGACGACTCCGCGCTGATGAACTGCACCGAGCCGCCCCTGACCACCGTCCGCCAGCCCATCGAGTCCATGGGCAAGGCCGCCGTGGAACTGCTCAACGCCCAGATCGCGGGCAGTGCCGTGCCGGCCGACGAGCTTCTGTTCGAACCGGAGCTGGTGGTCCGCGGGTCCACCGCGCAGGCACCCCGCGAGTGACGGACCCGGCGAACACCGCCGCCTCCGTCCCGCGGAACCGATGTGCTGTCAAATAATTTCAGATTCTGCGCGACATATTGCGAAGAGCTGCCCCCGGTGCTTGAGTGTGCGACGCCCACCGCTCCTGTCCAGAGGGGTCCACCGATGAGAAGCACCGGGTTCCGCCACGCCGTCGCCGCGATCGGCGTCTGCTCCCTTGCCCTGGCCGTGACGTCGTGCGGTTCCGGCGACGACGCGTCCGCGAACGGCAAGACCCGCATCACGGTCAACTGCGAGCCGCCCAAGAGCGCCAGGACCGACCGGACGTTCTTCGACGAGGACGTGGCGTCCTTCGAGAAGCAGCACCAGGACATCGACGTCGTCACGCACGACGCGTTCCCCTGCGAGGACCCCAAGACGTTCGACGCGAAACTGGCCGGCGGTCAGATGGAGGACGTCTTCTACACCTACTTCACCGACGTCGAGCACGTCGTCTCCACCGGCCAGGCCGCCGACCTCACCCCGTACGTCAAGGAACTGAAGAGCTACGGCACGCTCCAGAAGCAGCTGCGGGACATCTACACCGTCGACGGCAAGATCTACGGCATCCCGCGCACCGGCTACTCGATGGGCCTGATCTACAACAGGAAGCTCTTCCAGAAGGCCGGACTCGACCCCGACAAGCCGCCGACGACCTGGGAAGAGGTCCGCGCCGACGCCAGGAAGATCGCCGCGCTCGGCGGCGGGACCGTCGGCTACGCCGACTACAGCGCCCAGAACCAGGGCGGCTGGCACTTCACCGCCGAGCTGTACTCCCAGGGCGGCGACGTCGTCAGCGCCGACGGCAAGAAGGCGGCCGTCGACACCCCCGAGGGCCGTGCCGTGCTGCAGAACCTGCACGACATGCGCTGGAGCGACGACTCCATGGGCAGCAAGCAGCTCCTCGTCATCAACGACGCCCAGCAGATGATGGGCTCCGGCAAGCTCGGCATGTACCTCGCCGCCCCCGACAACATCCCGATCCTGGTCAAGGAGAAGGGCGGCAACTACAAGGACCTCGCCCTCGCCCCCATGCCCGGCGGCAAGGGAACGCTCGTCGGCGGCGACGGATACATGTTCAACAAGAAGGACACGCCCGCCCAGATCCGGGCCGGCCTGAAGTTGCTCGACCACATGTTCCTCACCCCCGGCAAGGGCTTCCTCGGCGACTACGCGCGCGCCAAGAAGCACGCCGCCCCCGTCGGCCTGCCCGAACCCCGCCTGTTCACCGGCGCCGCCGACGCCACCGACCAGCAGGTCAAGAAGGCCAACGCCAACGTGCCCGTGGAGAACTACCAGTCCTTCCTGGACGGCAACCAGAGCCTGAAGCTGAAGGTGGAGCCGCCCAACGCGCAGCAGATCTACTCCGTCCTGGACGGCGTGGTCTCCGCCGTCCTCACCAAGAAGGACGCCGACATCGACCAGCTCCTCAAGGACGCCTCCGGCAAGATCGACGGCATCCTGGCACGGAGCTGACCCGCCATGACCAAGACGGCCGAGCGGCGGCCCGCCCAGGCGATCGCGGTCCGCCCGCTACCGGCGCCGCCCCACGCGGGGGAGCGCAGGCGGCGCCGCCTCGTCGAACAGGCCCGCGCCTACGCCTTCCTCCTCGGCGGCCTGATCTGCTTCGCCCTGTTCTCCTGGTACCCGGCGATCCGCGCGGTCGTGATCGCCTTCCAGAAGTACACCCCGGGCCAGGCACCCCAATGGGTCGGCACCGCCAACTTCACCCACGTCCTGCACGACCCCGAGTTCGGCGCCGCCTGGCGCAACACCCTCACCTTCACCGCGCTCGCCCTGCTGATCGGCTTCGCCGTCCCGTTCGTCCTGGCCCTCGTCCTCAACGAACTCAGACACGCCAAAGCCTTCTTCCGCGTCGTCGTCTACCTGCCGGTGATGATCCCGCCCGTGGTCAGCGCCCTGCTGTGGAAGTGGTTCTACGACCCCGGCGCCGGCCTCGCCAACGAGGCGCTGCGCGCCCTGCACCTGCCCACCTCGAACTGGACCAACGGCGCCGACACGGCCCTGGTCTCCCTGGTCCTCGTCGCCACCTGGGCCAACCTGGGCGGCACCGTCCTGATCTACCTGGCCGCCCTGCAGTCCATCCCCGGCGAACTGTACGAGGCCGCCGAACTGGACGGCGCGGGCCTGCTCCAGCGCGTCCGGCACGTGACCGTCCCGCAGACCCGCTTCGTGATCCTGATGCTGATGCTGCTCCAGATCATCGCGACCATGCAGGTCTTCACCGAACCGTTCGTGATCACCGGCGGCGGCCCCGAGAGCGCCACGGTCACCGTCCTCTACCTCATCTACAAGTACGCCTTCCTCTACAACGACTTCGGCGGCGCCTGCGCGCTCAGCGTCATGCTGCTCGTGCTGCTCGCCCTGTTCTCCGCCGGCTACCTGCGGCTGACCCGCTCCGGCTCCGGCCAGGAGGACGCATGAGCAGCACCCGTACCCTCATCTCCCCGGCGACCCTGGCCCGCCCGCGCGGCAAGGCCCTCTACTGGACCGTCTTCACCGGCGTGTTGCTGCTGTTCACGCTCGCCTTCCTCTTCCCCGTCTACTGGATGGTGACCGGCGCCCTGAAGTCGCCGGACGAGGTGACGCGGACGCCGCCCACCCTCGTGCCGACCCACTGGCACCTGAGTGCCTACACCGACGCCTGGGACCTGATGCAGCTGCCGCAGCACCTGTGGAACACCTTCGTCCAGGCGGCCGGCGCCTGGGCCTGCCAGCTGGTGTTCTGCACGGCCGCCGCCTACGCCCTGTCCCGGCTGCGACCTGCCTTCGGGAAGGTGATCCTCGGCGGCATCCTCGCCACCCTCATGGTGCCCGCCCAGGCCCTGGTCGTACCGAAGTACCTAACCGTCGCCGACCTGCCGCTCATCCACACCAGCCTGCTCAACGACCCCCTCGCGATCTGGCTCCCGGCCGCCGCCAACGCCTTCAACCTGTACCTGCTCAAGCGGTTCTTCGACCAGATACCGCGCGACGTGCTGGAGGCCGCCGAGATCGACGGCGCCGGAAAGCTGCGCACCCTGTGGTCCATCGTGCTGCCCATGTCGCGGCCGGTGCTCGGCGTGGTGTCGATCTTCGCGCTCGTCGCGGTCTGGCAGGACTTCCTGTGGCCGCTGATGGTCTTCTCCGACACGGACGAACAGCCCATCAGCGTGGCCCTGGTCCAGCTGTCGCAGAACATCCAGCTGACCGTGCTCGTCGCCGCGATGGTGATCGCCAGCATCCCGATGGTCGCGCTCTTCCTCGTCTTCCAGCGGCACATCATCGCCGGGATCAGCGCGGGCAGCACCAAGGGCTGACACCGCCCGCCCCAGCCTCTCCACCGACCCAGAAAGGCACGCACCGTGGGACAGCCCACCCCTGCCCGAAACGGCCGCGGCGACGACGCCTGGTGGCGCTCCGCCGTGATCTACCAGGTGTACGTCCGCAGCTTCGCCGACGGTGACGGCGACGGCACCGGCGACCTCGCCGGCGTCCGCGCCCGCCTGCCCTACCTCGACGAACTCGGCGTGGACGCCCTGTGGTTCAACCCCTGGTACCTGTCCCCGATGAAGGACGGCGGCTACGACGTCGCCGACTACCGGGCGATCGACCCCGCCTTCGGCACCCTGGCCGAGGCGGAGAAACTCATCGCCGAGGCGCGGGAACTGGGCATCCGCACGATCGTCGACATCGTGCCCAACCACGTCTCCGACCAGCACCCCTGGTTCCGGGCCGCACTGGCCGGCGGTGCCGAGCGCGACCTCTTCCACTTCCGCCCCGGACGCGGCCCGGACGGCGAACTCCCGCCCAACGACTGGACGTCCGAGTTCGGCGGCCCGGCCTGGACCCGGCTGCCCGACGGCGCCTGGTACCTCCACCTGTTCGCGCCCGAACAGCCCGACCTCAACTGGGCGCACCCGGCCGTGCGCCAGGAACACGAGGACATCCTGCGGTTCTGGTTCGAGCGGGGCGTCGCGGGCGTCCGCATCGACTCCGCCGCCCTGCCCGCGAAGGACCCCCGCCTGCCCGACCTCGCCGCGGGCCGCGACCCGCACCCGTACGTCGACCGCGACGAACTCCACGACATCTACCGCTCCTGGCGCCGCGTGGCCGACGAGTACGACGGCGTCTTCGTGGGCGAGGTGTGGCTCCCGGACAGCGAGCGCTTCGCGCGCTACCTGCGCCCCGACGAACTGCACAGCGCCTTCAACTTCTCCTTCATGTCCTGCCCCTGGGACGCCGCCCGGCTGCGCAGGTCCATCGACGAGACCCTGGCCGAGCACGCACCCGTGGGCGCCCCCGCCACCTGGGTGCTGTGCAACCACGACATCACCCGCACCGTCACCCGCTACGGCCGCGCCGACACCGGCTTCGACTTCGCCGCCAAGGCCTTCGGCACCCCCACCGACCTGGCCCTGGGCACCCGGCGCGCCCGCGCGGCGGCCCTGCTCTCGCTGGCCCTGCCCGGCGCCGTCTACGTCTACCAGGGCGAGGAGCTGGGACTGCCCGAGGCGGACATCCCCCTGGACCGCATCGAGGACCCGATGCACTTCCGCTCCGGCGGCACCGACCCGGGCCGCGACGGCTGCCGCGTCCCGCTGCCCTGGTCGGCGAACGCGCCCCACGCCGGGTTCGGGACCGAGGCCGGCCGGGAACCGTGGCTGCCGCAGCCGGCCGGCTGGGCGGCCCACGCCGTCGACCTCCAGCAGGGCGACCCCGCCTCCATGCTGGCCCTGTACCGGGAGGCGATCCGGCTGCGCCCGGTCTTCGGCGACGCCACCCTGACCTGGCTGGACGCCCCCGACGGCGTCCTCGCCTTCACCCGCGCCGAGGGGGTGACCTGCGTGGTCAACCTCTCCGCCGCCCCCGCCGACCTCCCCGCCCACACCCGACTCCTGCTGGCCAGCGGCCCCCTGGACGAGGCCGGCCGCCTCCCGCAGGACACGGCTGTCTGGCTGCGCGCCTGAGCCCGCGCAGCACCGGGGCCCCACGTCCGCAGCACGCGCCGTAGAGCCCCGGCCGCCGATCCGCACAGCGCTATCCCCGTACCCCCACCACGAAGGGATCAGCCCATGCACGGCACCAGCACGCCCAGAACCGCCCGCCGCCTGCCGGCCGTCGCGACCACCGTCGCCCTCGCCGCCGGCATGCTCGTCACCCTCGGTGCGCCCGCGGCCCACGCCGCCGCCGGCGCCACCCTGCCCTTCACCTCCGTCGAGGCCGAGTCCGCCACCACCACCGGCACGAAGATCGGCCCCGACTACACGCAGGGCACCCTCGCCTCCGAGGCGTCGGGCCGCCAGGCCGTCCGGCTCGCGGCGGGACAGCGCGTGGAGTTCACCGCACCGCGCGCCGCCAACGCCCTGAACGTCGCCTACAACGTGCCCGACGGCCAGTCCGGCACCCTGAACGTCTACGTCAACGGCACCAGGCTCGCGAAGACCCTCACCGTCACCTCCAAGTACTCCTACGTCGACACCGGCTGGATCGCCAGGAGCAAGACCCACCACTTCTTCGACAACGCCCGCCTGCTGCTCGGGCAGAGCGTCCAGGCGGGTGACAAGATCGCGCTGGAGGCGGCGAACGTCCAGGTCACCGTGGACGTCGCCGACTTCGAACAGGTGGCCGCGCCGGCCGGCCAGCCCGCCGGATCGGTCTCCGTCGTATCCAAGGGCGCCGACCCCACGGGGCAGGGCGACTCCACCCAGGCCTTCCGCGACGCCGTGAGCGCCGCGCAGGGCGGGGTGGTGTGGATCCCGCCGGGCGACTACCGGCTGACGTCCTCGCTCGGCGGCGTGCAGAACGTCACCCTCCAGGGCGCGGGCAGCTGGTACTCCGTCGTGCACAGCTCCAGCTTCATCAACCAGTCGAGCTCCACGGGCAAGGTCCACCTCAAGGACTTCGCGGTCATCGGCGAGGTCACCGAACGCAACGACGGCAGCCCCGACAACTTCGTCAACGGCTCGCTCGGACCGGACTCCACCGTCTCCGGCATGTGGATCCAGCACCTCAAGTGCGGCCTGTGGCTGACCGGGAACAACGACAACCTCGTCGTCGAGGACAACCGCATCCTGGACACCACCGCCGACGGCCTCAACCTCAACGGCAACGCCAGGGGCGTGCGGGTCCGCGACAACTTCCTGCGCGACCAGGGCGACGACGCCCTCGCCATGTGGTCCCTGTACGCCCCCGACACGAACAGCAGCTTCGAGAACAACACCATCTCGCAGCCCAATCTCGCCAACGGCATCGCGATCTACGGCGGCACCGACATCACCGTCCGCGACAACCTGGTCTCCGACACCAACGCCCTCGGCAGCGGCATCGCGATCTCCAACCAGAAGTTCATGGACCCCTTCAACCCGCTGGCCGGCACGATCACGGTCGCGGGGAACACCCTGGTGCGGGCGGGCGCCATGAACCCGAACTGGAACCACCCCATGGGCGCGCTGCGCGTCGACTCCTACGACAGCGCGATCAACGCGACCGTGAACATCACCGGCACCACCATCACCGACAGCCCCTACAGCGCCTTCGAGTTCGTCTCCGGCGGCGGCCACGGGTACCCGGTGAAGAACGTCACCGTGGACGGCGCCACGGTGCGCAACACCGGCACGGTCGTCGTCCAGGCCGAGGCCCAGGGCGCGGCGGCCTTCCGCGGCGTCACCGCGACCGGCGTGGGCTCGGCCGGTGTCTACAACTGCCCGTACCCGTCGGGCTCGGGCAGCTTCGCGCTCACCGACGGCGGCGGCAACTCCGGCTGGACCAGCACGTGGGAGGACTGCTCCACCTGGCCGCAGCCCGGCCAGGGCAACCCCGACCCCGACCCGAACCGCAACCTCGCCAAGGGCCGCCCGGCCACCGCCACCGGCTCCCAGGACGTCTACACGCCCGGCAAGGCGGTCGACGGCGATGCGAACAGCTACTGGGAGTCCACCAACAACGCCTTCCCGCAGTCCCTCACCGTCGACCTCGGATCGAGTCAGGCCGTGCGCCGGCTGGTGCTGAAGCTCCCGCCGTCGGCGGCCTGGGGCGCCCGGTCCCAGACCATCGCGGTCCTGGGCAGCACCGACGGCACGAACTACACGACCGTGGTGGGCGCCCAGGGCTACCGCTTCGACCCGGCGACGGGCAACAGCGTCACCGTCGCCCTGCCGAGCGGGACGAGCCTGCGCAGTCTGCGGCTGACGGTCTCCGCCAACACGGGCTGGCCGGCGGGCCAGTTCAGCGAAGTGGAGGCCTACGCGACCCCCTGAGCCGTCGTCCTCGCACCACGGCGCCGCCATCCGCTGCGGGCGCCGGCCGGCGGGCCCCCGCCGCCGACCACAGGGCCGGCGGCGGGGGCGGGGGACAGGGGGCGGGAAGCACGGTTCCGGCAACGGCATGGCCGGGGGTGCGCCCGGCAACGGGCACCGGGCGCACCCCCGGCGCGACCTGACGGCTCGCTCGAAGCGATCCATGTCCGTACCCCCGACTTTCACCTGGGTGTCACCGCACCCTTCCCTCACGTTCGGTCCTCTTGGAACACTCGCTGCGCGCAGCACCCGCCCGTTCCGGCCGTCCGTGCACGAGGATGAGAGGACCCCCATGCCGTCACCCACCCCCGAGGTCAACCGGCGCCGCTTCCTTCAGATCGCGGGCGCGACCACGGCGTTCGCCGCGCTGTCCGGCAGCATCCAGCGCGCCGCGGCGCTGCCCGCCAACCACCGCACCCGCTCCGTCGAGGACGTCGAGCACATCGTCGTCCTCATGCAGGAGAACCGGTCCTTCGACCACTACTTCGGCACCCTGCGGGGCGTCCGCGGCTTCGGCGACCCGCGCCCGGTGACGCTGCCGAACGGCAAGCCGGTGTGGCACCAGACGAACGGCGCGGGCAAGGAGATCCTGCCGTTCCGCCCCGACGCCGACGACCTGGGCCTGGCCTTCGTCCAGGACCTCCCGCACGGCTGGAACGACGGGCACACCGCCTTCGACCGGGGCCGCTACGACAAGTGGGTGCCGTCCAAGGGCAGTACGACGATGGCGTACCTGACCCGCAAGGACATCCCCTTCCACTACGCCCTCGCCGACGCGTTCACCGTCTGCGACGCCTACCACTGCTCGCTCATCGGCTCCACCGACCCCAACCGCTACTACATGTGGACGGGCCACACCGGCAACGACGGCAAGGGCGGCGGCCCGGTCCTCGGCAACGAGGAGGCGGGCTACAGCTGGACGACGTACCCCGAGCGTCTGGAGAAGGCGGGCGTGTCCTGGAAGATCTACCAGGACGTGGGCGACGGCCTCGACGCCGCCGGCGGCTGGGGCTGGATCAACGACGCCTACCGGGGCAACTACGGCGACAACTCCCTGCTGTACTTCAACCAGTACCGCGGCGCCGCACCGGGCGACCCGCTGTACGACAAGGCGCGCACCGGGACCGACGCCGGCCGGGGCGAGGGCTTCTTCGACCGGCTGAAGGCCGACGTCAAGGGCGGGAAGCTGCCGCAGATCTCCTGGATCGTCGCCCCCGAGGCCTTCACCGAGCACCCCAACTGGCCCGCGAACTACGGCGCCTGGTACGTCTCCCAGGTCATCGACGCGCTGACGAGCGACCCCGCGGTGTGGGCGAAGACCGCCCTGTTCCTCACCTACGACGAGAACGACGGCTTCTTCGACCACCTCGTCCCGCCGTTCCCGCCGGACTCCGCCGACCAGGGCCTGTCCACGGTCGACGCCGGACTCGACCTGTTCAGGGGTGACGCCGGACACGCCGCCGGACCCTACGGGCTCGGCCAGCGCGTGCCGATGATCGTCGTCTCGCCGTGGAGCAAGGGCGGCTTCGTCTGCTCCGAGACGTTCGACCACACCTCGATCATCCGGTTCATGGAGCACCGCTTCGGGGTGCACGAGCCGAACATCTCGCCCTGGCGGCGGGCGGTCTGCGGCGACCTGACCGCCGCGTTCGACTTCTCCCGCACGGACACCCGGCCCCTCTCCCTGCCGGACACCGCCGGGTACGCCCCGCCGGACCACGCCCGCCACCCCGACTACGTGCCGACCCCGCCGGCCCAGGGCTCCCTGCCCCGCCAGGAGCCCGGCACGCGGCCCACCCGCCCGCTCAAGTACGCGCCCATGGTGGACGGTTCGGCGGACGTGGCCGCCGGGAAGTTCACCCTCACCTTCGCCTCGGGCGCGCAGGCCGGGGCCGCCTTCCTCATCACCTCGGGCAGTCGCTCCGACGGCCCCTGGACCTACACCACCGAGGCCGGCAAGACCGTCTCCGACACCTGGAACTCCGTGTACTCCGGCGGCAAGTACGACCTGACCGTGTACGGCCCCAACGGCTTCCTGCGCGCCTTCAAGGGCCCCGGGAAGACGGCCGGCCCCGAGGTGACCGCACGGCCGGCCGGCGACGACATCGAGCTGACCTTCACCAACAAGGGGTCGGGAGCGGTGGACCTGACGGTGGCGAACGGCTACGGCGGCGACCGCACGACGGTGCGGGTCCGGCCGGGTGCGACGGTGCGTCGCACCGTCGCACTGGCGGCGAGCGGACGCTGGTACGACCTCACCGTCACGTCCGGCGCGGATCCGTCCTTCCTGCGGCGGTTCGCCGGACATGTCGAGAACGGCCTTCCCGGTGTGAGCGATCCCGCGCTCGCGACCGGCTGACCTGCCAACAGACAGCGGTTGCTTTCCGGCCGGCTCGCGGTAGTGTGCCCCGGTGACCACGCATTCGAACACACCTGCAGGCTGGTACCCGGACCCCCACGGGGCGGCGCAGACGCTGCGCTACTGGGACGGCGCGCAGTGGACCGAGCACACGCACGCCGCCCAGCAGGCCCCCGCGGTCCAGCAGGCGGCGCCGCAGGTGCCGGCCCAGCCGGCCGGTCCGGACGCGCGCGTGCAGCGGCAGGTGCAGCAGCAGGCCGGCGTCGCCCCCGGCGGCGGCGTCGGCGGCGGCACCCTGTTCAGCGAGCCGGTCCTCGTGGTGAACCAGAAGGCCAAGCTGATCGAGCTGACCAACGAGTACAAGGTCTTCGACCAGAACGGCAACCAGATCGGCGCCGTCACGGAGGTCGGGCAGAGCGCGCTGCGCAAGGCCGTCCGCTTCGTCTCCAGCATCGACCAGTTCATGACCCACCGGCTGGAGATCCGTGACGGCTACGGGCAGCCGCTGCTCGTCCTCACCCGCCCCGCGAAGTTCCTCAAGTCGCGGGTGATCGTCTCCCGGCCCGACGGCTCGCAGGTCGGCGAGATCGTCCAGCAGAACGTCCTCGGAAAGATCAACTTCGCGATGAACGCGAACGGGCAGCAGGTCGGCGCGATCAAGGCGGAGAACTGGCGCGCCTGGAACTTCGCGATCGTCGACCACGCCGACAACGAGGTGGCCCGGATCACCAAGACGTGGGAGGGACTGGCCAAGACGATGTTCACGACGGCCGACAACTACGTCCTGCAGATCCACTACCAGCTGCCCGAGCCGCTGCTGAGCCTCGTGGTGGCGACGGCGCTGACCGTCGACACGGCGCTCAAGCAGGACGCGCGCGGCTGGGGCTGACACCCGCCGGCCGACCGGCCGGCGGGGCCTCAGTGCGCCGTGAGGTGCTCCGGGCCGGGCGGCCGGGGCCGGGGCAGCAGCAGCGGTTCGGGGGAGGCCGTCCCCGGCTCGAGGGCCAGCACGGCGGCAACCGGGTGCGCCTCGGCGCCGCCGTCCTGCGCGGTCACGGGCGCGGGCTCGCTCCCGGGCGCGGGGGCCGGCGCCGGCGTCGGCGCGTCCTGCCCGGGACGCGGGGCGGCCCGCGACAGTTCGACCACGCCCCAGGCGGCGAGCGCCGCTCCCGCGAGCGCGAGCAGGACCCCCCGTACGCCGCCCTGCAGTCCCTGGCCCAGCAGGGTCAGGCCGATCACCGCGGCGGCCACCGGGTTCGTCAGCGTCACCACCGCCAGCGGCGCGCCGAGACCGCCCCGGTACGCGGTCTGCGAGAGCAGCAGTCCGCCCGTCGCGAACGCCGCGACCAGCAGCGCCACGACGATCACACGCGCGCTCAGCAGCGGTCCGGTGTGGTCCGTGGCGGCCACGGTCACGGTCTGGGTGAGCGCTGACGCCACTCCGGAGGCGACACCGGACGCGGTCGCGTGCCGCAGCCCGGGCCGCGCCCCGGGCCGTGACAGCGCTCCTATGAGGACGGCCGTGGCACCCGCGACCGCCAGTGCCTCGGCGGGGCTCAGCACCTGCTCCGGCGCGGGCCCGGACGCGGCCAGGAGCAGCGCGCCGAGCCCCAGCAGGGTGCACGCGGTGCCCCGCCACTCGGCGGCGACGACCCCTCGCCCCGCCAGGCGTGCACCCATGGGCACGGCGGCCACCAGCGTGAGCGCGCCGAGCGGCTGGACCACGGTCAGCGGCCCGTACTTGAGCGCCACCACGTGCAGCAGCGCCGCGGACCCGTTCAGGGCCACGGACCACCACCAGCCTCCGCGCCGCAGCAGCCCGAGCGCGCCGGCGCCCGCCGACCGCGCGGCGAGCCGCTCCTGGGCGACGGCGGCGCCCGCGTAGGCGACGGCGGAGAAGAGCGAGAGGACCACGGCGAGCAGGGCGGCGCTCATCGGACCGCTCCGACGAGCGTGCTGCTCTCCCCGGCCTCCCCGGCCTCTCCGGCGACTGCGGCCTCTCCGGCGACTGCGGTCTTTCCTGCGTCTTCGGCCTCCTCGGCCGGTGCGGGCCGCTGCCGGCCCAGGGTGACGGCGACCGAGCGGCCGTGCGGCAGCGGGAGCGCCGCGAGGACGATGCCGAGCAGCGCCGTCGCCACGATCGCGTCGAGCCAGTAGTGGTTGGCCGTGCCCACGATGACCAGCAGGGTCAGCAGCGGGTGCAGCAGCCACAGCCAGCGCAGGCGGGAACGGGTGGCGACGACCAGTCCGATCGCCACCATCAGCGCCCAGCCGAAGTGCAGGGAGGGCATGGCCGCGAACTGGTTGGACAAGTGGTCCGTCCTGGGCGGTCCGTACACCGAGGGCCCGTACACGCGGGCGGTGTCGATCAGGCCGGTGGCGGCGAGCATCCGCGGCGGGGCGAGCGGGAACGTCAGGTGCAGCACCAGGGCGGCCGCGGTCAGCGCGGCGAGCGCGCGGCGGGTCCAGACGTAGTGCGCCGGGCGGCGCAGGTAGAGCCAGACGAGCAGGCCCACGGTGGCCGGGAAGTGCACGGTGGCGTAGTAGGTGTTCGCGATGCGGACCAGGGCGTCGCCGTGCAGCAGCAGGGACTGCACCGCGCCCTCGCCGGGCAGGTGGAGCGCCCGCTCCAGGTTCCACACGTGGTGGGCGTTGCGGAAGGCCTCGCCGGTGTGGTCGGCGGCCAGCTGGCGGCCCACCTTGTAGACGAGGAACAGCCCCGCGACGAGCAGCAGCTCGCGCACGAGCGCGGGCCGTGCGGGCCTCGAGGGCTCCGCCGCGGCGGCCTCGTTTCGGGATTTCATGCCCCGGCCCCTTCGCGTGCGTGGGTGCGTGTGTGACGTGTGTGACTGGTGTGACGTGGTGCGTGCCGGCCCGGTACGGGAGCGGTGCCCGCCCCGGCAGCATCGATACGACATCGTACCGATACGTCAGTGTACCGATACGGTCGAGTACCGGTACACTGGCGTATCGGTTGAGGTCTCTCACATTCGGCACGAGACACACTGGAGAGCGGCTGGAGCCGCACTCGAACCACGAGCGACAGCGAGGAGAAGAGCGATGACGTCGCAGGCCGCGGACGGACCGGACACGGTTGTCGCCTCGCGCCGCTCCAAGATCACGCCCGAGCGTGAGCAGGAGTTCTTCGACGCTGTCCTCGAACAGATCCGCGAGTGCGGCTACGACGCCGTCACCATGGAGGGCGTCGCCGCCAGCACCCGCTGCAGCAAGTCCACGCTCTACCGGCAGTGGAGGAACAAGCCGCAGTTCGTGGTGGCCGCCCTGCGCTCGAACCGGCGCACGCGCTTCGGCGGCATCGACACCGGCTCGCTCGCCGAGGACCTCAGGCAGGCCGCGCGGGCCGCGGGGGAGTGGTCCGGCAAGGACACCCGGCTCCTTCAGGCGCTAGGCCACGCGATCATGCAGGACCCCGAGCTGAAGCAGGCGCTGCGCGAGACCCTCGTGGAGCCGGAGATCGCCGCGCTGCGGGAGATCCTGCGGCGCGGGGTCGAGCGCGGGGAGGTCGCCGCCGACAACCCGGCGGTGGCGTACGTGCCCGCGCAGATGTTCGGTGTCCTGCGCATCCGCCCCGTGCTGGAAGGGACGTACGCGGACGCGGACTACATGGTCCGGTTCGTGGAGGCCGCCGTGCTGCCCGCGCTCGGCCTCACCGCGAGACTCAGGCCGCCGTCCACGGGATGACTGGACGGTGACCTGCGCGCCGCACCGTGGGGACGGGGGCGGCGCACTCCCGGCCGGGCCGGGCCCCTCTGGAGCGGAGAGGGACCCGGCCCGGCCGACATCGGTGCCGGTGCGTCAGACGTCCTGTCCGCTGCCGCCGCCCGAGGAGACCTTGATCCCCTTGGTGATGTCGTCGAGCAGCGACTGCGGCTGGTCGGCGTCCACGCCGAACCGCACCACGACCAGCCGCCCGGGGCGCGCCGGGGACGGGAAGGCCAGCGACTCGACCAGCCCGTCGGACCCCTTGCTGGTGACCGCCTTCCAGCGGACCAGGTAGCCCTTCTGGCCGGCCACCGTCACCGCCTTGGAGGCGAGCACCTGGTGCGAGGTGATCGCCCCGTAGGTCTTGCCGCCGTAGGACTCCTCGGCGTTGGCCGCGATGTCGGCCTTGGCGACCTCCTCGGCGGTGCTGCCCCGGGTGCCCAGCACCATCGCGGGCGCCGAGTACGCGCCGCCCTTGGTGCAGGACTTCGAGGTGTCGCCGGGGCACTTGTAGCTGTCGTCGGAGGTGATCTGGGCGCCCACGCCGAGCTGCTGGCCGTACCAGCCGGCCGGGACGGGCAGGCTGATGCCGCTGGCCGCGTCGGGCACCGAACCGCTGCGGACCTTGGGCGCCTCCGAACCGCCGCCGGAACCTCCGGAGCCGCCGGACCCGCCGGAACCTCCGGAGCCGCCGGACCCGCCGGAGCCCCCCGAGCCGTCGGACCCGCCGTCCCCGCCCGGCCCGCCGAACGGCCCGCGCCCGCCGCCGGAACCCTCACGGTCCCCGGGGCCGCTCTGCCCGCCCCGGCCCTGCTGGGAACCGGCACGGTCCGCCCGCCCGCCGTCGTCCTTGCTCAGCGCGTACACGCCGACGCCGATGCTCGCCAGCACCGCCGCGGTCACCGCGACGGCGATGCCCGTGCGCAGCCCGCGGCGCGAGCGGGCGGGCGGCTGCCCCGGGTATCCCGGATGCACCGGATGGCCCGGGAAGCCGGCGGGTATCGCGTGGTGGGGATCGCCCTGCGGGCCCGGGTGGGCCGCCGGGGCGGGAGGCTGCGCCGGCGGGGCGGGGGGCTGCGCCGGCGGGGCGGGGGGCTGCGCCGGCGGACCCCATACGGCGGCCGACCCGGCGGGGCGGGTCCGCTCCGTCCATGCCTTGCCGTCCCACCAGCGCTCGGTGGCGGGACCGTCACTTGTCTGCCCCGGGTCGGGGTACCACCCGGGAGGAGTCACCTGCGTCATGCCCCCACCGTATGAGGCGTCCGTGAAAGCGGTATGAGAGGGCCCGGCTCCGCGACCGCGGTCGCGCGGGCGCACAGGTGATGACATGTCGGTTTTCCCCCGTGAGGTGCGGGAGCGCCGCGTCGCCCGCCCGCCCCGCACGTCACCCGTCACGGGAACAGCTGCCCCGTCCGGCCTCCGTTCGGACGGCCCGGCCGCTAGGCTCGGGATCCGTACGTCGTTCGGGCGACTGGGGAGGTAGCGGGATGACGGAGGTACGGCCGGATGCGGCCGCCTCGGCCTCCCTGTGGGAGCGCGACGAGGAAGTCACCACCATCCTGCGCGCGGTCGACGCCCTGTGCGCCGACCGCACGTCCCGCGGCGGACTGCTGCTCCTCCAGGGCGAGGCCGGCCTCGGCAAGACCGCCCTGCTGGCCGAGACCCGCCGCATCGCCGAGGCACGCGGCTGCGCGGTGTGGTCGGCGCGCGGTGGCGAGATCCTCAGGGCCGTCCCGTTCAACGTGGTCCGCCAACTCCTGCAGCCCGCGCTGCTGTCGCTGATGCCCGAGGAGGCCCGCGAGTACCTCGGCCAGTGGTACGGCATCGCGGGCCCCGCCCTCGGCATCGCGGAACCCGGCGACGGCCAGGCCGACCCGCGCAGCGTGTGCGAAGGCCTGGTCGACGCCGTGAGCCGGCTCGCCGGACGCGACTGGCCGCTGGTGCTGACGATCGACGACGCCCACTGGGCCGACGAGGAGAGCCTGCGCTGGCTCGCCGCCTTCGCCGAACGCCTCGACGAAGCGCCCGTCCTGCTCGTGGTCACCCGCAGGCCGGGCGAGGTCGGCGGGGACGGCGCCCGGCTGCTGGAGACGGTCGCCGCCGCCGCGGGCGTGCGCACCCTCAGCTCCCTGTCCCCGGACGCCACCGCCGCCCTCACCCGCACCTCCCTCGGTCCGCACGCCGACGCCCCGTTCTGCCGCGAGGTGTGGGCGGTCACCGGCGGCAACCCCTACGAGACCGTCGAACTCCTCGCCAAGGTGCGCGACAGCGAACTCGAACCCGTCGAGGCGCACGCCGGCGAACTGCGCGACCTGAACCGCTCAGCCCGCGGCGGCGGCCTCGTCGCCCGCCTGGAAGAACTCGGCATCGACGCCACCCGGTTCGCCTGGGCCGCCGCCATCCTGGGCACCGGCATCTCCGTCGACCTCGTCGCCCGGCTCGCGACCATGGGCCGCGAGGACGCGGTGCGCTGCGCCGAACTGCTGCGCGGCGCCCGCATCCTCACCGAGCCCGACCCGGCGAGTGCGCGGGGCGGCGACAGCGACCTGGAGTTCGTGCACCCGCTCATCGCCACCGCCGTCTACCACTCCATCCCGGACGCCCTGCGCACCGCCATGCACGGCATCGCCGCCCAGGTCGTCGCCGACTCCGGCCTCGGTGCCGCGGCCGCCTCCCGGCACCTGCTCCAGGTCCACCCGGACGACGACGAGGAACTCGTCGACCAGCTGCGGCAGGCCGCCCGCGAACACCTCGCCGTCGGCGCCCCCGAGGCCGCCCGCCGCTGCCTGGAGCGGGCGCTGCTGGAGCCGCCCACCCCCGACGTGCACGCGCGCGTGCTCTACGAACTGGGCTGCGCCACGCTGCTCACCGCCCCCGCCACCACCATCGAGCACCTCCAGACGGCACTGGGCATGCCCGGCCTGGACGGCCCGGTCCGCGTGGACGCCGTCTGGCGGCTGTCCCAGGCCCTGCTGCACAACAACCAGCTGGAGGAGGCCGTCCGCACGGTCGAGGCCGAGGCCGCCCGCCACGAACCGGGCCCCGTCCGGCTGCGGCTGCACGCCGTCCAGTACATGTGGGAGGGCCTGCACACCGGCGAGACCATCACCCCCGACCGCTCCGAACGGCTCGCCGAACTCGCCGCGGGCTGCACCGGACGCGACAACTCCGAACGGGCCCTGCTGATCCTGCGCGGCTTCGACGCCATGGCACGCGGCGAGAACGCCGAGGAGGTCGCCGAACTGTGCGACCGCGCCCTCGTCAACGGCCGGCTCGCACCGGGCCTCGGCTGGACCGACACCGAGTGGGGCATCGAACTGCTGCTGATGCTCGCCAGCGCCTACGCCTACAGCGACCGCCTGGACCGCGCCGAAACCCTCTACAACGAAGCACTGCGCGCCTACGAGAGCGCCCACTGGAACGGCGGCCACCTCGCCCTCGCCCACGCCTACGTCGGCCTGGGCCACCGCAGGCGCGGCCGGCTGCGCGAGGCGGAGGCGGCGCTGCGCGAGTCGCTGCGCATCGCCGAACGGGTCGGCCGCGGACTGCCCCTGTACTGGACCGCCACCTGCAACCTCGTCGACACCCTGCTCGCCCGCGGCCACGTCGCGGAGGCCTGGGAGATCGCCGAGCGGTACGGTTTCGCCCCGCCCTACCCGGCCACCATCGTGATCCCCGACCCGCGCAGCGTCCGCGGCCGGCTGCTGCTCGCCGCCGGCCGCACGAAGGAGGGCGTGGCCGAACTGGAGGCCGCCGAGAAGGCGGCGGCCGTCCGCGGCCACCACAACCCGGTCATGGTGCCCTGGGCGGCCGACCTGGCCCGCGCCCTCGCCGCCGAGGAACCGGCCCGCGCCGCACGGCTCGCAGCCGACGTCCGCCGCCAGGCCGAGCGGTTCGGCACCGACACCGCCATAGGAGAGGCCCTGCGCTGCGCCGCCGCGCTGGAGACCGGCCAGCGCGCGGTCCGCCTGGCCGCCCAGGCCGCCACCTACCTCGAAGCCTCCCCCTGCCAGTACGAACACGCCGCCGCCCGCGTCGAGTACGGCATCGCCTCCCGGTCCGTCGCCGAGCTGAAGCGGGGCCTGGCGCTGGCGCGTTCGTGCGGCGCGGACGGCCTGGCGGCCCGGGCCCGTGACGTCCTGGAGTCGGGCGCCGGGCTGCGGTAGCGCCGCGCGCGGCCCGGCGCCCCGGACCGGGCGCCCGCCTGGTGGGGTGCTGCGGCCCGCCAGGCGGGATGCCGCCGCCGGGGGTGCGACCGGCCGGGTCACCCCTCGCCGGGCTCCTCGGCCAGCACCCGCTGCGCCACCGCGAACGCCGAGTTCGCCGCCGGCACGCCGCAGTACACGGCACTCTGGAGCAGCACCGCGCCGATCTCCTGCGGCGTCGGCCCGCCTCGCCGGGCGGCCCGCACGCGCATGGCCAGCTCGTCGTAGTGCCCGTGCGCGACCAGCGCCGTCATGGTGACCATGCTGCGCTCGCGGCGGGTGAGCGTCGGATCGGTCCAGATCTCGCCCCACGCGTAACGGGAGACGAAGTCCTGGAACCGGGCCGTGAACGGGGTCTGCCGGGCCTGCGCCCGGTCCACGTGCGCGTCGCCCAGCACCTCGCGCCGCACCCCCATGCCGCGCCGGGCCGGGCCGTCCAGGTGGGCGCGCAGCGCGGTCAGGACGGCCTGCGGGCACTGCGCCGGCGCCAGGTGCGAGGCGCCCGGGATCTCCACCAAGGCCGCATCGGGCACCGCGTCCGCGAGCTCCCGCAGGTGCGCGGGCGGTGTCGCCGGGTCCCGGGGTCGCGGACGCGGCCGAAGGCCTGCGCAACCCGGTGGAACCGGCCGCCGCGCGCCCCTGACCCCCAGGGCACCCCCGAGGGGGCCCGCCGAACCCGCCGCCCGGCCGGTTCGCCGGTGCCCGCCCGGGTACCCGGGCGTCGGCCAAGGCACGCGGCGTGACGGAAGGGGCGCGACACGATGAAGGCAGTGACCTGGCAGGGCAAGCGCGACGTCCGGGTGGAGGACGTGCCCGACCCGAAGATCCAGGAGCCGACGGACGCGGTCATCCGGATCACGTCCACCGGACTGTGCGGCTCCGACCTGCACCTGTACGAGGTGCTCACCCCGTTCATGACCCCCGGCGACATCCTCGGCCACGAACCGATGGGCATCGTCGAGGAGGTCGGCCCCGAGGTGACGAACCTGAAGCCCGGGGACCGGGTGGTCGTCCCGTTCCAGATCTCCTGCGGGCACTGCTTCATGTGCTCCGCGGGCCTGCAGACCCAGTGCGAGACCACCCAGGTCACCAGCGAGCACATGGGCGCCGCCCTGTTCGGCTACACCCGCCTGTACGGTGCGGTCCCGGGCGCCCAGGCCGAGTACCTGCGGGTGCCGCAGGCCCAGTACGGACCGATCAAGGTGCCCGAGGGGCCCGCCGACGACCGCTTCGTCTACCTCTCCGACGTGCTGCCCACCGCATGGCAGGCGGTCGCCTACGCCGACGTCCCGCGCGGCGGCACCGTCGCCGTGCTCGGCCTCGGCCCGATCGGCGACATGGCCTGCCGGATCGCCCTGGCACGCGGGGCCGGACGGGTGTTCGGCGTGGACCTGGTCCCCGAACGGCTGGCCCGGGCCGAGCGGCGCGGCGTGGAGACGTACGACCTGCGCGTCTTCGACAACGAGAAGGAACTGGTCGCCGCGATCCACGACCGCACCGACGGACGCGGCCCCGACGCGGTGATCGACGCGGTCGGCACCGAGGCGCACGGCAGCCATGTCGCCCGGCTCGTCCAGCAGACCGCCGCGATGATGCCGCGCGCCCTGAGCGGACCGCTCGCGGAACGCTTCAGCGTGGACCGGCTCACCGCCCTCCACACCGCCATCGACCTGGTCCGCCGCGGCGGCACCATCTCCCTGTCGGGCGTCTACGGCGGCTCGGCCGACCCGCTGCCCCTGCTCACCATGTTCGACAAGCAGCTCCAGATCCGCATGGGCCAGGCCAACGTCCGCCGCTGGACCGACGACGTCCTGCCCTACCTCACCGACGAGGACCCGCTCGGCGTCGACGACTTCGCCACCCACCGGGTCCCGCTGACCGAGGCGCCGCACGCCTACGAGATGTTCCAGCGCAAGCAGGACGGCGCGGTCAAGGTGCTGATGACGCCCTGAGCGGCTTCGGCGCTCACGGCGCCGAGCCCAGGATCTCGCCGAGGTCGTAGCGGACGGGTTCCTCCAACTGGGCGTACGTGCAGCTGCGCGGGGTGCGGTCCGGGCGCCAGCGGCGAAAGCGCGCCGTGTGCCGGAACCGTGCCCCGTTCTCCATGTGGTCGTACGCCACCTCCGCCACCCGCTCCGGCCGCAGCGGCACCCAGGACAGGTCCTTCTTGCCCGACCAGCGGCTCGGCGCCCCCGGCAGCCGGGCCGACTCGTGGGCCGCCTCCTTCGACCACGCGGCCCAGGGGTGCCCGGCCGCGTCGTCCATCCGCAGCGGCGCCAGCTCCTCGATCAGCTCCGCGCGCCGCTTCATCGGGAAGGCCGCCGACACCCCGACGTGCTGGAGGGTGCCCCGGTCGTCGTAGAGGCCCAGCAGCAGCGAGCCGACGACGGGACCGCTCTTGTGGTGGCGGTAGCCGGCGACCACCACGTCCGCCGTCCGCTCGTGCTTGATCTTGAACATGGCCCGCTCGTCCTGGAGGTAGCGCAGCCCCGGCGGCTTGGCGATCACCCCGTCCAGGCCCGCCCCCTCGTACTGCTCGAACCACCGCCGCGCCACCTCGATGTCCGTCGTCGAGGGCGCCACGTGCACCGGCGCCGACACCCCCTCCAGCGCCCTCACCAGCAGGGCCCGCCGGTCCTCCAGCGGCACGTCGAGCAGCGCCTCGCCGTCCAGCGCGAGCAGGTCGAACGCCACGAACGAGGCCGGCGTCCGCTCGGCGAGCGTCCGCACCCGCGAGTCCGCCGGATGGATCCGCTCGGTCAGCGCGTCGAAGTCCAGCCGTCCCTCCCGGGCGATGACGATCTCGCCGTCCAGCACGCACCGGCCCGGCAACCGCTCCTTGAGCGCCGCCACCAGCTCGGGGAAGTACCTGGTCAGCGGCTTGCCCGTGCGGCTGCCCAGCTCCACCTCGTCCCCGTCGCGGAACACGATCGCCCGGAACCCGTCCCACTTCGCCTCGTACTGCATGCCGGGCGGGATCCTCGCCACCGACTTGGCGAGCATCGGCTTCACGGGCGGCATCACGGGCAGGTCCATGCAAGCGATTCTGCGCGCGGAGGGCACCTTCCGCCCGGTGTGCGAGGCCCGCGGGGTACGCCTACCGTGGCTCGCATGGGCGAAGCGGTGGAACTGGACGTGGCCGGCCGGACCGTCAGGCTGTCCAGCCCGGACAAGGTCTTCTTCCCGGAGCACGGGTACACCAAGCTGGACGTCGCCCGCTACTACCAGGCGGTCGCCCCCGGCATCCTGCGCGCCCTGCGCGAGCGGCCCACCACCCTGGAGCGCTACCCGGACGGCATCGACGGCGAGTGGTTCTACCAGAAGCGGGCGCCCAAGGGCATGCCCGACTGGATCCCGACCGCCCACATCACCTTCCCCAGCGGCCGCAGCGCCGACGAGATGTGCCCCACCGAGCAGGCGGCCGTGGTCTGGGCGGCCCAGTACGGCACCCTCACCTTCCACCCCTGGCCGGTGCGGCGGGACGACGTCGAACACCCCGACGAACTGCGCATCGACCTCGACCCGCAGCCCGGCACCGACTACGCCGACGCCGTCCGCGCCGCCGGTGAACTGCGCGCCGTCCTGGCGGAGTTCGGCGACCTGCGCGGCTGGCCCAAGACCTCCGGCGGGCGCGGCCTGCACGTCTTCGTGCCCATCGAGCCCCGCTGGACCTTCACCCAGGTGCGGCGGGCCGCCATCGCGGTCGGCCGCGAGCTGGAGCGCCGGATGCCGGAGCAGGTCACCATCAAGTGGTGGAAGGAGGAACGCGGCGCCCGCATCTTCGTCGACTACAACCAGACCGCCCGCGACCGCACCATCGCCTCCGCCTACTCCGTACGCCCCCGCCCGCACGCCCCCGTCTCGGCGCCGCTGCGCTGGGAGGAGGTCGGCCCCGCCCACCCGCGGGACTTCGACATCACGACCATGCCCGCCCGGTTCGCCGAGGCCGGCGACGTCCACGCCGACATGGACGACCACGCCTACTGCCTGGACGCGCTGCTGGAACTGGCCGCCCGGGACGAACGCGACCACGGCCTCGGCGACCTGCCCTACCCGCCCGAGTACCCGAAGATGCCGGGCGAGCCGAAGCGGGTGCAGCCGAGCCGGGCCAAGGCGCGCAAGGAGGGCCCGGCCGTCGGCTGACCACCCGACGGCCGGGCCCCGTGGCCCGTTGACCGAGGTGCCGCTACAGCTCCTTGATCCGGATGTCGCGGTAGGAGACGACGTCCGACGTGCTGTGCACCTGGATCCCGATGTAGCCGGAGTCGAACCGCCGGCCGTCCGTGCCCGGGTCGTCCGAGCGCGGCGGGTAGAACTGCTGGCCACCGATGTTGTCGAACTCGTTGATCAGCGTGCCGTTGCGGAACACGGAGAAGTGCTGGCCGACCACGCGGATCTCGTAGTCGTTCCACGTCCCCTTCTGGGTGACACCGGCCCCGGCGAGGCCCACCCGGTCGAACCCGTAGACCGAACCGGTCTTGTACATGTCGCCGGACGGGCTGTCGAACTCCTGGATCTCGTGCCCGTACTTGATGGCGACCCACTCGGGCCGTGACTCCTCCGGATGATCGTGCACCTGCGGGAACCGCACGAACACACCGGAGTTGGCGTTGCCGTCGCCGGGGGCGTCGTCACGCCACTGCAACCGCAGTGAGAAGTCGCCGTACTTGCGCCCGGGGAACCACAGCATGCCCATGCCCGGCGTGGTGGTGCCGCTGGTGAGCGTGCCGTCCGCGTTCAGTGCGAAGGAACCGCCGCCGACCTGCTCCCACTTGGCCAGGGAGGCGGCTGTGCCGTCGAAGAGCGGGCGGTAGCCGGTGTGCCGGCCGGGGGTGCCGATGCCCGACTGACGGGCCGCCTTCTGGATCGCCCGGTACTCGCGCCGGTCGAGGACACCCTCCTTCTGCAACCGGTCCAGGACCGTCTTGACGTGCTTGAGGAAGAGCGCCTGGGACGTCCACTCCTTCTCGTCCTCGATCAGCTCGTTGATGCGGCACCGGTTGTCCGTCACCCGGTTCGGCACCCCCGAGTCGACCGTGCCGACGATCACCGTCCGCCGCTCGTCGTACTCCGGGCAGCCCGGAGCCGGGACTCCGCCGCCCGCCACGACCGTGAGGCTCACGGACCGCGGCTCGGAGGTGTTGCCGGCCTTGTCGGTGGCCCGGTACGCCACGGTGTGGGCGCCGATTCGGTCGACGACCAGCGGGGCGGAGTAGGCCAGGTACGGGCCGCCGTCCAGCGAGTACTCGATGCCCGCGACGCCCGAGCCGCCCTCGTCCGCCGCGCTCACGCTCACCCGGGCGCTGCCGACGTAGGCGCCGTCGGAGTTGCGCGTGCCGTCCACGCTCACCCCGGTCACCGGAGCCGTGGTGTCCTGGGCGGGCGCGGAGACCACCGCGAAGTGCACACTCTGCTCGGCGGAGACGTTGCCGGCCTTGTCGGTGGCCCGGTAGCGCACGGTGTGCTCGCCGAGCTGGTGCACCATGACCGGCGCGGTGTACGGCTGCCAGGCGCCCCCGTCGAGCGCGTACTCGACGGTGTTGACGCCCGAGCCGGTGTCCGAGGCCGAGACCGTCACCGTCGCCATGTCGACATAGGCGCCGTCGGCGTTCCGCTCACCGCTGACGGTGGCCGAGGTCTCCGGCGCGGTGGTGTCGTCGGAGGGCGGCGCGACCACCGTGAACGTGACTCTCTTCTCGGCCGACACGTTGCCCGCCTTGTCGGTGGCCCGGTAGCGGACCGTGTGGTCGCCGATCTGGTCGACGACGACGGGCGCGGTGTACGGCTGCCAGGCGTCCGTGTCCCCGACGGCGTACTCGACGCGGTCCACGCCCGAGCCGCCGGTGTCGGTGGCGCTGATCGTCACGCTCGCCGAACCGACGTACCGGCCCTGGGCGTTCTTCGTGCCCGCCACGCTCGCCGAGGTCTCCGGAGCCGTGGTGTCGGACCCGCCGCCCTCGCTCACCACCAGCACGCCCTGCATCTGGCTGTGACCGGGGATCGTGCAGTGGTAGAAGTAGCGGCCCGGGGTCAGGGTCACCTCGGCGGTGTGCCGGCCGCCCTGGTCGTCGTTCGGATTGGCGAGGATGTTGACCTGGACGTCACTGTTGTACTCCGGGTCGGAGGTCTCGAACGTCAGCGTGTGCGGCATGCCCATGGTGTTGCCGGTGGCCGCGCTGTTCTCGAAGACGATCGTCGCCTGGCCCGCCACCGCACTCGCCGGTGCGGAGGCGTACTTCGTGATGTCGTCGCCGGCGGTCCAGGTGAGGACCTGGGCGGCTGCGGCCCGGGGCTGCTGCCCGGGCTGTCCGGCGGCGGGCGTGGCCTGCAGCCCGAGCGCCGTCAGCAGCACGGCCAGCAGCGCCGTGAGAACTCTTCGGTGCCGTATCACTGTGCCCCCCTTGCCAGCTGGTCCGCGGCCGGCGTCGGGCCGCCGCCGGTGTACGTCACGCGCCACAGCGCCGACTTGGAGTCCGAGGTGAAGAACCCGCGGCCGTAGTCGAGGACGTACAGCGCGCCGTCCGGACCGAACTTCCAGTCCATCAGGTTCTTGATGCCGTCGTTGCCGACCGGCACGATCTTCTTCAGCGACTCCGCGTGCACCGGCAGCCCGCCGTCGCCCTGTGTCGCCGGGTCCATGAGGACGGCGTTGCGCGGCTGGTCGGCGTCGTAGAAGTCACCGACGAACCACTTGCCGTCCCAGTACGCGGGCCACTTCACGGCGCTCGCGAGGGCCTGGTCGAACCGGTAGACGGGACCGTCCATCGCGGCCTGACCGCCGCCCTTGAGCCACGGCAGGCTGTAGGTGGCCTGGTCCTTCTGGTACGAGGGGACACCGGCCGCGTCACGCGGATAGTCCGGGCCGCCGCCCTGGGGCGAGTACCAGATGTTGTTGCCGGTGACGGGCGGGAGGTCGACGAGTCCGTCGTTGTTCGGGGACTCGTTCTTCGGGTGATCGCAGTCGTACCAGCCCAGCGGCTTGGACGGGTCGGGCAGGTTGCGGTCGCGGTAGGGCTGCTTGTCGCCCATGCAGTACGGCCAGCCCCGGTTGCCCGCCTTGGTGATCACGGCGAACGTGTCGTACTTCGCGGGGCCCCAGGTGGGTGACGGATCGGTGGCGTCCGGGCCGACCCAGCCCGCGTACAGCACGTCGGTCTTCTTGTCGACGGAGATGCGTGCCGGGTTCCTGACACCCATCACGTAGATCTCGCCGCGCGTCTTGCCGCCGCCCTCGGCCGTCTCCTTGCCGGTGAAGAGGTTGCCGTCGGGGATCGTGTACGTCCCGTCGGGCTCGGGGTGGATGCGCAGGATCTTGCCGTTGAGGTTGTGGGTGTTGCCGGCGGTGCGGCGGGCGTCGGCGAAGGAGACGCCCTGGTAGCTGGGCTGCGGGTTGTTACCGGAGTAACCGCCGCTGAAGCCGCTGGAGTTGTTGTCGCCGGTCGCGATGTACAGGTTGCCCTTGGAGTCCCAGGCCATCCCGCCGCCCGCGTGGCAGCAGCTGTGCACCTGCACCGGCCACTTCAGCAGCACCTTCTCGCTGCCCAGGTCGAGCTTGTTCGTGGCGAGGTCGAGGGTGAAGCGGGAGACGCGGCGCTCCGCCGTCTGCTTGTCGCGGTCGAGCTGCGAGTGCGGGGTGTAGTGCAGGTACACCCAGCCGTTCTGCTCGAAGCGCGGGTCGAGTTCGATGCCGAGCAACCCCTCCTCGACCTTGACCAGTTCGTCGCCGCCGCCCTTGTTGCCGAAGACGGTCAGCTCACCTGCCAGGGTGACCTCGCCGCTCTTCGGATCGTAGACGTGGATCTGTCCCTTGCCCTTGCCGACGTCCGGGTCGCTCCAGTCGGTCACCACCGGCCGGGAGGCGTCCGCGCCGCCGCGACCGATGTACAGGACGCGGCCGTCCGGAGCGGTGACCAGGCCGTGCGGTTCGCCGATCTGGTCGTTCCGGCCGGGCTGGTTGGGCTTGGTGAGGCGCTCCGCCTTGTAGTTTCCGGTGATGGTGGCCTTGCAGTCGGCCTGCACCAGCCGGGTGGTCCACAGCAGGGCGCCGCGCAGATGGGCGCGGAAGTCCGTCTCGTCGTAGGACGCGGCGGTGCCGCCCATGCCGGTGTAGAAGGACCGGCCGCCGTCGTAGTCCCGGCACCAGCTGACCGGGTGGTCCCAGCCGCCCGCGCCGGCCCCCGGCTTGTACGTCGACTCGCGCACCCGGGCCACCGTGTGCACCTCGCCGGAGGGGTTCTTCACCCAGTTCGGCCACTGGTCCAGGCGCTTCCACTGCACCGGCAGGTCCTTGGTCGCCGGGTGGCGCCGGTCGCCCACCTCGACGGTCGCCCGCTGCACGGCCGTCGGGCTGTTCGCGGCCGGACGGGCGCCGATGAGCCCGGTGAACCAGTCGGAGTACGGCTCGGCGCGGGCCGCGTCATGGATGCCGACGAAACCGCCGCCCGCCTCCATGTAGGCCTCCAGGCCCGCCTCCTGGTCCGGGTCCAGGACGTCACCGCCGCCGGTCAGGAACACGACCGCGTTGTAGCGGCCGAGCCGGGTGGCGTTCGTGAAGACCGACGCGTCGTCGGTGGCCTCGATCCTGAAGCGCTGCCCGGCCGGCCCGGACCGGCCGATCCGTTCGATCGCCTCGATCCCGGCGTTCACCACGGGCGATTCGTCACCGGCCGCGGCGGACCCGTAGAAGACCAGGACCTTCACGGTGGAGCCGCCCGGTGGCGACTTGATCGACATCGTTGTCGGCAGGGCCCCCGGATCGGGGCGTGCCTGCGCGGCGGGCGCGGCGAGCAGCCCGGCCGCCATGACCCCGGCGGTCACGCCGACGGCCCACACCCGGCCTCGTGTGCTTCTTGCGCTCAACCCTCGTAAGTGCATGGGCACCTCCTCGGTCACGGCAACAGCGACAAGAAAGCTAGGCGCCTTTGCACGGCACGCCAATACCTATGACCGCAATCCAACGAACTTTGTCCTGAGCGTGGATAAACAGACGAACGGCCGGTACCGTCGCACAGGTTCGTCACAGGTACGCCTTTGCACCACCCGTACGAGCCTGGGGAGTTCCGCATGGACAGACGCGTGTTCAACCGGACGGTCCTGCTGGGCGGCGCGGCCGTCGCGACATCGTTGTCCTCGTCCGTGGAGGCACGGGCGGCGGACACCCCGCCCCGCACCGCGCCGGCCGGGGGCGAGGTGCGGCACATCAGGCTGTACGCCGAGAAACTCGCCGACGGACGGATGGGCTACGGCTTCGAGAAGGGCGCGGCGACGGTTCCCGGCCCGCTCATCGAAGTGACCGAGGGCGACACGCTCCACATCGAGTTCGAGAACACCATGGACGTCGCCGCCAGCCTGCACGTGCACGGCCTGGACTACGAGATCTCCAGCGACGGCACCCGGATGAACAGGAGCGACGTCGAACCCGGCGGCACCCGCACCTACACCTGGCGCACCCACGCCCCCGGCCGCCGGGGGGACGGCACCTGGCGGCCGGGCAGCGCGGGCTACTGGCACTACCACGACCACGTCGTCGGCACCGAGCACGGCACCGTCGGCATCCGCAAGGGCCTGTACGGACCGGTGGTCGTCCGCCGCAGGGGCGACGTCCTGCCGGACGCGACGCACACCATCGTCTTCAACGACATGACCATCAACAACCGCCCCCCGCACAGCGGACCCGACTTCGAGGCGACGGTGGGCGACCGCGTCGAGTTCGTCATGATCACGCACGGCGAGTACTACCACACGTTCCACATGCACGGTCACCGCTGGGCCGACAACCGCACCGGCCTGCTCGCCGGCCCCGACGACCCGAGCCGCGTGATCGACACCAAGATCGTCGGCCCCGCGGACTCCTTCGGCTTCCAGGTGCTCGCGGGCGAGGGGGTCGGCGCGGGCGCGTGGATGTACCACTGCCACGTGCAGAGCCACTCCGACATGGGCATGGTGGGCCTGTTCCTGGTGCGGAAGCCGGACGGCACGATCCCGGGGTACGACCCGCACCAGCACGGAAGCTGACGGATCAGGGGCGGGATCATGGGCGGGTGACCCTTCTCCTCACCCGCCGCGACCTGAACGCCGTCCTGGACCCCGCCGCCTGCGCCGACGCCCTGCGCGAGGGCTTCCGCGCCGCGCCGCACACTTCCGTCCAGGGGCAGCGGGTCCGCACCGACCTGCCCTTCCCGGGCACGGCCACCGCGCTGATCCCCGGCCTGCTGCCCGGCATCGACGCCTACACCGTCAAGGTCAACGCCAAGTTCCCCGGCGCACGCCCCGCCCTGCGCGGAGTGATCTGCCTGCACAGCGGCCGGGACGGGGAACTCCTAGCGCTGCTGGACTCCGCGACGCTCACGGCCTGGCGCACCGGGACGGCCGCCGCCCTCGGCACCCATCTCCTGGCCGGGCAGGGGGACATGGCGGTGCTCGGCGTGGTGGGGGCCGGCGCCCAGGCAGAGGCGACGGTGCGCGCACTGGACGCCTTGCGGGGCCGCCGCGACCTCGTCGTCCACGACGCGGACCCCGGCCGCGCGGCCGAGTTCGCCGCCCGGCACGGTGGCCGGGCACTGGCCTCGGCGACCGAGGTCGCGGCCGTGGCCGACACGGTCGTACTGGCCACCTGGTCGCGGCGCCCCCTGCTGGCGGCGGCGGACACGCGGGCGGGGATGCACCTCACCAGCCTGGGCTCCGACGAGCCGGGCAAGCGGGAACTGGCGGCGGACCTGCTGCGCACGGCGCTGCTCGTGGTCGACGACCGCGAACTGGCCGCCCGCACGGGCGCCCCGGCCAGCGCCGGCCTGCCCGCCACGGCCGTCGACGCCACCCTCGGCGAGATCCTGACCGGCGCCCACCCGGGCCGGACCCACCCGTCGGACCTCACGGTCCACGCCCCTGTCGGTCTGCCGTGGCAGGATCTGGCACTGGCCTGGCAGGCGTACGAACGCGCCGAACGGTCGGGGATCGGGCAGCGGGTGGATCTGCTGGGGTGAGGCCCAGGAGGATGCCGGGGCTGACGCGAGCCGCCGGGGCCGGCAGGCTCGCCGGCCCGTCCGGAGAGCGCTCCCAACGGGCGACGGCCGCGGGGCTATCCTGATCCGCAGCCGCCCGTGAGGAGCCCCGAAGTGACCGAGCCCGCGCCGCGTCCCACCCTGGAGGCCGTGGCCGCGCGGGCGGGTGTCTCCAGGGCCACCGTCTCACGGGTGGTCAACGGTGCGGAGGGCGTGCGCGCGCCGCTCGCCGAGCGGGTCCGGCAGGCCGTGGAGGAACTCGGCTACGTCCCCAACCAGGCCGCCCGCAGCCTGGTGACCAAGCGGCACGACGCCGTCGCCGTCGTCATCGCCGAACCGGAGACCCGCGTCTTCGCCGACCCCTTCTTCGCGCTGCAGCTTCGCGGGATCAGCAAGGAACTGACGGCCCACGACGCGCAGCTCGTCCTGCTGCTGACGGAGGGACGCGAGGACCACGCCCGGGTCGGCCGCTATCTCGCTGGCGGCCACGTCGACGGTGCGCTGGTCTTCTCCCTCCACCTCGACGACCCGCTGCCCGCACTGATCCAGCGCGCCGGTGTGCCGACCGTGTTCGGCGGGCGGCCCGGCTGGAGCGACGGCGCGGGGGAGGGGGAGGGCGGCGCGGGCCGGGTGGCCTACGTCGACAGCGACAACCGGGGCGGCGCCCGGACGGCCGTGCGGCATCTCACCGGCCTCGGCCGCAGGCGCATCGCCCACATCTCCGGGCCCCTGGACCAGACCTCGGCCGCGGACCGGCTCGAAGGCTACCGGGACGCCATGGGCGAGGTCGTGGGCGAGGACGACCCGCGGCTGGTCGCCGAGAGCGACTTCACGCCCGGCGGCGGCGAGCGCGCCATGCGCGGGCTACTCGACCGGGTGCCGGGACTGGACGCGGTGTTCGCCGCGAACGACCTGACCGCATCGGGCGCCCTGCGCGTGCTGCGCGCACGCGGACTGCGGGTCCCCGAGGACGTCGCCGTCGTCGGCTTCGACGACATGCTGCCCGTCGCCGAGCAGACCGATCCGCCGCTGACGACCGTACGCCAGGACATCGAGGAGATGGGCCGCCTGATGACCCGCCTCCTGCTGCACGGCCCCGACTACCACCGTCCGGGCGAACGCACGGCGCGGGCCCGGCGCGGCATCGTCCTGCCCACCACCCTGATCCGCCGCGCCTCGGCCTAGCTTGATCTTCGACCTGTGCGGCAGGGGAGCGCGGGCCCGGCCCGTACCGCTCGCTCAGGGCTGCTGCCGCGGGGCGGGCTGGAGCACCGCGAAGCGGGCGCCGTCCGGGTCGGCGAGCCGGGCGACCCGGCCGACGCCGGGGATGTCGGTGGCCGGCATCCGGACCGTACCGCCCAGCTCCCGGGCTCCGGCGACGGTGGCGTCCGCCTCCGCGACGTCGAAGTACGGCATCCAGTACGCCCCCGACGCCGCCTCGGTCGGGTCGTCGCCGAGCGGGATGATGCCGCCGAACATGGCGTCCTCGCCGCCCTCGGCGGGATGGACGGCCGTGTAGGAGCCGTCCGGGAACGAGACCGCACAGGTCCCCAGCCCCAGCACCCGGTGGTAGAAGGCGGCTGCCGCAGCGACGTCCGGCGTGTACAGCTCGACCCAGCACAGCGAGCCCGGCTCGCCGGCCCTGTCCAGTCCCTTCCTGCGCTGCGGCTGCCACAGGCCGAAGGGCACGCCCGCCCGGTCGGCGAGGAGGGCCATGCGGCCCTGGCCCAGCACGTCCGTCGGCGGCACGAGCACCCTGCCGTGCGCCTCCTCGGCGGCCTGCGCGGTGGCCTGCGCGTCACCGCACTGGAGGTACACGGTCCAGGAGGGCGGGCCCTGGTCCGCCGTGGTCCGCATCCCGCCGGCCACGGTCCTCCCGTCCAGCTCGAAGAAGCCGTAGCCGCCGGCGTCGGGCCCCGCCGAGCGGAACTGCCAGCCGAAGAGGCCGCCGTAGAAGGAACAGGCGCCGTCGAGGTCGCGGGCACCGACATCGATCCAGTTCGGAGCACCGTCCACGAAACGGGTGGTGAGCATCGTCGCCCTCCTTCGAAGGGTCCCGTCGTCTGCTCTGCCGAGTCTCGCACCGCGCACCGGCGATCGCTGCCGGAGCCGGTCCGCTCCGCGCGCCGCCGTGCGCCGGAGCCGTCCGCGCGGCGATCATCAGGAGAGCACCGCAGGGCGCGGGCGGCGGGAGGCGGTGTTGATCCCGCGTTGATCGAACGTTTTTCGCCGCCCGGCACGATCTCGCTCATGCACATCGACACGATCACCCCGGCTGCCCCGGCTGCCCCGGCTGCCCCGGCCGCCCCCGCCTGGCAGGCCCAGGCCCTGTGCGCGCAGACCGGGGCCGACTTCTTCTTCCCGGAGCCCGGCAGCTCCGTGCGCGAGGCGAAGCGCATCTGCGGCATGTGCGAGATGCGCCCTGCCTGCCTGGAGTACGCGCTCGCCAACGACGAGCGCTTCGGCGTCTGGGGCGGCCTGTCCGAGAAGGAGCGGCAGGACCTGCGGCGGGCGGCCCGCTAGAAGGGGTTCCCCGCGCAGGACCCGCCGCGGCGCCCGCCGCGGTTCTGCCGCTCAGGGGCCCGTCCCGTCCGGCGCCCGGTCAGCCGCGCGCCCGTGCCGCCATCCGCGCCTTGCGCGCCGCCAGCTTCTCGTCGAACGTGGTGGCCTCCGCGTTCAGCCCGCCCATGAACAGGCCCAGTTCCTCCTGCGCCTGCCGCCCCTGCGGTCCCAGGCCGTCGATCTCCAGGACCTTCAGGAAGCGGAGCACCGGCTGGAGCACGTCGTCGTGGTGGATGCGCAGGTTGTAGACCTCGCCGATGGCCATCTGGGCCGCCGCCCGCTCGAAGCCGGGGATGCTGTGGCCCGGCATGCGGAAGTTGACGACCACGTCCCGCACCGCCTGCATGGTGAGGTCGGGGGCGATCTCGAAGGCCGCCTTGAGCAGGTTGCGGTAGAAGATCATGTGCAGGTTCTCGTCGGCCGCGATGCGCGCCAGCATGCGGTCGCAGACCGGGTCGCCCGACTGGTGGCCGGTGTTGCGGTGCGAGATGCGCGTGGCCAGTTCCTGGAAGGCGACGTAGGCGACCGAGTGCAGCATCGAGTGGCTGTTGTCGGACTCGAAGCCCTCGCTCATGTGGGCCATCCGGAACTGCTCCAGCTTGTCCGGGTCGACCGCGCGCGAGGTGAGCAGGTAGTCGCGCATCACGATGCCGTGCCGGCCCTCCTCGGCGGTCCAGCGGTGCACCCACGTGCCCCACGCGCCGTCACGGCCGAACAGCGTGGCGATCTCGTGGTGGTAGCTGGGCAGGTTGTCCTCGGTCAGCAGGTTGACGACGAGGGCGATCCGGCCGATCTCCGTCACCTTCGACTGTTCCTTGTCCCAGGCCTCCCCGTCCGCGAAGAGACCGGGGAAGTTGCGGCCGTCGCTCCAGGGGACGTACTCGTGCGGCATCCAGTCCTTGGTGGTCCGCAGGTGCCGGTCGAGTTCCTTCTCGACCACCTCTTCCAGCGCGTACAGCAGCCGCGCGTCGGTCCAGGCGGACGAACTGCCGAGGTGAGGAGAGGTGATGGTCAAGAGAACTCCAGGGGACGCGCGTGCCGGGCGACGCCGGCGGGAACCAGCGGAACAGGGGGTGACGGGAAGCGAGCGGGGAGACGACGGGTCGAACGGACGAACGGGACGAACGGGACGGACCGGCGAGCGGTGCCGGTCCGATTCCATGAACCTACGGGATCGTAGGCTACGAACCCGTAGGTTACGAAGCCGTAGGTTAAGACGGCCGTAAAGATCACTGATCAGGCCACCGGTCCGCGGAAGTTGACAGGCCGTGCGAGGCTCCGCAAGGCACAGGTCCCGGCGCCGGAGGGGCGCCCCGTTCACCCGGCCGGGCATACACCTCCCACCGCCGCACCGAGAGTCATGTCACACCCCTCCGGCTTCCCGCTCGGGGCGGCCCCTATGCCCGTTCCACGATCGCCTCCCGTGTGGTCTCCTTCAACTCACCCTCCTCCAGGAGCAGCCACCGGGTGATGCCGACGGACTCCAGGAACGGCAGATCGTGGCTCGCCACGACCAGCGCGCCCTCGTAGGACTCCAGTGCGGCCGTCAGCCGGCGCACGCTCGTCATGTCGAGGTTGTTCGTCGGCTCGTCGAGCAGCAGCAGCTGCGGCGCGGGTTCGGCGAGCATGAGCGCGGCCAGCGAGGCCCGGAAGCGTTCGCCGCCGGACAGCGTCGCCGCCGGCCGGTCCGCCCGGGCACCCCGGAACAGGAAGCGGGCCAGGCGGGCCCGGATCCGGTTGCCCGTGGCACCCGGCGCGAGGCGGGCCACGTTCTCGACGACGCTCAGCTCGCCGTCGAGGACGTCCAGCCGCTGTGGCAGGAACCGCAGCGGGACGTGCGCCGTCGCCTCGCCGGACACCGGCTCCAGCTCCCCGGCCACCGTGCGCAGCAGCGTCGACTTGCCGGCGCCGTTGCGGCCGACCAGTGCGATGCGCTCGGGGCCGCCCACGTCCAGCCCGCCGCGCACGCGCGCGCCGTACGCCAACTCCAGCTCGCGCAGGGTGAGGACGGCACGGCCCGGCGGCACCGCCGTGTACGGCAGGTCGACGCGGATCTCGTCGTCGTCGCGCACCGCCTCCACCGCCTCGTCGAGCCGTTCCCTGGCCTCGGCGAGCTTCTCCTCGTGCATGACGCGATGCTTGCCCGCCGACTCCTGGGCCGTGCGCTTGCGCTGCTTCATCACCGCCCGCGGCTCGCGCTTGGTGTCGTACATCTTCTGGCCGTACCGCTTGCGGCGGGCCAGTTTGACGTGGGCGTCGGCCAGCTCGCGCCTCTGCTTGCGCAGATCGGCCTCGGCGACCCGGACCATGCGCTCGGCGGCCTCCTGCTCGAGGGCCAGGGCCTCCTCGTACGCCGAGAAGTTGCCGCCGTACCAGGTGATCCGGCCCGCCCGCAGGTCGGCGATCTGGTCGACCAGCTCCAGCAGTTCGCGGTCGTGGCTGACCACGACCAGTGTGCCGGGCCAGGCGGAGACGGCCGCGTACAGCCGCCGCCGCGCGTACAGGTCGAGGTTGTTCGTCGGCTCGTCCAGCAGCAGGACGTCGGGGCGGCGCAGCAGCAGCGCGGCCAGCCGCAGCAGTACCGACTCGCCGCCGGACACCTCGCCGACGGTGCGGTCCAGGCCGATGTGGCCCAGTCCGAGCCCGTCCAGGGTGGCCAGGGCGCGCTCCTCGACGTCCCAGTCGTCGCCGACGGTCTCGAAGCGCTCCTCGCAGGCGTCGCCCGCCTCGATGGCGTGCAGTGCCGCCCGCTGCCCGGCGATGCCGAGGGCCTCGTCGACCCGGAGCGCCGTGTCCAGGGTGACGTTCTGCGGGAGGTGGCCGATCTCGCCGGCCGCGCGGACGACGCCGTCGGACGGGGTCAGCTCGCCCGCGATCAGTTTCAACAGGGTGGACTTGCCCGAGCCGTTGGTACCGACGAGCCCGGTGCGGCCGGGGCCGAAGGCGATGTCGAGACCGGTGAGGACCGGCGTGCCGTCGGGCCAGGCGAAGGACAGGGAGGTACAGGTGAGGGATGCTGACATGAGTGCCTCGCGGTTGCTGGATGCGGTGGGCGGGGGCAGACGCGTGTCAAGACACCGCGAGACGACGGGCACCGTGTAGGACGGGCTCCGCAGGGCATGAGAAAGGCCCTGGGCCGACTTCCATCAGGACGGCTCGGACGCCGAGGTCGCACGCGACGCACACACCTGTGCGGTGTGACGCGGTGTCTTGGGACCTCAGACGAGCAACGTCCTTCTCCGATCTACGGCAACAGAACCGCTGGACACCGTACGAAGCACGGGTACGGCTGTCAACGGGTTTCCGGCGGGCCCCGCGCCCGCCCGCTGAAGGAGGTCAGCCGGCCCATGCCCCACGGCTCGCCCGCGTCACCGCACCCGCTCTCGCTGCCCGCCCGGCTCTGCCTGCTGGCCTGGGACCCCGCACCGTCAAGACCCGCCGGCCCCGGCCGTCCGCACCACCTGGTCCGGGCGGGAGCCCTCACCGAACTGGCCCAGCGCGGGCTGCTCGTCGACGACGGGGGCATCGCCACCCCCGTCGACCTCGACGCCGGCGCCGGGGACCCGGCGCTGGACGGTCTGCTCGAACTCGTCCGCGAGTCACGGCCCCGCCCCTGGCGGACCTGGGTGACCCTGCGGGCCGGGTACACGCTGAGGGACGTACACGAGCAGTTGGCCGCCGGGGGATGGCTGCGCGCGGGGAAGCGGCGCCTGCTGGGCGTGCTGCCCGCCGCGGAGCACACCCTGGAGCGCGTCGACGTCGCCCGGGCGCTGCGCGCGCGGGCACGGCAGGTGCTCGAAGGAGGGCGGCCCGTCGCGGAGGTCTCCGAGCGGGACGCGGCCGTCGTCGTCCTCGCGCTCGCCGCGGACCCGAGCACGGTCCTGCCCGGCGGCGACCGAGGTCACCACCGCCGACGGGTCGAGGAACTGGCCGAACGCAGCGGCGCGGGGGACCCGGCCTTGCACGGGGTCGTTCGCGAGATCCGCACCGCCCTGCGGGCGGCGGCGGCCTCGGCCCCCGCCCCGACGGGCGCCTGAACGGTCCGCCCCGGCGGGCGCCTGGACGGTCCGTCCCGGAGGGCGCCTGGACGGTCCGTCCCGGCGGCTTGGTGCCCGGGGCCGTCGACCCGGGCACCGTGTGGTCCCGGCAGCCGGGGAACCGTCCTAGCAGGCGTCCCGCATCAGCACCGCCAGGTCGTGGTCGAGGTCGAGTTGGCGGTGTTCCGAGCCGACGGGCACCAGGTCGCGGGTGGCCTGGAGGAAGCGCCGTATCTCACCGCTGCGCACGTGCACCACCGCGGTGCCCTCGGGGGCGTGGAACTCCAGGACGGTGCGGTCGTAGCCGTAGGGCCGCACGCGGACGTCGCCGTGTCCCTCCGGCTCCCGCAGCCCGGCCGTCAGGAGGTCGCGGGCGAAGGTCCAGCAGACTTCCACGCCTTCCAGGGTGGCGGGCGCGGGGAAGGTCATGCGGACGGCGAACGGGTCGCTGCGGTCGTAGTGCAGCGTGGCCGGAATGCTGGGCATCCGCGGCGCGGCGGCGACCAGGCGCGCCTCGACGGTCTGCTCGATGACGGTGGACAACGCCTTGCTCCCTTGTGACGTCTGACGGCTCGGGACACGTCCGGGTGGATGAAGCCGGGCACTGGAAGAGACGACTGAATCAGCCGTTGAGTGCACACAGGGAGCGAGTGACCTCGGTCACCGCGTTCATGCATGGGAGTGACCGGTGTCTCCCGGCCGGAGCCCGGTCCGCGGGCCTTCGGGGGTGACCCGACCGCCGTACACGCTGGGGACGTTGGAGTTCAGTGGCCGTCTGGACGCCGCCGGGGGAGTGGACTAGCTTCGCCCGCCATGAGGCTGAGGCGCTTGGGAGCGATGCGACGAACGAGCCGGATGACCCGGACGAGCCGGATGAACGGGACGGTACGGATGATCCGGATGACGGGGATGACCGGGATGATCCGGATGGCCGGGATGAACCGGGTGGCCCGGACGAAGCGGATGACCGGCCGGGTGCCGGCCGTGGCCGTGGGCGTGGCGGTGCTCGCCGCGCTGGCGGCGGTGCCCGCGCAGGCGGCCGGCCGGGAGCACGCCGGGCCGCAGGCGCAGCGCCCCCACGCACCGCAGTGGCGGCTCAGGGACGGCGGTACGCCCGACGTCCGCTTCCGCGGTCTGTCCGCCGTCAGCCGCAGCACCGCCTGGGTGGCCGGCACGGGCGGCACCGTGCTGCGGACCACCGACGGCGGCGCCTCCTGGCGGAACGTCTCGCCGGCCGGTACCGCGACTGTGGAGTTCCGGGACATCGAGGCGTTCGACGCGCGGCGTGCCGTGGCCCTGGCCATCGGCGAGGGCGAGGCCTCGCGCGTGTACCGAACCGACGACGGCGGCGTCACTTGGACGGAGTCCTTCCGCAACGCCGACGCCCGCGCCTTCTACGACTGCCTCGCCTTCTTCGACCACCGGCACGGCCTGGCGATGAGCGACCCCGTGGACGGCAGGTTCCGCATCCTGTCCACCAGCGACGGCGGGCGCTCCTGGAAGGTCCTGCCCGACCGGGGCATGCCGGCCGCCCAGCCCGGCGAGGCGGGGTTCGCCGCGAGCGGTCAGTGCCTGGCCACCGCCGGGCCGCGGGACGTCTGGCTCGCCACCGGGGGAGGCGCACGCGCGCGCGTGCTGCACTCCTCGGACCGCGGGCTGACCTGGCGGGCCGCCGACGCGCCGGTCCCGGCGGGCGACCCCGCCAAGGGCGTCTTCGCGCTCGCCTTCCGGGACCGGACGCACGGCCTCGCGGTCGGCGGCGACTACCGGCCCGACCAGGCGTCCCCGAACGCGTCCGCCACCACCTCGGACGGCGGCCGTACCTGGCGGCCCTCCGCCGCACCGCCGCCGGCCTACCGCTCCGGCGCCGCCTGGCTCCCGCACACGCGCGCGGGTGCCCTCGCCGTCGGGCCCACCGGAACCGACCTCACCCTCGACGGCGGCCGGACCTGGCGCACGCTCGACACCGGTTCGTACGACACCGTGGACTGCGCCTGGGACGGCGGCTGCTGGGCATCCGGTGAGAAGGGCCGTATCGCTCGACTGGAGGATTGAATATCGCCTGATATGACGAACTGTTCCAGGATGCGGGTATCCGTTCCCTGACAGAGAGGAAGTGAACGGTATGCCACGCGGTTCCAGCTCCAAGCGGGAGCGCCAGTACGAGCACATCAAGGAGAGCGCGCAGGACCGGGGAGAGAGCACCGGCCGCGCCAAGGAGATCGCCGCGCGCACGGTGAACAAGGAGCGCGCCCGCTCGGGCGAGTCCAAGACCGCGAGCCGCACCTCGACGCAGGACATGTCCTCCGGCAGGCGCGGCGGCCAGCGCTCGGGCCGGGGCTCCGAGGGCCCCACCTACGACCAGCTCTACGAGGAGGCCAAGCGGCGCAACATCCACGGCCGCTCGGACATGAACAAGCAGCAGCTCCAACAGGCGCTGGGCAAGCACTGAGCCGAGCCCGCGAGCGGGACGGGCCCGCCCCGCACCAACGGCGAGCCCGTCCCGCCCCGCCGCCGGCCCTCGCCCCCGGCCGGCGCCCCCCTCCGGCCGGCGCCCCCTCCGTACCCGGCCGCCTCCCCCGCGCCGTACGCTCGTCCGTCATGACGACGACCGTAGGCATCCCGGCGGGTTGGCCCGCGACCGAGGAAGAGGCCCTGGCCGCGCAGGACGCCCTGCGCACCCGCGTGGTGGTGGACGAACGCGGCCCGGAACCGGGAGGCGGCCACGTCACCGGCGTCGACGTGGCGTACGACGACGAGCGTGACGTCGTGGCCGCGGCGGCCGTCGTTCTGGACGCGGCCAGTCTCCAGGTCGTCGCCGAGGCCACCGCCGTCGGCCGGATCTCCTTCCCGTACGTGCCCGGCCTGCTGGCTTTCCGGGAGATCCCCACCGTGCTCGCCGCCCTCGGCGCCCTGGACCGGCCGCCCGGCCTGGTCGTCTGCGACGGCTACGGCCTGGCCCACCCGCGCCGCTTCGGCCTCGCCAGCCACCTCGGCGTCCTGACGGGGCTTCCGACGATCGGTGTCGCGAAGAACCCGTTCACCTTCACCTACGACGACCCGGACGCCCCGCGCGGCAGCGTCGCGCCACTCCTGGCCGACGGCCGGGACGAGGTCGGGCGCGCCCTGCGCACCCGCGACGGCGTCAAGCCCGTCTTCGTCTCCGTCGGCCACCGCGTGACCCTGGACAACGCCTGCGCCCACACCCTGGCCCTCACCCCCGCCTACCGGCTGCCCGAGACCACCCGCCGGGCGGACGCCCTGTGCCGCCGGGCGCTCAAGGAGGCCACCGCGCAGGCGTGACGGAGGCGAGTGGACGGGCGGACGTCCTCTCGCCCGGAGGCTCCCACCGGCAGAGCCCGGAGCGCGGAGCCTCCCACTGGGGTGCCCGGGGCCCATGGCCTCTCACCGGGGTGCCCGGGGCCCATGGCGTCTCACCGGGGTGCCCGGGGCCCATGGCGTCTCACCGGGGTGCCCGGGGCCCATGGCCTCTCACCGGGGCGCCCGGGGCCCAAGGCGTCTCACCGGGGCGCCCGGACCCATGGCCTCTCACCGGGGCGCCCGGACCCAAGGCGTCCCACCGGGGCGCCCGGACCACGGACCCGGCTCCGGGCGCGGCTCCGGCGCCTTCTCCGGGCAAAGATCCAGCCTCGCCCCCGGCAGAGCCCGAGCCCGGCCCCGGCCGCGCCCTAACGGCTCCGCACCCTCGTGCGGAACGTGATCCCGGCCCCGCGCAGCCGCTCGACGAGCGCGTCGCCCATCGCCACGGCCGTCGTCACCTGTCCTGCCGTCTCGGGCAGTTCGTCAAGGGCGAGGGAGAGGGCCGCCTGCGCGAACATCTTCGCCGTCTCGTCGTACCCCGGGTCCCCGCCCGCCACCTCGGTGCACACCCGCCGTCCGCCGCCCTCGCCCACGAAGCGCACCGAGAACCAGCTCCGGGCCCGCCGCTCGGCGCTCGGCCCCTGCCCGGACCGATCCGCCCGGACAACCAGCGCCGCGCGGGCGGCACTTGCGCCGCCGCCGTCAGTGCGCCGACGGCGGCGGCGCCGCCGAGGGCGACCGGCAGGCGGCGGACGGCCGCGTAGTGGCGGTAGCGGAAGTCGGGACCGTACCGTTGCAGCGCGCGCGCCGAGCGCAGGACGATCTGCGGGTCGAGCGTCGGCAGCGGCAGCGCCCACGCCCCGACCTCCGCCGCGAACCACGGGGCACCGACCGGGGCGGACACCCGCCGGCCCGGCAGCCGGGGTTCGTGCCGCGCGCGGTCCCGGGCGGCCGCCCGCATCCGCAGGGGGCGGGCGAACTGGTTGAGCGCCGAGGTAAGCGTCCCGCCCGAGAAGGCCGCGTCCACCCGGACGAACCCGTCCACGGTCAGCGGCACCCCCTCGGGCAGCTCCCGCACGGTGACGTAGACGCCGAGGTCGTGCGGCACCGAATCGAACCCGCAGGCGTGCACCAGCCGTGACCCGGTCTCCCGCGCGCGCGTGTCGTGCCGCACGTACACCAGGTCGACGAACTCCGGCTCACCGGTGAGGTCCAGATAGTCGGTGCCGCTGTCCGCGCAGGCGGCGACCAGTTCCTCGCCGTGGGTCACATAGGGGCCCACGGTGGTCGCCACCACGCGCGCGTGCCGGGCCAGTGCGCGCAGCGAGGCGGGGTCGGCGACGTCCGCCCGCAGCACTGCGACGTCCGCGCCGCCGGGCAGCCGCTCGCGCAGTTCCTCCAGGCGGCGCTCACCGCGGCCGGCGATCGCCCAGCTCAGCCCCTCGGGGGCGTGCGCGGCCAGATACTGCGCGGTGAGGGTCCCCACGAACCCCGTGGCTCCGAGGAGCACGATGTCGTAGGGACGTTCCGCCTTTTTCAGCCTGCTCATGACATCGCTCGCTCCGCCGGACCGCATCCCGCGCCACTGCCGGTGGCCGAGGCTAGCGTGAAGGGGCCGGGGCCGACGGCTCGGGTGGCGGGCCGGGAAGGCCACGGCGACGCGCCGGACGGCCCGGAACGTCTTGGCTGAGCGCTTGCTCGTCCGGGACTTGTGTCCCGTCGGGCGCGTTCTTAGCATCATCGGTGTCACATCGGTTGTGTCACAGTGAGGGGGCCGGGATGGCGACGGACCAGGCGCCGGGCCGGGAGGGCCCGCTGACCGGCGTGCGCGTGGTCGAGCTGGCCGGGATCGGCCCCGGCCCGTTCGCCGCGATGCTGCTGGGCGACCTCGGGGCCGACGTGGTCCGGGTGGACCGCCCCGGCGGCGCGGGCCTCGGCATCGACCCGGCGGCCGACCCGACCCACCGCAACAAGCGCTCGGTGGTCGTCGACCTGAAGTCCCCGGACGGACCCGCCCGCGTCCTCGGCCTCGCCGCCCGTGCCGACATCCTCGTCGAGGGCTACCGCCCCGGCGTCGCCGAACGCCTCGGTGTCGGCCCCGAGGCCTGCCACGCCCGCAACCCGCGGCTCGTCTACGGCCGGATGACCGGCTGGGGCCAGGACGGCCCGCTCGCCCCGCGCGCGGGGCACGACATCGCCTACATCGCCGTCACCGGCGCCCTCGGCATGATCGGTGACCCGGACCAGCCGCCCGCCGCCCCCGCCAACCTGCTGGGCGACTACGCGGGCGGCTCCCTCTACCTCGTCGTCGGCGTCCTGGCCGCCCTGCACCACGCGCGCGCGACCGGCACCGGCCAGGTCGTCGACGCCGCCATCGTCGACGGCACCGCCCACCTGTCCACGATGATCCACGGCATGCTCGCCGCCGGTGCCTGGCAGGACCGGCGCGGCGCCAACCTCCTGGACGGCGGCTGCCCCTTCTACAGCACCTACGAGACCGCCGACGGGCACCACATGGCCGTCGGCGCCCTGGAGCCGCGGTTCTACGCCGAGTTCATGACGCTCCTCGGCATCCCCGACCGGGCACCGGCCCGCGACGACACGGCCCGCTGGAGCGAGCTGCGCGAGGCGATCGCCGCCCGATTCCGCACCCGTACCCGAGACGAGTGGACGGCCGTGTTCGAGGACTCCGACGCCTGCGTGGCGCCCGTCCTGTCGCTGCGCGAGGCCCCGCACCACCCGCACCTCGCCGCCCGCGGCACCTTCACCGACCACGGCGGCATCACCCAGCCGGCCCCCGCGCCCCGTTTCTCCGCGACGCCCACCGCCGTGCGCACCGGCCCCTCCCGGCCCGGCGCGGACACCGGTGCCGTGGCCCGCGACTGGGGCATACCCGAACTGGGGGCCCCGCCCGCGGCCACCCCGTCCACCGCCCCGCCCCCGACCGCCACCACCCCACCCCCGGCCGCCCCCCGGAAAAACCCTCAGTGAAAGGCCTGCCAGTGAGCACCGAAGCGTACGTGTACGACGCGATCCGCACCCCGCGCGGACGCGGCAAGGCGAACGGCGCCCTGCACGGCACGAAGCCCGTCGACCTGGTGGTCGGCCTCATCCACGAGATCCGCTCCCGCTTCCCGGACCTCGACCCGGCCGCCGTCGACGACATCGTGCTCGGCGTCGTCGGCCCCGTCGGCGACCAGGGCTCCGACATCGCCCGCATCGCCGCCATCGCCGCGGGACTGCCGGACACCGTGGCCGGCGTGCAGGAGAACCGCTTCTGCGCCTCGGGCCTCGAAGCCGTCAACCTGGCCGCCGCCAAGGTGCGCTCGGGCTGGGAGGATCTGGTCCTGGCGGGCGGCGTCGAGTCGATGTCCCGGGTGCCGATGGCCTCCGACGGCGGCGCCTGGTTCAACGACCCGATGACCAACCTGGCCACGAACTTCGTGCCGCAGGGCATCGGCGCCGACCTGATCGCCACCATCGAGGGCTTCTCCCGCCGCGACGTCGACGAGTACGCGGCCCTGTCCCAGGAACGCGCGGCCACCGCCTGGAAGGAGGGCCGCTTCGAGCGCTCCGTCGTGCCGGTGAAGGACCGCGGCGGCCTCACCGTCCTCGACCACGACGAGCACCCTCGCCCCGGCACCACCGCCGACTCGCTCGCGGGGCTCAAGCCCTCCTTCGCCGACATCGGCGAACTCGGCGGCTTCGACGCCGTGGCCCTGCAGAAGTACCACTGGGTGGAGAAGATCGACCACGTCCACCACGCGGGCAACTCCTCCGGCATCGTCGACGGCGCCTCCCTGGTCGCCATCGGCTCCCGTGAGGTCGGGGAGCGCTACGGCCTCACCCCGCGCGCGCGGATCGTCTCCGCCGCCGTCTCCGGCTCCGAGCCCACCATCATGCTCACCGGCCCCGCCCCCGCCACCCGCAAGGCGCTCGCCAAGGCCGGCCTGAGCATCGGCGACATCGACCTCGTCGAGATCAACGAGGCGTTCGCCGCGGTCGTGCTGCGCTTCGTGAAGGACATGGGCCTGAGCCTGGACAAGGTCAACGTCAACGGCGGCGCCATCGCGCTGGGCCACCCCCTCGGCGCCACCGGCGCCATGATCCTCGGCACCCTCGTCGACGAACTGGAGCGCCAGGACAAGCGGTACGGCCTCGCCACCCTCTGCGTGGGCGGCGGCATGGGCATCGCCACCATCGTCGAGCGCATCTGACCCCCTCCCGACGGATCCCCCTGGAGCACCTCCTCATGACCACCGAGTCCACGACCATCCGCTGGGAACAGGACGACACCGGTGTCGTCACCCTCGTCCTCGACGACCCGGACCAGTCCGCCAACACCATGAACCAGGCGTTCCGCACCTCGCTCGCCGCGGTCACCGACCGTCTGGAGGCCGAGAAGGACACGATCCGCGGCGTCATCGTCACCTCCGCCAAGAAGACGTTCTTCGCCGGCGGCGACCTGCGTGACCTGATCCGCGTCACCCCCGACACCGCCCAGGACCTCTTCGACGGCGGCATGGCGATCAAGCGCGACCTGCGCCGCATCGAGACCCTCGGCAAACCCGTGGTCGCCGCGCTGAACGGCGCGGCCCTCGGCGGCGGCTACGAGATCGCCCTCGCCTGCCACCACCGCGTCGCCCTCGACGCCCCCGGCTCCAAGATCGGCTGCCCCGAGGTCACCCTCGGCCTGCTGCCCGGCGGCGGCGGAGTCGTCCGCACGGTCCGGATGCTCGGCATCACCGACGCCCTGCTGAAGGTGCTCCTCCAGGGCACCCAGTACAACCCGCGCCGCGCCCAGGAGAACGGCCTGGTCGACGAGGTCGCCGGCACCCGCGAGGACATGCTCGCCAGGGCCCGCGCCTTCATCGACGCCCACCCCGAGTCCGCCCAGCCCTGGGACCGGCCCGGCTACCGCATCCCCGGCGGCACACCGGCGCACCCGAAGTTCGCCGCCAACCTGCCCGCGTTCCCGGCCAACCTGCGCAAGCAGACGAACGGCGCCCCCTACCCCGCCCCGCGCAACATCATGGCCGCGGCCGTCGAGGGCGCCCAGGTCGACTTCGAGACCGCCCAGGTCATCGAGGCCCGCTACTTCGTCGAGCTGGCCGCCGGGCAGACCTCGAAGAACATGATCCAGGCGTTCTTCTTCGATCTCCAGGCGGTCAATTCCGGCGCCAACCGCCCCCGCGGCGTCGAGCCCCGCAAGGTGACCAGGGCGGCCGTCCTCGGCGCCGGCATGATGGGCGCCGGCATCGCCTACGCGTGCGCCCGCGCGGGCATCGACGTCGTCCTCAAGGACGTCTCCCTGGAGGCCGCGGTCAAGGGCAAGGGCTACTCCGAGAAACTGTGCGCCAAGGCCGTCGCCCGGGGCCGTACCAGCCAGGAGAAGGCGGACGCGCTGCTCGCCCGCATCACGCCCACCGCCGACGCCGCCGACCTCGCCGGCTGCGACGCGGTGATCGAGGCGGTCTTCGAGGACCCGGCGCTCAAGCACAAGGTCTTCCAGGAGATCGAACACGTCGTCGCCCCGGACGCGCTGCTGTGCTCCAACACCTCCACACTCCCCATCACCGCGCTCGCCGAGGGCGTACAGCGCCAGGCAGACTTCATCGGCCTGCACTTCTTCTCACCGGTCGACAAGATGCCGCTGGTCGAGATCATCAAGGGCGGGCGCACCGGGGACGAGGCCCTCGCCCGCGCCTTCGACCTGGTCCGGCAGATCAACAAGACGCCGATCGTCGTCAACGACTCGCGCGGCTTCTTCACCTCCCGGGTGATCGGCCACTTCATCGACGAGGGCGTGGCCATGGTCGGCGAGGGCATCGAGCCCGCCTCCGTCGAGCAGGCGGCGGCCCAGGCCGGCTACCCGGCCAAGGTGCTCTCCCTCATGGACGAGCTGACCCTCACCCTGCCCCGCAGGATCCGCGGCGAGTCGAAGCGGGCCGTCGAGGAGGCCGGCGGCACCTGGGTCACGCACCCCGCCGAGGCCGTCATCGACCGCATGGTCGACGAGTTCGGCCGCACCGGCCGCAGCGGGGGCGCGGGCTTCTACGAGTACGGGGCGGACGGCCGGCGCGCCGGACTGTGGCCGGGGCTGCGCGAACACTTCACCAAGCCGGGGTACGAGATCCCGTTCCGGGACATGCAGGAGCGGATGCTCTTCGCCGAGGCGCTGGACACGCTCCGGCTCCTGGAGGAGGGCGTCCTGACCTCCGTCGCCGACGCCAACATCGGCTCGATCTTCGGCATCGGCTTCCCCGGCTGGACCGGCGGCGTGCTCCAGTACATCAACGGCTACGACGGCGGCGCCGGGGGAGCGAGCGGCCTGCCCGGCTTCGTGGCCCGCGCGCGCGAACTCGCCGAGCGCTACGGCGAGCGGTTCGCCCCGCCCGCCCTGCTGGTCGCCAAGGCGGAGAAGGGGGAGATCTTCACCGACGAGCGCTGAGCCGCGGCTCAGACGGAGGGCGCGTCCCCCGGAGCCCCCGGGGCTGTTTCCCGCGCCGCGCCCTCCACCGGGCCGTCCGCCCGGCAGGCGCCTTCGGCAGGGCCCCCGGCGGAGTCCTCGGGAGAGCCCACCCACTCCCGCAGCTCCTCCTTCAGCGACCGCTGGAAGGTGGTCAGCAGCGCTTGCACCACCAGGGGGTGCATGTGGGCGGACAGGGACTTCACATCCCGCGTGTCGCGTTCGGCCACGGCGTCGCGCAGCAGCTGCGACAGCTCGCGTGCCGCCGCGCGCGCGTGGTCGATCAGCGCCGTACGGGCGGCGAGCACGGTCTCCTCGGACAGCGGTACGTCGAGCAGTTCCACGCCGAGCCCCAGCAGCCCGGAGTCGACGCGGAGGAAGTCGCCCTCCCGGGTCAGCACGCTCATCGCCGCCAGCCGCTCCACGTCCTCGTCGGTGAGCGGCCGGCCGGCGCGCCGCTCAAGGTCCGGCCGGGACAGCAGCTCCACGCTCTCCGGCGCCCACGAGGCGACCACCGCGCGGTGCACGGCCAGGTCGTGCGGGCTGAGATCGGGCGGGAGCCGGCTCAGATGGCGTTCGATCGCCGCCAGCGTCATGCCCTGGCGCTGCATCTCCTCGATCAGTGCCAGACGCGCGAGGTGGTCCCTGCCGTAGCGGCCCACCCGGCGCGGGCCGATCGCGGGCGGCGGCAGCAGGCCCCGGCCGGCGTAGAAGCGCACCGTGCGCACCGTGACGCCCGCCCGCGCGGCCAGCTCGTCCACGGTGAGGGCCGGCTCGCCGCTGTCGGTCGTCGTCATGTGCAGCAGTATCGCTGTCTCACCAGTGGTGTGAAAGTCGGTGACCGATCTGCGTGGAAAGTGTGAGAAGTCCCCCTCTGTGACATACGCCATCGCATGAGAACTGATCTCTCTGGGAAGCTGCTTGCCTGGTCTGTACCGCGTCCCCAGTGGTGCAAGCCGGAATTGTACGGACACCCGGGCGCACCCCCGCCCGGACCCCCAGAGAGTGGATACCACCGCGTGAGCAAGGACTCCGTCGCCGAACATCCCCGGGCGACCGCGACCCCCGCCGACGCGGGCGACGCCGGTTACAGCAAGGACCTCAAGCACCGCCACGTCAACATGATCGCCATCGGCGGTGCGATCGGCACCGGCCTCTTCCTGGGCGCCGGCGGCCGGCTGCACACCGCGGGACCAGCCTTGGCGCTGGCCTACCTCGTCTGCGGCGTCTTCGCGTTCTTCGTCGTCCGCGCCCTCGGCGAGCTGGTCCTCTACCGGCCCTCGTCCGGGTCCTTCGTGTCGTACGCGCGCGAGTTCCTCGGCGAGAAGGGCGCCTACGTCGCCGGCTGGATGTACTTCCTGAACTGGTCGACGACCGGCATCGCCGACATCACGGCCATCGCGCTGTACACGCACTACTGGAGCTTCTTCACGCCCATCCCGCAGTGGGTGCTGGCGTTGATCGCCCTCGCCGTCGTCCTCACCGTGAACCTGATCTCGGTGAAGATCTTCGGCGAGATGGAGTTCTGGTTCGCGATCGTCAAGGTGGCCACCCTGGTCGCCTTCATGCTGATCGGCATCTTCCTGCTGGCCACCCAGCACAAGGTCGACGGCACGACACCCGGCCTGAGCGTGATCAGCGACCACGGCGGACTGCTCCCGCACGGCGCGATGCCGGTCGTCCTCGTCATGCAGGGCGTGATCTTCGCGTACGCCGCGCTGGAGCTGGTCGGCGTCGCCGCGGGCGAGACCGCCGAGCCGGAGAAGGTCGTCCCGCGCGCGGTGAACTCGATCATGTGGCGCGTCGCCCTGTTCTACGTCGGCTCGGTCGTCCTGCTCGCGCTGCTGCTGCCCGGCTCGGTCTACTCGGGCGACGAGAGCCCGTTCGTCACCGTCCTCTCCAAGATCGGCGTGCCCGCTGCCGGTGACGTGATGAACCTCGTGGTCCTCACCGCCGCCATGTCCTCGCTCAACTCCGGCCTGTACTCCACCGGCCGCATCCTGCGCTCCATGGCGATGGCGGGCTCGGCGCCGAAGTTCACCCGCGTGATGAGCCGCAGCCAGGTGCCCTACGGCGGCATCCTGCTGACCTGCGCGGTCTGCGTGCTCGGTGTCGGCCTGAACTACCTGGTGCCCAGCAAGGCCTTCGAGATCGTGCTGAACGTCGCCTCCCTCGGCATCGTCAGCACCTGGGTGATCATCATGATCTGCCACCTGATCTTCGTCCGCCGGGCCAGGGCGGGCCTGGTCGACCGGCCGCACTTCCGCCTCCCCGGCAGCCCGGTCACCGAGATCGCCACGATCGCCTTCCTGATGGCCTGCCTCGGCCTGATGTGGAACGACCCCGACGTGGGCCGCAAGACCCTCCTGCTGCTCCCGCTGATCGCGGTCCTCCTGGTCGGCGGCTGGTTCGCCGTCCGCCGCCGCGTGACCGAGCAGTCCACCGAGGCCCCCGCCCTCACCAAGTAGCGGCTCACGGCCGGCGGCCGCAGAGGCCCTCCGCGCCCTGTCCGCGTCGGCCGGGCCGCCCCGCCACGGGGCGGCCCCCCCCGGGGGTGGACACGGGGGCGCGGGGGTGGCGAAGGAAAAGGAGTGGGGGGGGGAAGGAGTTTTAGTTGGAGGGTTGGA